>JBEVNE010000015.1:0-13831 GCA_040508275.1 Duganella sp.
AAAGGACATCCCCACGAATCGATCAGAACTTGTAGTTGGCCCTGGCGTAGTAGTAGCCGCCATTGATGCCAAACGGCGAGAACGACGGCAGCACCGTCACGGCGGCATTGTCGAGCGCCGCGCGCTGGTCGGCCAGCAAGGCTGGATTGATGCCGTTCGGGTAAAGATTGAACAGATTGTTCGCGCCCACCGCCACCGACCAAGCAGGATTGATCTTGTAGCCCACTTCCAGGTCGGTGATGAGGCGGGTTTTGATCTCGTTCTTGTGATACACCGCGCCGTCCTGGCTGGCATAGTCGCTCGACTTGCCATAAATCGCTTCACGCAGGTTGACGGTCCAGTTACCGACCTTCCACAGCGCGCCCAGGTTCACGCGCAGTTTGGGCGAGGTGGTCTCGAGGTTGGAAATGGCGGCCTTGTCGAGCAGCGTTTGCGGCAGAAGTTGCGATGGCGCCTGGTTGATCTTGGTCACCTCCACCTTGTTGTAGTTGGCGGCAATCGACCAGTCCACCCGTCCATAGCCGCCATAGCTATCGCCCAGCGTGGCGACAAATTCCAGGCCACGGCTGCGGGTATCGACAGCGTTCGAGAAGATGTTGATGCCGGTCTGGCTGACGGTACTGTCGAGGACATTGCCATTGGCCAGAATCGCCGCCACCACGGCAGGCGAGTTGATCGCCCCCCCGGAGCCGTACAGCGAGCCGGAACCGACGATACGGTCGCGTATCTTGATCTGGTAGACGTCGAGCGTGACGTTCAGATTGCTGGCCGGGTTAAACACCAGGCCCACGCTGATGTTGTTGGATTTTTCCGGATTCAGGCCATTGACGCCGACCAGCCGCGCTCCCGGAGAATTGGGGGCCAGCTGCACGAACGCGCTGGTCGGGCCGACGTTGGTGGCCGAGTAATACGATTCGGCCAGGGTCGGCGCGCGGAAGCCATTGCTCAGGGTGCCGCGCACGGCCGCCGTCGGCGTCACTTCGTAGCGCGAGGTCAGCTTGCCGACGCGGGCGCTGCCGAAATCGCTGAAATGCTCATAACGCGCCGCCAGGTCCAGCGTCAGATCCTGCACCGGATTGCCAGCAAAGTTCAGGTAGGCGGCCTTGTTGGTGCGGCGGTGGCTGCCGGCGTCAGTCAGCGAAAAGCCCGGGTACGACTGCGAGCCTTCCTTGTAGCGCGAGGCCGGGTCGCCCGCTTCGATGGCGTATTTGTCGATGCGGTATTCAACACCGGCGGCGACGTTGAGCGGCTTGCTCCAGCCGATGTCGAACTCGCGGCTCGCTTCCAGCGTGGAGGTCAGTTGGCTGGCGATGAAGGCGCCGGCGCGGAATTCGGTCGGTGAGGAACCGGTATCGTTGAACAGCGAGGCATTGACCGAGTCCTCGACGCTGATGCGCGACTTGTCGCGGCCATAGGTGGAGCTGAGGTCGGTGTTCCAGCCGGCCAGCTTGCCCTTGAGGCCCAGCGTCAGGCCAACGTCGTCCTGCTTGATCGCTTCTTTCGGCGAGAAGCCTTGCGGGTAAAGGCGCGGTACGCGGTTGGGCAGGCGGTAGTTTTCGTAGGCGCGCGCTTCCTTGCGGCCGGCGGTGAGAATCGAATACAACTGGGTGTCAGGCGTGATGTCCCAGCCAAAATTGGCCGCCAGTATATTCAGATGGTATTGGGCGTCGCCCTGGATCTTGTTCAGGTAGGGATAGCCGGGGATCTGCGTCATGCCGGGAATGGTGGCGACATTGCGCGGATCGACCACGCGCGGGTCAATACCGCCCCGGTCACTGAAGCCGTGGTACTTGGATTCCACGGTCACGCTCAAAAAGGCGTCCTTGAAAGGCTCCAGGCCAAAGTTGGCGGCGCCGTCGCCGGTGCGGCCACCGCCGTCACCGTAACCGCCGCCGGTGACCGACGCCGTGCCGCCCTGGTTATTCGATTTGAGGATGATGTTGATCACCCCGGCGATGGCGTCCGAGCCGTATTGGGCGGCTGCACCGTCCTGCAACACTTCGATATGATCAATCGCTGCCACCGGGATGTAATTGAGGTCGGCCGCGGCGCCGCCCTGGTACGGGCCGCTCAGCACGGCCAGGTTGGCGGTGCCGTGGCGGCGCTTGCCGTTGATCAGCACCAGCGTGTTGTTCGGGCTCAGGCCGCGCAGGCGCGCCGACAGGGTCAGGTTGGCGGTATCGCCGCCAAACGCTTGCGCGGTAAACGAGGGCAGATTTTGCGCCAGCGCCTGGATCAGGTCAGGCTGGCCGGTGCGCTGCAGCGAGGCAGAGTCAAGCACCTGGATCGGCGATGCGCTGTTTTCGGCTTTCATGCCGCTGGAGCGCGTGCCGGTAACGATCACCGAGGCAGTTGGTCCGGCCTCGACGGGCGCGGCGGCTGCAGCGGCGGCGCTGGCCTGCGGCGCGTCGTCCGCAGCCGCCCAGGCTGCGCCGACGGTCAGCGTCGACAGAACGGCGGCAACGCCGATCTTGAGTGTGGCTTTATGCATCATTTTTATATCCCTATTTTTGAATGAACAACAAAGTAAAAATCTGCACTTGTATCTGGACCTGCACCAGCGTTTATTTTTTTGCGGCGACCACTTCGATCTCGACCAGCCAGCCCGGATTGCTCAGCGCTGCCACTTGCACCACCGCGCGCGCCGGCAGGTTGGGCTGGGCGCCGCCGAAGTACTGGGTGTAGGCTTCCATGAAGCCTTTGGTGTCGGCCTTGCCGCCCTTGGCCTGGTCACCGACCAGGAAGACCTGCATTTTCACGACGTCGGACATCTGCAGCTTCATGCCTTCGAGGATCTCCTTGATCTTTTTGAGCACCGTCTCGGTCTGCGCCCTGGTGTCGCCAAAGGCCGCCACCGAGTCGCCCGGCGCGGCCTTGTCGATCACTGCCGGTACCTGGCCGCTGATGAAGTGGATGGTGGCGCTGGCCGGAATCGTGACCGCCTGCGCAATCGGAAAATCGGAATTGGGAATCTTGTGACGGACGATGTCGGCGCCATGAGCAGCACTCATGGCAGCGCTGCACAGCAGGCCGAAGGCGATCGGGGAGAATACGGTGGCGAGGATTTTTTTCATGGTTTTTCCGGAGTGTGGTGGTTAGTGTTTGTTCGACATTTCGGCGCTTCCATACTGCGCAACGCCGAGCGCGGTGCGCAGCTTGTGTATTTCGTCTTCAGTCAGGGCATCGGCCTTGTTGCCCCATGCACTGCGCACGTAGCTCAGAATGGCGGCCATATCGCGGTCGTTGATGTTCTCGCTAAAATCAGGCATGCCGCCGCGTCCCTTGAGCAGCACCTCGGCCAGTTGCCCATGGTCGCCGGTGACAAAGCGATTGCCGGCCAGCGCCGGGAAGGCGCCCGGAATCCCTTTGCCGCTGGCCTGGTGGCAGGCGGCGCAGTTTTTCAGAAACAACGCCTTGCCGTCGTCGGCATGCGCCGCAGCTGCCGGCAAGCCCATCGCCACCGCAGCTACCAGGCCGGCAGAAATCAGAAAGTGCTTCATGCGCTGGCCCTTTCATGGATGCGGGCGATCTGCTGCCAGGCCGATTCGATGGCGCCGGCCTGCCAACCGGTCAGGTAGCTCAGATGTTCGCCGGCCAGCATGACCCTGCCCTCGCCTTCGAGCAGGGTGGGATAGGCGGCGGCGCGGGTCTTGTCGGTCCACTCGGCCCAGCCGCCAAGGTTGTACTGCACGCGATGCCAGGCAACCGAAAAGGCGTTCTCGTATTCCTTGCGGTACTGCGGGAAGATTTTTTCGCCGGCGGCGACAGCGAATTCGGCGCGCTCGGCTGGCGTCAGTGCGCTGACTTCGATCGCCGCGGTCTGGTACTGGTAATAACCGAGCAGCACGCCCTTTTTCTTTTGCCAGTTGGATGACGGCAGCGAAATGGTGTTAATCCCGCGCAGGTCGGTGAGGACATGGCCGCCATAGATATGGTCGTCCTCTTCCCAGAAGCGGCGCTTCATCTGCAGGCCGATCTTGCCCACCGGAGCATACGCCACGGTGGCCACGGCTTTTTTAAACTTGTCCGAAAAATCGGTGTCGATCTGGCGCAGCACCGACAGCGGAATCGTGCACAGGCAATAGTCTGCCGTCACACTGCTCGATTTTCCGCTGGCCGTATCCTTGTAGGCGATGGTCACGCCCTGGTCGTTCTGGCGTATGCTTTGCACCTCGGCACGGTAGCGGATCACCTTGCCCAGGCGCTTTTCGAAGGCCTTGGGAATCGCGTCCATGCCACCGACCGGCTGGAACATGGTGGCCTGCATCGGAAAATCCTGCACCGCGCTGTAGACGTTGCCCAGCTTGGACGCCAACAACTCCCTGAAACCGAGCGGATCGGACGCTCGCCCGGGTCCCGGCTCCATGCCGGCGCCCGGATACACGGTGTAGCCGCGCCCCGAGCGGCCACGGTATTGCAGGTCGGTGCCGGACAACTGGCCCTCATGCACCAGGTAATCGAGCAGCAGGCGCTGGTCGTCGGCAGTCAGCGCTTCATCGAGCTGATGATTTTTGATGGACTTGGCCAGCAGTTCATCCACATGACCGCGCATGTCGGCCTTGATTTCCTTGATGCGCAGGCGTTGGCCCGAGAACGGGCCGGCATTTTCTGAATACACATAAGAATGGTCGTTTTCGTTGACCATCACTTCCAGCGGTACTTCGAACAGCCGCGTGTAATGCAGCGTGGAGCGATGGTGCAGCGGAATGCGCCACGGACCGTGATTGATATAGTGACCTTCGTCGAACGTGCAGGTCTGCTTGTCGCCGCCGAGTTCCGTCAGGCTGAAACCCTTGCGCGCAGTCTGGCAACGGCCGCCGGCAAAGCTGCGCGCTTCCAGTATCTGGCACTGGTAGCCCAGCTTGCCCAGCTCGTAGGCGGCCGTCAGGCCAGCCAGGCCGGCGCCCAGTATCACCACCTTGCGGCCCTTGCCGCTGCCGCTCAGCACCGGCGGCGCCGAGCTGCTGGAAGCGATCCCCATCCCCCACGCGCTCATGGTATTGAGCAGCAGGCCGGTGCCGCCAACGGCGGCCACCTTGCGTAAAAAATCCCTCCTGGTGAATGCGCTAAACGATTTAGCTGATTTAAACGATGTAAACGGTTTTACTATTTTACTTTCCATCTATTTCCTCGCCATTCTGGGGATCGGTCAGCCGGGTAACTTGCGTTCCCATAGTTCAAACTTAGCAAGCCGCGTGCCATAAATAGAAAGAAAATAAACATCGCTCATATCACAACAAACCCTTACAGCATAAGGCACCGTTTGTTGAACAAAGTTATTTCGCCAGAGTCCTCAGGCATGCGGATACCCTATGTAATCGCCGCTGCCGTATAAACTTTATTTCTCTTGAATGGACTTTATTTTTTTCCAAACGGGCGCGGTGCAGGTGCGCGCGCACCAGCAGATGGCGCGAAGTGGCGCGAAGATTTGGCGAGCGCACCTGCTAAGGTGCACCACACGCATGGGGCTAGTGCCAGAAAGGTGAAATCAGGCGATGACGGGGGCGCCGTGATGGCTGGAAGAGGATGTAGCGCCAACCCAAGCCAGTGGGTTGGCCAACGGCAGATGCGCGCGTTCGGCGCTGCACAGGCCGCGCCTGGCGCTATCGCTGTCGGCCAGTTGACATGCCTGGAACAGCATCGGCGCGGCAACGTCAAGCAGATAGACCGTATCCAGGTTGGAGGGGTCGTAGGCCACCCTCACCTGCCAGGCGCCGCGCTGGCGCGCACGCTCGTGCCAGCGCTCCTGCTCAGCAAGGGAGCAGGCATACACACCGCCGGCAAAGTGGATGCCGGCGCCATCCACCATGGCTGAGGCCACCGGCATCAGGCTGCAATGGACCAGGTGTTCGGGATAGGTCTTGAGCGCGCCGCTGCGATGCAATACGCCCCAGTCCCATAGCCTGGCGGCGCTGGTGCTGGCGCTGGAAGCAGCCAAAGGCTGCGGATGGCGGTTGTTGTAGTACAGGATGCAGTCGATGACTATGCGCGTAAACTGCGCAATATCGAGTACGCCATCGAGGCGGCTCGTAGCGCCCTCCTGGTCCGCCGACAGCAGCCGGAAGCGCCGCGCCAGCACCGTCTTCCAGTCATCCGGCCCACTGTCGGCGGCAACACAGCGCAAGTTGAAGTTGTTGAGAAGCGTCTCGCCATTCCAGCCGCCAGCCAGCGCGCCTTGCAGGTACAACATGTCTGGCAGGTGACGGCATGGCCACTGAGTGGCGTCGATATGGCGGCCGTACTGCAGGCTGTAGCGCTGCTTGTCGGCGCTGCAATGCGCCAGCGCCAGCATGGCCTGCTCCCAGCCAGGTGTGCCCAGGCCGATGTGAATCCCGGTGACCATGCGGCTGAAGCTATCGGTCACCACGTAAATGCATGGACGGCCGATGGCCTGCTCGCGGTCCACGCGCGACACCAGTTGCACGTCGGCGCAGACAGCCTGCAAGTAGTAGCTGGCGCCGGGACGGCCGGCCGGGGCGTTCATGGCGCTGATCAGCGGTAGTGGTGACTGCATGGCAGCCGGCGCTGCACCGCCGGCATGGCGGCGCGCCGCTTCGGGCGGGCGGTCGTCGTCATGATCAAGCCAGTAATTGAACTGGCCAAAGGTTGGCATCATGGAGGTGCTGCGCGCCGGCATGGCCTGCACACGCCCGGTGTCGGGGTCGATGCGGCGCTCGATGAAGAACTCCCCCAGCATCTGCTGATAGGCGCCCAGCCGCGAGAAGCGTGCGTGGGCGGCATCGTAGCGGGCGACGGCAACGCGGAAGATACGGCGAATTTCTTCGTCGGCGTTCAGACCCGGTCCGTCACCGGCGCCGTTCTTGCGCGGCCGCCCACGCTTGATGCCGGCCGAGGATTGCCGCACCTTGCCCTTGCCGCCAGAATTGCTGTAATCGGGCAGCAGCGCGTTGGGAGTTTGCCCACGCTGCCAGTAGCGCCTCAGGTAGCGGTAAATAGTGGGGTGCGAGACTTGCTGGCTGATGGTGGCGCGCGCGATCATCTGGCCGCGCAAGCGCGCATCGTAGATGTCCGGTTCCTGCGCCACCAGCGGCGCAATGATTTCCCATGCGCGTGCGCGCAATTGCAGGTACTTGGGCGGCAAAAGCTCCTGGCAGACCAGCATCAGGTAAGGATCGTTTTCCAGCACGATGGCATGGCCGGCCCGCAGGTCGGCATGCAGCGCAGCCAATTGAACCGGTTCGACCTCGGCCGAGCGCGCCGATACGTCATAGACATAGGCATGACTTTGCCCGGGGTCGATCCACAGGATGCGGATGGTGCGCGGCGACGGCTGCTGGTAGTGCAGCAGATCGTTACGCAGCAACATCAGCGCCGCTAGCGTCGATGAAGAGATTCCACAGTTTCCTGAATGACGACATTGCTTGTTCCGATCCCTACAGCTTGTCTCCAGGTTGAGGGGCGTCGAGCGCACCGCTTATCACATTTGTGCCGTGGCTTATGCAATAAGCGGGCCAGATAACCGTGTCGATCGTTCTACTATGAGAACGTTTGAAGGGAAACGACGCGGGCACCACCTTGGCGCTTCGACAAGCTTTTTCCTGGTGCGCGCCGGCGCCCAGCCGCACCTTCGCCGTGCAGACGTAAAAAAGGGCCTTTCGGCCCTTTTTTATGCTCAATACTGTTTAGCGGGTTTCCCGCGCCGCATCAGTATTTTTTACCGACCGGCTTTTTCTTCGGCGCGGCTGGCTTGGGCGGCGTGGACTTGGCCGATTCCGGCGGCATGCGGTCGGCGTGGCTGATCATCAGTTGGGCGCCGCCCACCCAGACTTTACCCAGGTGCTTGAACAGCTCATTGGGCATGCCGTCCGGCAGTTCCAGCATGCTGTAGGTGTCGAAGATTTCGATGCGGCCGATCAGGCGCGCTTCCAAACCGGTTTCGTTGGCGATGGCGCCGACGATGTTGGCCGGCGTGACGGCGTTGTTGCTGCCTACTTCCACGCGGAAGGCGCTCATCGGCAAGGCCACCTTGGCGGGCTTGTCCTTTTTCTTTTTCGGCGCTTCCGCTTCGAGTTCGGCCGGATCGATCCGGGCCGCGCGCGCCAGCGGCGATGCTGCCGGTGCAGCAGTGGCAGCAGCAACTGCAGCAGCCGGCTTGGCCGGCTTCACCGGTTTGGCCTTGTCGGCAAATGCGCCTGCCGGCGCCGCCGGCACTGCCGGTGCACCTTCGCTGTCGCGGCGGATGCGCAGCGCCTGGCCAGCCACGCGGATACCGGCCAGGTGCTCGAGCACGTCGGGCGCCAGGTTGTCGGGCATGTCGAGCACGGCGTAATCGTCATAGATTTCAATACGGCCGATATGCTTGGAATCGATGCCGCCTTCGTTGGCGATGGCGCCAACGATATTGCCCGGCTTGACGCCATGCTGGTAGCCGACTTCGATGCGGAAGGTTTCCATGCCTGGATCGGGCGCACGCACGATGCGTTCTTTTTTCGGGAAGCGTTCGCTGCGGTCAGCGCGGTCACCACGATCACCACGGTCAAAGCGGTCGCCGCGATCAAAACGATCCGCGCGCTCCGGACGGTCGAAATCGGCACGGGCCGGACGCTCTTCCCACTGCGTCTGCTGTTTTTTGTCGAGCAGCAGCGGCACGTCGCCGCGCGCCATTTTGGCCAGCGCGGCGGCGATTTCAATCGCCGGGATGTTCTGCTCGCGCTCAAAATCCTCGATCAGCGACTGGAACTGTTCCAGCTCGCCCTGGGCCAGGGTATCGGTGATCTGCTGCTTGAACTTGGCGATACGCACGTCGTTGACCGCCTGGATGGTGGGCAGTTCGAGCATGCCGATCGGCTGGCGCGTGGCGCGCTCGATCATTTTCAGCAGGCCTTTTTCGCGCGGCGTGATGAACAGGATCGCTTCGCCGCTACGGCCGGCGCGGCCGGTGCGGCCAATCCGGTGGGTATAGCTCTCTGGATCGTGCGGCACGTCGTAGTTGACCACGTGGCTGATACGCTCGACGTCGAGGCCGCGTGCGGCCACATCGGTCGCTACCAGAATGTCGATTTTGCCTTCCTTGAGCTGGGCAATCGTACGCTCGCGCTGGGCCTGCTGGATGTCGCCGTTGATGGCCGCCGCCGAGAAGCCACGGGCCTGCAGTTTTTGCGCCAGTTCTTCGGTGCCGAGCTTGGTGCGCGAGAAGATGATCATGCCGTCGAAATCTTCGGCTTCAAGGATGCGCGTGAGCGCGTCGAGCTTGTGCATGCCCGACACCAGCCAGTAGCGCTGGCGGATATTCTCGTTGGTGCCGGTCTTGGCGGCTACCGTGACTTCCCTCGGGCTGCGCAGGTAGGTGTTGGCGATGCGGCGGATGGCGGACGGCATGGTGGCCGAGAACAGCGCGGTCTGGCGCGACTCCGGCGTTTCCTGCAGAATCCGTTCAACGTCGTCGATAAAGCCCATGCGCAGCATTTCGTCGGCTTCGTCGAGCACCAGGGTTTTCAGCTTGGACAGGTCGAGCGAACCTTTGTCGAGGTGATCGATCACACGGCCGGGCGTACCCACCACCACGTGCACGCCGCGACGCAGCGCCGACAGTTGCGGGCCATAGCTCTGGCCACCGTAAATCGGCAGCACGTGGAAGCCGGGAATATGCGCGGCATAGGTCTGGAAAGCTTCGGCGACCTGGATCGCCAGTTCGCGCGTAGGCGCCAGCACCAGCGCCTGCGGAGAAGATTGCTTGATGTCGATGCGCGACAGGATCGGCAGTGCAAACGCTGCGGTTTTACCGGTGCCGGTCTGGGCCTGGCCCAGTACGTCGAGATTTTCCAGCAGCAGCGGGATGGTCTGCGCCTGGATCGGCGATGGCGACTCGTAACCGACGTCCTTGAGCGACTTGATCAGCGGCGCGCTCAGGTGAAGATCGGTAAACAGCAGGGGGGAAATGGGGGTATCAGACATGGCGTCACTCACAAGTATGTTCGAATCGCCTAATTGCGAAAGAAATTTGGGCGTAGTTTACCCTGTCTCAGCCGCTCAGGCGGCATTTTGCGCGAAACAGGCGGCTTTAAGCGTCGTTTAAGGGTGGCATTTGCCTCAAAAGCCTATATTGTCGGCTGCCCACCCTAGTGAGATTGCCAACATGTCCACCCCGACCATATTTTTCTCCTCCCTGCTGACAGCGCTGGGCATGGCTGCAACCGCCCCCGTACTGGCAGCAAGCGATTACAGCTACGGTAGCCGGCTCGAAGGCTTCCGCTATCCGCATCCGCTCCAGCAGTTCGACTTCAGCTCGCAGGGCCAGCAGCTGCAAATGGCTTACATGGACGTGGCGCCGACCGTAGTCGCCAATGGCAAGACGGCAGTGCTCATGCATGGCAAGAACTTCTGCGGCGCCACCTGGGAAGAAACCATCAAAACCCTCACTGGCGCCGGCTACCGCGTGGTGGCGCCCGACCAGATCGGCTTTTGCGCGTCGAGTAAGCCATCCCATTACCAGTACACGTTTCAGCAGCTGGCGGCCAACACCGATGCGCTGCTCAAGCACATCGGCGTGCGCCAGGCGATCCTGATCGGCCATTCAACGGGCGGCATGCTGGCCACGCGCTATGCGCTGATGTACCCGCAGGCGACCGCGCAACTGGTGATGGTCAACCCGATCGGGCTGGAAGACTGGAAGGCGCTCGGCGTACCGGGGCGCAGCGTCGATCAATGGTATGAGCGCGAACTGAAAACCAGCGCTGACGGCATACGCGCTTACGAAAGCAAAACCTATTACGGCGGCAAGTGGAAGCCGGAATACGAACGCTGGGTTGACATGCTGGCCGGCCTGTTCAACGGTCCGGGCAAGCAGGTGGTGGCCTGGAATTCGGCACTGATCTACGACATGATTTACACCCAGCCCGTGGTGTACGAGTTTCCGCTGCTGAAGGTGCCCACCACGCTGCTGATCGGCGACGCCGACACCACCGCCATCGGCGCCGACATTGCACCAGCGGCCGTCAAGGCGAAAATCGGCAACTACAAACTGCTGGGCAAACAAGCCGCCCGCAGCATTCCCGGCAGCCGCCTGGTGGAATTCCCCGGCCAGGGCCATGCGCCGCAAATGGAAGACCCGGAAGGCTTCCACCGCGCTTTGCTCAAGGAGCTGGAGCGCAGGTAGAAAGAAGAAGGTTTGATGATCAGCACAGCACCGTTATTTCCATAGCCGTCAATCCGTCATCCCGCTTTTGCGGCGGTCCGCCGATGCGGAATGACGGATTATGCGGTAGCGACAGGGGTTGCAGTCGCTTGATTACTTAATTACTTGACTGCGGGTGCTGGTGCTGGTGCTGGTGCTGCCGGCGCTGCAGCATCAGCCGGTGCCGGCTTGGCTTTCTTCACGTGGTCTTTTTTGGCAGCGTGTTTGGCGTCATGCTTGGCGGCGTGCTTGGCTGGCGCTTCAGGCGTTGCCGGGGCTGCCGTGGCGGCTGGTGCTGCCGGGGTCGCTGGTGCTGCCGGTGCTGCTGGAGCAGGCGTTTGAGCAAAAGCGGCGCCAGCGAACAGGGTGGCGATCAGGGTAGCGGCGATTTTTTTCATGATGTGTATTCCTTGGTCTATAAAGTTTAAATCGTTTATATGGTTTAGTAACTGACCCTGCTTTTTCAATATGACTGCAATCATTCGCAGTCATAGGCAAAAAACGGCGCACCCCGCTATCGCGTTGACGAGGATTACACTCGCTTACGCACACTTACACTCGCTTACAAAGCGCTGCAGATTGCAGTAAGATGATCCGCTTTCCTGTTTCGGAGTTTCCATGCGCCTTACCCCTTTCGCCATTGCCGCCAGCCTCGGCTTCACTCTGGCTTTGCCACTGCAAGCCCACGCCGCTCAACCGGTCGTTACCGAAGCGCCGCTGCGCGCCCACCTGTCCTTTTTGGCCGACGACCTGTTTGAAGGCCGCGGTACCGGCCAGCGCGGCGGCGCCCTCACCGTGCGCTACCTGGAAAGTCAGGCAGCGCTGATTGGCCTCAAGCCGCTGGCCGATGGCACCTACCGCCAGTCCGTCAAGATCGAAGGCACTCGCCTGCAAGCGGGCAGCGCGCTCAACTTCGACATTGCCGGCAAAACCATCACGCCCAAGGTCGGCGCCGAGATCCTGATCGGCACCATGAGCGGCAAGGAGCAGGTGAACATCGATGCGCCGCTGCTGTTCGTCGGCTATGGCGCCAATGCGCCCGAAGAAAACTGGGACGACTACAAGGGCCAGGATGTCAAAGGCAAGATCCTGGTGATGATGGTCAACGACCCGCAACCGACCGCTGAAGAACCGAACCGTTTCGCCGGCAAGGCCTATACCTATTACGGCCGCTGGCTGTACAAGTTTGAGGAAGCGGTGCGCCGTGGCGCCGCCGGCGCCCTGCTGATCCATACCACGCCGTCGGCGTCGTATCCGTGGAGCGTGCCGGCCAATGGTTTCAGCCACGAACGTTTCCACCTGGCCGGCAAGGGCAACCCGGTGGAAGGCTGGCTGCACGAAGACACGGCACGCTCGCTGTTTGCCGCCGCCGGCTTCGACCTCGATAAGCTGCGCGCCAGCGCCGAGCGGCGCGACTTTACGCCAGTAGACCTGAAAACCCGCGTGCATGGCCAGATCCGCAGCACCGTGCGCCAGATCGAAGAATTCAACGTGGCCGGCATCGTGCCGGGCACCGATCCCAAGCTCAAGCAAGAGGCAGTGCTGTACTCGGCGCACTGGGACCACATGGGCATGGACGACGCCAGCGGCAATCCGGAAAAAGACCGCAAGGACCGCATCTACAACGGCGCCATCGACAATGCGTCCGGCACCGCCGCCCTGCTGGTCATGGCGGCCGAAGCGGTCAAGCATCCGGCCAAACGCACCCAGGTCTTCCTGTGGCCGGCCGCCGAAGAACAAGGCTTGCTGGGCGCTGCCGCCTACGTGCAAAACCCGGCCTGGCCGCTCGATAAAACCACGGCCGATCTCAACCTCGACAGCATGAACTTCGTCGGCAAGACGTCCGACATCGGCGTCGCCGGCGCCGAGCGCAGCAGTCTGTATGAAGCATCGGGCGCGGTGGCCAGGAAAATGGGCCTGACCCTGGCGCCGGCCATTCCCGACCTGTCGGGCGCGTTCTTCCGCGCCGACCACTTCGTGTTTGCCAAGGCGGGCATCCCGGCCTTCAACGTCGGCTCTGCCGTGTTCTCGGGCGACGGCCACTTCACTTTCGTGAAAGACCTGGAGGCGTCGCGCGCCAAGCTGGTGGCCTTTAAAAAGGACTACCACCAGGTGACCGACGAGTACCGCCCGCAGTGGGACCTGTCGGGCATGGTGCAGCAGGCGCAGTTCACGCTCAACCTCGGCTACTACGTCGCCAATGCGCCGGTGATGCAGACGTGGAAGGCTGGCGAGGCATTCGGCAAGGTGAAACGCGGCAAGTAAACGTGTGTTATATGCCACACGGCAATTTCTCGAAGGTAAAGCGCCTATAATTCAGGCAGGCGTTTTACCTGAGAGAAATAATGTTGCGATTCCTGTGGCTGGTTCTGAGTACCCTGTTGCTGACCGGTCTGGCGCAGGCCGGTAATGTCAATTTCAATGGCAATGTCAGCGGCTGCACCCGAGACGGCGATACCTATACCTGCGACCCCTCGTTCCTCGGCGCCAACGATACCGCCGTCATCGGCAATGGCAAGACGGTCATCGTCACCGGCGCCTTCCAGCTCGGCTACTTCCAGGGCCTGAAAATGTCCGGCACTGCGCGCCTGGAAACCACGGGAAGCAATGACATCAACCTCTCGGGCGCCCAGGTCGCCAATATCGACGTGAGCGGCGGCACCATCCAGGCCGGCAATTTCGTACGAGACGCCAACA
>JBEVNE010000064.1:0-40757 GCA_040508275.1 Duganella sp.
ACCAGCGCACGCAGCGTCAGACGGCCCGGCAAGCCCCAGTCCTTCAGATTGGTGCGATAGGATGCCTCCAGGTCATAGCCCTTGGCGCGCAGCGAGGCCAGGTTAAACGCCTGCACCGTCACGTAGTTATTGCTTGCCACCGCGTTCCCAAGCGACATGGCGCCGCAGATTTCCTGGTTACCGGCCACGCACAAATCCACTTCCTGCTGCGCCGTCAGCGCTGAAATCACGCCATCGACCTTGATGTCGAAATAATCGAGCGAGGCCGAAAAGCCCGGCGCCCACGACGGCTGCGCCAGCACGATGCCGACTACCGTGTTACGCGCAATCTCGGGCCGCAGGCGGGTATTGCCGACAGTGCGCTGCTGGATGGCGACCGTATTACCCTGGTACTGCACCACATTGTTGACCACCACCTGCGCCGCATACAGCTCGCTCAGGTTCGGCGCGCGCACATCTTTCGAGGTGACGGCGCGCAGACGCCAGCCATCGAGGCCGGTCTTCCAGTTGGCGCCGAGCTTCCAGCTTTCCACATGGCCCGAGGTACTGTATTTGGTATGCCGGTCCGCCAGGTTGACATTGGCCTCACCCCAGGTGGCCGATTTGAGCACCGGCACATTCAGCTCCAGGTAGGCCTCCTTGACGTTATAGGTGCCCTGGGCATTATGATAATTACCAGCGTACCAGTTGTTGCCCACCGCAGTATTGAGCAGCGGGTCGGCCGGGTACTGCGCGGTGTTGGGGCTGTCGGCAAAGATGCCGTTGCCGTAAGGGTCGCCGGTAACGCGGTAATGTTCGCGGCGGTATTCGGCGCCGGTGGCCACAGCAATCGGCCCCGCCCACGAGGCGAACGCTTCGCCGTTCAAGTTAATGCTGGCCACGTCCTGGGTCTGGCGCGTGTGCTGCTGCGGGCCATTGTCCGGGGCGATGTACTTCCAGGCTGCCGGGTCCACCGCCACGTCGCCGATCACGTTGAAGGGGCGGCAACCGGAGGCGCGCGCCACCGGGTTGCGACACGCGATGCTGCCGTCGGCCAGGCGCACGGCGTCGATGGCGGCGTTGTAGCGCGCATTGAGCGTCATGTCGCGCACGATGATGTCGGTGCGGTTGACGCCATGTTCGGCGTAGGCGTCGTACGACCACTGCTTGCCAGCCAGGTCGAACTTGCCGTTGGCGCCCACCACCACGCGCTTCATTTCACGCGTGGGGTGCACATTGATATTTTCCGGGAAACTGGCGTTGGCGGTGCCGTACTGGAAACTGGTGATGTTATTGGCGGCGCAGGCGGCGGCAATCGAGGCTGGCAGGTAGGGATTGCTGCACTGGATGGTCAGGTTGGCGTTTTTGGCAGCGCCGGGGTTTGGCGAAAAATGCGATTTCACTTTGCCGTAATTGGCAGTCAGGTAAATTTCATGGTCGGGGCTGAGATCGAAGCCCACGCGCGTATAGGCCACCTGGCGCGTCAGGTCCATGGCCAGGTTGGTGCCGGCGCCAACGCTGCCGCTCAAGTCGCCGCCGATGCAGAATGGATTGATGCAATTGGTCACAGAACCGGTGCCGGTCGGCACGCCGTTCGAGCCATAATTGAAACGGTAAGGCTGGCCATTGGCGCCAAACGCCGTGCCCTGCAAGGGGCCGTTGGTGATCAAACCGTATTTGGCGTACTGGTACTGCTGCGCGTGTTCAATGGCCGTGTATTGCGGCCTGCCGTCGGTGGTCTGCCCGAGCGGACGAATCTGGAACGCCGGGTTCTTGTACCAGGTGCGCCCGTTCGGCCCCACCTCGCCAAAGCCCGGCGATTCGATGCCCTTCTCGCGGCCATACTCCACGCTGCCCGTCACGTGCAGGCGGTCGTCCAGAAAGGCCTTGCCGAAGGCGGCTTGCAAGGTGCCGTTCTTGTCGTCGTGGTACTTGGTCATGCCGCCTTCGAGATTGGCCTTGAAGCCCTCGAATTTTTTATCGGTGATGAAGTTGACCACGCCGCCGATGGCGTCCGAACCGTAGGACGCCGAGGCGCCACCGGTGACCACGTCCACCCGCTTGATCAGCAGTTGCGGAAACTGGCTGACGTCGGTCACGCCGGTAACGTTGGCGCCGACCACACGCTGGCCGTCGAGCAGGGTCAGCGTGCGGATCGGCCCCAGGCCGCGCAAGCTCAGCGAGCTCAGACCCTGCACGCCGCTGCTGGTGCTGTTGGTGCTGGTGGTGCGGCCCGTGCTGCCCTGCAGTGCCGGCAGTTCGGCGATGGTGTTGAAGATATTCGGCTTGGCGGTCTTGGCCAGGTCGTCGGCGTTCAGCGTGGTGGTGGGCGTGGGCTGGGTAAAGCCGCGCGCGGCGATGCGCGAACCCGACACGGTGACCACGTTTTCCTTCGGCAATTCAGCCACGGGCGCCGGCGTGGGCGTGGGCGTGCCGCCAGCAGCGGTATCGGTGGCGCTGTCCGGGGCCGCCTGTTGCACCGGTTGATCCGTGGCCTGGGCCTGGGCCTGGGCCTGGGCTTGGGCTTGGGCCGGTCCTGCCAGCGCCAGCCAGCCGCAAGCGCTGGCCACGGCCAGGCGCATGATGGTATTCGTTGTCGTCATATTGGTCTCCATTGTTATGATATTTTTGATTTACCCGGCAAGCCTATAAGCGCTCACCTCAAAGTTAGCGCTAACATTTCACTCGCATTTTCAAGACCGATTATGAGTAGTATCGGCCATGAGTTTCGGTTACATGCGGAAAGACGGGTAAGGGATCTGACAGAACGCTACAAATTAAAAAGATAGCGTTATCATTTCAAATTGAACTTTAGCCGAATGGTGGATTTTGTAAAGTGTTATTCATCGTGCATCGCAACATACCAGCCGGGCGGCTGGTGCGGGGTACAGCACCTTGTCGCGATACGACAACGTCAGCGGATGAATTTATAGCGCGAAGCTTCTTCGGCCAGGGCCTGCTCGTCCTTGCCGCGCAGACGGCCCATGTTGCGGCGCTGGGCAGGCGCTTGCAGCACGCGGTTGATCACCGGTTCCAGCACGCCGCGTCCACTCAGATAGGCGGCCGCGCTTTCCGGGCCGCGCTGGTCGGCAAGCTCGATGCCGTGCTGAACGATTTCCGACGAGACGTGGTCTGGACGAAAGGTGTGGTGGCTGGACATGAACATCTCCTTGAGGAAGACTTTGATTGTCCCACTACTATTGCGGCGCAGAAGCGTGTTTTCGCACGTTTCGGCAATAATGCAACGACTTTATTTTATTGCCGATGATGCTTGAAATTGTCGCGTCCCTGGACGTCCCCGGCCTTCACTCGAGGTTTTCGTGGTGGCCGAGTGCACCCTGCTTCCAGTAGGCGGAAATACGTGCCGCCTCGCGGGCAAAACCTTTCTCCACAAACACAATATCGCGCACCTGGCGCGCCACTGCGGCCTCGCCGGCAAACCAGACAAAGCCGTCGCCGGCGGGCAGCGTCAGCGCGCGCAGGGCGTCCACCAGCGCGGCAGCATCGGGCACAATCTGCAGCTGCACGCTGGCGGCGCTGTCATAGTTGAGCGCGCTGGCCGCCGCCCCCGTGACCAGCACTTGCACCGCCACGCCCGCCGGCAGTTCTTCGAGCCGGCGGCGGATGGCCGGCAAGGCGGTGTCGTCGCCGGCCAGCAATTGCCACTCGTAATCGGTGGGGATGATCATCGACCCGCGCGGGCCGGCGATGACGGCGGCCTGCCCGGCGCTGACCTGACGCGCCCAGTCCGAGGCATGGCCTTCGGGGTGCAGGGCGAATTCCAGGGTCAGCTGGCGCGCGGCGCGGTCGTAGTGGCGCGGCGTAAAATCGCGCATCACGCGTTCGCCGGCAGTATCCTTCAGGACGAACTTGACGTGGTCGTCATACGATGACGACACAAAATCGGCTAGGCTTTCGCCCTCGAATGTTACGCTTATGAAATTTGGCGCCAGCTGCGCCACGCTGGTGACGGTGACTTCGCGCATTTTGACTTCGTGGCGCACCCGTTCGATGCGGCTTTTCACAGTGCTCTGTTCACTCATGATGTTTTGCTTTAATATAGTTGATAATGTCTCCTAATTTACCGAAACAAGTTGACCTTGTCAACCATTCTTCTGCTCAGCCGGCCGACGCCGTATTTGATGCCGTCCATACTGTGATGCACCTGTACCGCTCGCTGCAGCTGCGCGGCCTGCGCGACACGCCGCAGGCACTCACGCACATGGAATACAAGGTGCTGGGATTTTTTACACGCCATCCAGGCGCCAGCCAGAGCGAACTGGTCAGCCATTCCGGCCGCGACAAGGCCCAGGTGGCGCGCCTGATCAAAGGCTTGCGCGACCAGGGCCTGCTCGACGCGGAGGCCGACGCCAACGACCGCCGCAGCACGCGTTTGCGGCTGAGCGCGCTCGGCAAAAACGTGATCGACGGCCTCGATGGCATGGGTGCGCAGGTGTCAGCGCTGGCCGTGGCCGGGATGAGCGAGCAGGAGTGCACGCAGTTGCTGGCGCTGTTGATGCGGGTGCGCGGCAACCTGGAAAATGCATCGGAAACGCCGCCCTGCAAATAAGCGATGGCTTTACAGCGATGACACGGTGAACGGCGGCGCCAGTTGCAGCGCCAGCGCTTCAAAATCGCTGACAGGCAGCGGGCGCCCGTATAGATATCCCTGGTAGCGCAGGCAGCCAAGCCGCAGCAGCATGTCGCGCTGGGCCTCGGTTTCCACCCCCTCGGCAATCAGGTCCAGCCCCAGGCTGCGCGCCATGGCGATCACGGTGGTGACGATGGCCTGGTCGCTGCGGTCGTTGACCAGCTCACGCACAAAGGACTGGTCGATCTTGAGTTGGCTCAGCGGCAGGCGCTTGAGGTACTGCAGCGACGAATAACCGGTGCCAAAGTCATCGAGCGCTATGCGCACACCCATGTGGCGCAAGGCTTGCATGCTGTGCGCCGTCACCTCGACATTCTTCAGCACGATGCCCTCGGTCAGCTCAAGCTTGAGCAAGCGCGGATCGATCGCGTGGCGGGCAATGGCGCCGCGCACCTGGTCGCAAAAACCGGCCTGGTGAAACTGTGCGGCACTCACATTAACGGCCAGCGTCAGATGGCGCAGGCCCGGATCTTCCTGCCACAGGCGCAGGCGCGCGCAGGCTTCTTCCAGCACCCAGCTGCCCAGTTGCAGAATCAGGCCGGTTTCCTCGGCCAGCGGCACGAACTGGCCGGGCGATATCATGCGGCCATTGGCGCGCCAGCGCACCAGCGCCTCGGCGCCGCGCGCGCGGCCATGCTGATCGACCTGCACCTGGTAATGCAGCTCGAACTGGTGCATTTCTATCGCCGTGCGCAGCGCCCTTTCCAGGTCGGCGCGCGCGTTGATATTGTCCTGCATGCCCTGGTCGAAGAAGCGCAGGCCGTTGCGGCCACCCTGCTTGGCCTGGTACATGGCGATGTCGGCCTGCATCAGCAACTCGTCGGGATGCGGCGGGTGGCCGTTATGGAACAGCGTGACGCCGATACTCGGCGTGCTGTGGCAGATATGCGTCCCCAGCGCATATGGCTGGTTGAGCGCAGTGCGAATCGCTGCCCCCAGCACCTCGGTATGCGCGGCGGCCTCGCGGGCGTCACTGCTCAAGCCTTCTAGCAGCACGACAAATTCATCGCCGCCCAGGCGCGCCACGGTGTCGCCATGGCGCAGGCTGGCCTGCAGGCGCTCCGCCACCTGCTGCAACAACATGTCGCCAACGTTATGGCCGAGCGTATCGTTGAGCGTTTTGAAGTTATCGAGGTCGATGAACATCAGCGCGCCATAGCGGTCGTGCAAACGGCTGGTATTGAGCACCTGGCGCAGCCGTTCCAGCAGCAGGCGGCGGTTGGGCAGGCGCGTGAGCGGATCGTAAAAGGCCAGCATTTCAATTTCTTCGCTGGCCGCCTTGCGCTGGGTGATGTCGCGGTGGACCAGCACGGCGCCACCACCTTCGAGTGAGGTGACGCGCAGGCGATGCCAGCGCAGGGTGTCGCCCTCGCCGCTGGCGTAATCGATGTCAACGCTGTGACTGCTATCACTATGGCGCCCCTCGGCCACCAGCGCCGCCAGGGCCTGGTTCGCCCGCGTGGCAGCGGCCTGATCGCTGCCGCCGATGGTGCGATCAAAGCCGGGATGGCGAGATCCGGCCGGCGCCCCGGCACCGGTCCAGAACATCGCCTGCCAGGCGTGGTTGAAGGCCACGATCACTCCGCTGGCGTCGAGCACGACGGTCGGCTCGGGCAATGCATTCATCAATCGTCCCTTGGCAATAATAAAGGGCAAAGGGTAATGATTTTCATCAATTAAAAAATTGATCTGGATCAAATTTACAGAGATCGCCCACCTTCCCGGCAAACTTGACTTAGATCAAATTTTTTTCTGACAGGACTTGCTAATCTAGCGCCATCGTGAACCGAGTCATTGCCATGTTGCCGTCTACCCTGCCCTCACCACCACCCCGCCTGCGGGCCCATCCTCAGCGCGCCGCCGTGGCGCCCTGCTGCCGCGACTGCGATACGCGCAGCCATTGCCTGGCGGCCGGACTGGACACGACCGCGCTGGAAACGTTTGAAAACCTGGTGGTGATGCGGCGCCACGACCTCAAGCGTCACGGCCAGTTGTACCGCCACGGCACGCCGTTCGAAACCCTGTACTCGGTGCAGCGCGGGCACATGAAGGTAGAGCGCGCCATGCCCGACGGCCGGCCGCAGGTGGTGGCGTTTTACCAGGCCGGCCAGTTGATGGGACTCGAATCGCTGGCCGCCCCGTCCCACCGCTGCGACGCCGTGGCACTGAGCGACAGCACCGCGTGCGCCATTTCGTATACGGGCCTGACGCGCATGATGAAACAGTACGCCGTGCTGACGCGGCGCTTCCACCAGCTGGTCGGCGCCGAACTGGACCGCCAACAGACCAGCATGCTCATGCTGGGCAACGCCAAGTCGCCGCAACGGCTGGCGGCCTTCCTGCTCGACCTGGCACGCGGCGGCGACGGCGCCCCGCTGCACACGGTGGAGCTGCGCATGTCGCGCGAAGACATCGCCTCGCACCTGGGACTGGCGCTGGAAAGCGTGAGCCGCCAGCTGACCCTGTTCCGCACCGCCGGCCTGCTCGAAGTAAAAAATCGCCGGATTGAGCTGCTTGATCGGGTGGGGTTGCAGGCGGTGGCCGTTTCGTCGTTGAAGGATTAGGTGGGGCGTTGCCCGCGAACTGAAATGAGTTATCAAGCAGTTTGCGACCTGCAAAGGGAGGCCTTCCCAGTCAAACATAGCTGCCGCTTACTGGGCGTTAGCCGCTCTGGCTACTACGAGTGGCAGCGTCGCGCCAGCAAGCCTGCGTTGTGCAAGACCAGCGTTCATCTGAAGGCGGCATTCATGGCTAGCCATTAAAGCTACGGAAGTCGCCGGCTTGTCACTGCGATGCAAAATCAGGGCTTCAAAATTGGTCGATACAAGGCAGCAGCACGCAAACCGGTACTGGTTAAATTAACGAGTTTGAGCTTGGGCAAGCTGATAGCACTGATGTGCAAAGCACTGCTCCGGTCTCGCTCCCAGTCGTACAGGAAGCCAGCGGAAGGAGCTGGCACGTCGTGCAGCAATATCTCGGCAATCGCCCCGCGCTGCTGATTTGCGGCGTACATGGTCGGTATGACTTTTCCAGTATCAGGATCGTGCAAAGGGCTGAACCTGGCATTCCCGCGCCCGCTGTCATTGAAAGCTACGGGGCCATATTTGCCGCTGACCGGATCGAATGCATGGACGCGATACCAGGCGCCGGCGTCGAAGGTCCGGGTCCGGTAAGGCAGCGGGTCAGCCATGCACAACACCCGCCACATGCTCACGGGCGGCACGTACTACTGCATCGGGATCGCCGTCGATCAGCTCGCGTGGACGGCGCCCGTCCAGCGCTGCGCTGGTTGACTCGAACCAGCTGGCCACCCGGAGCGCGGAGGTATCACCGAAAATCTGCAAAATCTCGCGAACGGCCGGATAAGGCGTGCCCAGCGCGTCAAACGCGTAACGCGGATAACGCTTACGTCCGCCGTGCTCGATGGCAAAGACTTTGCCATCGCTCAGCAGGCGGTTGGCGCGTGCATGCGCATTGCTGCGCTTTTCCGCACCAGGAACCAGGCCATCGACCTCGGCCGAAGTCATCCATTCAGTATTGTTCAACACGGCCGTTGCTGCACGCTGGCGCAGGCGCTCCTGCACCGCATCCAGCCCCCGAACAGGCGTTCTTTCGATGATCTGCATGGGGGAGATTTCTTCGAGCGCAAGCCTTCCAAGAACGACGTCTGCCAGGTGCTGCACCGAGTCTGAAACGCTGCGTATCTTCTCCTCCAGCTCTGTCACCGACTTCAAGTTTTCAGCGAGGACGTGCTGGTAGTTATTGATGAAATTGTCCGGCAATCGGTCCGGGTAATATCGTAACGAGGGTTGATAGGTCGACACCTCCTCAGATACGCCTGCAGCCCATAGCGCGCTTGGCGCACTGAGCGGAGGGGCAGCCGTAGCCCCCTGGGTACGGGACAGTTTCGAACGACGACGATTGAACAGTTTAATCATGGCGCGCTCTCTGTTTGTGAGATTCGTTATTCATTATACGCCATCACTAATCTCACTTTCATTTTTTTCATCGCAATCGACTCACCCCTCAGTAGCATCAAGGAACGAACTTTGCTACAATAATGAGAATAATTCTCAATCACATTTCACCCAACCTCCGCGACAGGCGCCTACTGGTCTTCCAGCATGTTGCGGCGTTGTCCAGGAATAGTCATGGCTGCAAGCAGTGCCTCCGATCCGATTACCGAGTTGTACAGCCAGAACCATGGCTGGCTGCTGGGCTGGTTGCGTTCGAAACTGGGCAACTCATTCGATGCCGCCGATGTGGCGCAGGATACCTATGTGCGGGTGATGGTCAGCGGCAGGCTGCCCGAACAGGTGGAGCAATCGCGCGCCTACCTGGTGCGCATCGCCAAACACCTGGTGGTCGATCTGTATCGCCGCCGGCGGCTCGAACATGCGTATACCGAGGCGCTGATGCTGCTGCCGGCCGCCCATGCACCGTCACTGGAAGAACAGCGCATCGTGCTGGAAACCTTGTGCCAGCTCGATGCGGCGCTCGACCGCCTGCCGGTGCGCGTGCGCGAAGCGTTTTTGCTGTCGCAGTTCGACGGCCTGACCTATAGCGCCATCGCCGAGCAGCTCGGCGTCTCGATTGGCTCCGTACGCAAGTACATGCTGCAGGCGGCGCAGGCCTGCTTTGCCGTGATGGCGGCCTGATTTGGGCGCTGGCACCTCCTCGGACGCCTCCCCGGCGCAGCTCCAGCAGCAGGCGCTGGCCTGGCTGGTGACCATGTGGTCCGGTGAAGCCACCGCCGCCGACCAGCAGGCCCTGAACGACTGGCGCCAGACCTCGCCGGCGCACGAGCAAGCCTGGCTGGCGGTGCAGCAGATCGAGCAGCGCCTGCGCACGGTCCCTGCCGCCACCGGTGGGCGCGTGCTGCGCGCCGCCAGCAACGATGGCAGTGGCCGGCGCGCCGTACTGCGCGGTCTGGCGCTGGTGTGCGGCGGTGGCGCTGCGCTCTACACACTGCACGATACCCAGGCATGGCATACCATGACGGCGCAATACGCCACCGCCACCGGCGAGCAGCGCGAGTTATTACTCGAGGACGGCACCCGCATCACCATGAACACCGCCACCGCGCTCAACGTCCGCTTCGACGCCGGCCAGCGCCGCATCGACCTGCATCGCGGCGAGATCATGATCGCCACCGGCGCCGACCAGCAGCGCCAGCCATTCCGTCCTTTCGTGGTGACCACTGCGCAGGGTACGGCACGCGCGCTCGGCACGCGTTTCGTCGTGTACCAGCACGACGCCCACACGCAGGTGCAGGTATACGAGGGTGCAGTGGAGATGCGGCCGCGCCAGCGCGCCAATGCGCCACGGCGTGTAGACGCCGGCCAGCAGGCCGGCATGACGGTGCAGGCGGCCGATGCACCGCGTCCGCTGGCGCCGCAGCCGCCCGCCTGGCTGAGAGGTGTGCTGGAAGCCGAGCAGATGCACCTGCAGGATTTCCTGGCTGAGCTGGAGCGTTATCGCCCCGGCCTGATCCACTGCAATCCGGCGCTGGCCGACTTGAGGGTATCGGGCGTCTATCCGCTGGCCGATACCGGCAAGGTACTCGATGCACTGGCGCAGGCGCTGCCGGTGCGCATCAGTTATCGCACCCGCTACTGGGTGCAGGTCCAGCCTCGATAAAATATTTTTGCAAAAGCAGTAGCACTTTTTTCTTTTCATCCGGGATATCAGGTAACACCCCTATAGATTTGAAAAAGGATCGCTCTTATGTCGTACTCCATGCCCCCATTCCACCTGCGCCGCATGGCCCAGGCAGTGCTGCTCGCCGCCCTGTCGATGAGCGCCATCACGGCCCTGGCGCAGTCGGCCGCGGCATCGGCTGAAACACGCCACCAGGTCAGCATCGCCGCCGGCACGCTGGACAGCGCGCTGAACCGCTATGCCAGCAGCACCGGCATCCTGCTGGCAATCGACGGCAAGCTCACCGCCGGCAAGACCAGCAATGGCCTCAATGGTACTTACGGCACCGGCGAAGGCCTGGCGGTGCTGCTCAGCGGCAGCGGTCTGGAAGCCGCGGCCCAGCCCAATGGCGGCTATGCGCTACGCAAGGCAGTCGCGATCCAGAGCCAGGCGCTGCCCGAAGTGCGCGTGACCAGCACTGCGGACAACAGCACCATTGACCGCGTGATCATTACCGGCGCCCGCAACACCAACGACCTGGCCGGCGGCCGCGTGGCGCGCAAGGGCGGGCTCGGCGTGCTCGGCTCGGCGGACGTGATGGATACGCCGTTCAGCACCGTCAACTACACGGCGCAAATCCTCGAAGACCAGCAGGCGCGCACGCTGGCCGACGTGGTGGTCAACGAAGCGTCGGTACGCGTGATGACCTCGACCGGCGGCTTCAGCGAAGACTTCCAGATCCGCGGCTTCAACGTCACCAGCGGCGACGTCGGCTTGAATGGCCTGTATGGCCTGGCGTCGTCGAACCGCATGCCGACCGCATTCATGGAAAAAGTGGAAGTGCTCAAGGGACCGGGTACGCTGATGTACGGCATCAGCCCGAACGGCAGCATCGGCGGCAATATCAACATCGTCACCAAGCGCGCCAAGGATGAACCGATCACGCGCCTGAGCACCACCTACGAGAGCAAGGCGCTGTTTGGCGGCCACCTCGACGTTGGCCGCCGCTTTGGCGCCGACAACGCCTGGGGCCTGCGCTTTAACGGCGTGTACCGCAAGGGCGACACCAATATCGACGACGGCAAGCAGGAGTTCGGCATGGCGGCGCTGGCGCTCGACTATCGCTCGGCCAATCTGCGCTGGTCGGTGGACGCCTACGCCCAGCGCGAAGACACCGACAACTTCCGCGCCCAGACCGGCTTCCATCCTGACATTACCCGCCTGCCGGCGGCGCCATCGGGCCACCGCGCGATTTATTCGGGCGCCGACTTGAGCCTGCGCGACTCCACCATCGCCTCGCGCCTGGAATACGATCTGTCGCCGCAACTGATGCTGTACGCAGCAGCCGGCTACCACTACGGCGCCAGCGAACAGGACTTCCCGTCAGCGCGCGGCACCGACGCCATGGACGAGCGAGGCAATTTTCGTGTGAGCAGCGCCTGGTACGACGCCGCCAACCGCAGCAAAACCGCCGAAGCGGGCGCCCGCGCGCGCTTTAACACCGCTGGCGTATCACACCTGGTCTCGGTATCGGGCTCGCGCCTGGAACAGGTGGCCGGCAGCTTCTACCTGGCGGCGCCCGCCAGCGCCGCCATCAATTCGAATATCTACCATCCGGTCCCCGTATACCAGATGACGGGTGAACGCCGCACCCCCACCAACAACACGCGCACGCGCCTGACCAGCGTGTCGCTGACCGACACCGTGGCCTTTGCCGATGAGCGCGTTTTGATCACTGGCGGTCTGCGCCAGCAGCGTGTACAGGCAGGCAGCTTCAATGCCGCTGGCGTGGTGGTGCCCAACTACAGCGAAAGCGCGGTCTCGCCGGTGGCCGGCGTGGTCGTGAAGCCGCTGTCGTATGTGTCGGTGTACGGTAACTTTACCGCTGGCCTGACGCGCGGCTCGGTGGCCCCCGCGACCGCCGCCAATGCCAACGAGGTGTTTGCACCGTTTAAATCGAAGCAGTATGAAATGGGCGTGAAGGTCGAGCGCAACCAGGTGATGACCGGCGTATCGCTTTTCCAGATCGACCGTCCGAACGCCCTGACCGATCCGCGCACCAATATCTACAGCCTGGACGGCACCCAGCGCAACCGCGGCCTGGAACTGTCGGCCACCGGTGAAGCGGCGCGCAATCTGCGCCTGATGGCCAGCGCCACCTTCTACGACGCCACGCTGCAAAACGCCGCCGGCAGCGCCAACGAAGGCAAGGACGCCATCGGCGTGCCGAAACGCACCCTGAACCTCGGCGCCGACTGGGACGTACCGGGCGTGGAGGGACTGAGCCTGAACGCACGCGGCATCTACACCGCCGCCACTCCGTACGACGTCGCCAACACGCTGGCGCTGCCGTCATGGAGCCGCTACGACATCGGCGCGCGCTACCGCACGGCCTTCCTCGGCAAGCCACTGACGGTGCGCGCCAGCGTGGAGAACGTATTCAACAAGAGCTACTGGCTGTCCAGCAGCACCCTGTTGACGGTCAGCACGGCGGCAGCGCCACGCACGGTGCTGTTGTCGGCGCAGTTTGATCTGTAAAAATGGCGTAGACAAAAGCGATATCGTCACCATGGCATGCTATCCCGATAAGGGGCGGGTATGCCATGGCCGGCAGATATCCGGGTGGCGGCACTGGGCCGTCAGCGTCGAAGCCTGAACAGATCATCGAAAACAAGATCAAGGCCAGCGCAGCGCGTTAAATTGTAATGCAGTCCCACGTTCAAACGCACGCCTGTCCGAGGTGCTTCAGTTAACCATACCCCGGCTCACGCCGGCGGCAGCACAAAATCCGGGTATTGTTCACGCAGGGCGTTAATCTGCGACAGCGTGCCGGACAGGTGGCGGCGTACGGCGTCGCGTGCCTGTGCGGAGTTGCCGGCAGCGATGGCGGTGGCGATGTCGCTGTGGTCGGCCAGGATGCGTTGGGCCTTGCTGTTGAGCGGCAGATGCAGGCGGCGCAGGCGGTCGAGGTTGCCGCTGAGGCGGCGCACCAGTTGCCACAGGTCGCTGATGTCGGCGGCCTGGTACAGGGTGCGGTGAAATTCCAGGTCGATGCGGGTAAAGTTTTCCAGGTCGTCGCGTTCCAGCGCCTGGCGCTGGCGCGCGATGAGGTCGTCCAGTGCGACGTCGAGCTGGGCCGGGCGGCGCTCGGCCAGCTGGTGCACCATTTCCAGTTCCACCGACAATCGCAGCACATGGGCCTGGCGGGCCGAGGCCAGGTCGATGGCGCTGACGCGCGTCAGATGCTGCGGATAAATATCAACCAGGCGCTCTTCTTCCAGGCGCAGCAAGGCGTCGCGGATCGGCGTGGTGGACAGCTTGAAATAGTCGGCCAGTTGCTGGCGCGCCAGCACGGTGCCCGGTTCCAGCGCGATGGTAACGATCAGCTCGCGTAAATGTTCAAATACCTGTGCGGTCGCATTGCGCGAACGGTCCGGGGTAAAGTTTCCAGGCAACGAGTGCAAAGCCATACAGGAATCGGGGCGTCAGGTTGAAAAAAGGTGTCGCATATTAACATATCAGCATCTGCCGACCACCGGCCGGCGGCGAGCTTTTGCCCCATCCTTTTAGGCAAACTCCTACACGCTTCCGCTCCGTCTTCCGATGCAGCGCGACATGGCTGAGATTAGTATGAATTCACCATCCACCTCAACCAGGAGCACATCATGCCAGCCACGACACAGAACGTCAGCACCGCCAGCCAGAAACGCACTGCCAAAGCAATCGACGCAGTGGCCTTGCTGAAGGCCGATCATGCCGAAGTGAAAGCCATGTTCGAACAGTACGAAAAGCTCGGTGACCGCGCCCTGGTCAGCAAAAAGACCCTGGCCCGCAAAATTTGTCTGGAGCTCATCAAGCACGCCACAGCCGAAGAAGAAATTTTTTATCCCGCCGTGCGCAAGGACGCCGAAGAAAGCGAAGACCTGGTAGACGAAGCCACTGTCGAGCACGCCTCGGCCAAGGACCTGATTGATCAGATTCTGTCCATGGAACCCGGTGATGATTTGTACGACGCCAAGGTCAAGGTGCTGTCGGAACAGATCGAGCACCACGTGAAGGAAGAGGAACAGGAGATGTTCCCGAAAGCCCGCGACAGCGACCTCGACCTGGTGGCAATGGCCGAGGCCATCAGCGCCCGCAAAAAACAGATAAGCCTGCCGCGCTGATACTTATAAAGGCGCCAGCTGATCGAGCAGCCGCGCCAGCGCGGAAAAATCGACCGGTTTGACCAGGTAGCGGTCGAATGCGGAACCGCCCTCTTCCACGTTGCCATAGCCGGTGACCGCGATCATGCGGGCACCGGCGTTGTGCGGCTGGGCGCGCAGGCGCTGCGCCAGCGTGTGGCCATCCATCTCGGGCATGCCGATATCGAGCAGGAATACCTGCGGCGCCTCGGCTGGCGCCAGCGCCAGCGCAGCGGCAGGCGTATGCAATTCGCGCACTTCGTGACCGATGGCGCGCAGACAGGTGGCCAGCGTCCACGCGGCATCGACGTTGTCGTCCACCACCACGATGCGCAGCGGCCGCGCTGCGCTAGCGGGCGACGCTCCGCTGACTGTAGCAGGACCGGTGCAGGCCTGGTGACGCGGCAGCCATACGGTGACGGTGGTGCCCTTGCCTTCGCCGGGGCTGGTCAGCAGCACGCCGCCACCGTGCAGTTCGACCATGCTGCGCACCAGCGGCAGGCCCAGTCCCAGTCCACCCTGCGCCCGGTCCGGCGTGCGTGCGCCCTGCACGAACAGATCGAAAATACGCGGCAGCAGCTCTGCGCTGACGCCCACGCCATTGTCGGACACCGACAGCACCACCTGCTCCTGCTCCACCCGCAGCGCCAGCACGATGCGGCCATTAGCCGGCGTGTACTTGGCGGCATTGCTGAGCAGATTGGCCAGTACCTGCACCAGCCGTTTCTCGTCGCCCAGCACCAGCGCCGGCTGCCCGGTCAGGTCGGTGTGCACCTGGTGGCCGCGCTGGGCGATCAGCGGCCCTACCTGTTCCAGTGCAGCGGCAATCACCGGCTTGCAATCGACCACGCCATGCTCAAGATCGACAATGCCGCGCGTAACGCGCGAGACATCGAGCAGATCGTCGAGCATGGCGGCCATGTGGCGCGCCTGGCGCGCCAGAATTTCACTCATGCGCACGATGCGCGCCGGATCGGGCGGCCCCAGCGTGAGCAACTCGGCGGCGGCGGTAATCGGCGCCAGCGGATTGCGCAGCTCGTGCGCCAGCATGGCCAGAAAATCGTCTTTCTGGCGGTTGCTGTGGGCCAGGTCTTTTTCCACCTGCTTCTGGCGGCTGATGTCGAGCGTGATACCGTCGAAGCGCGTCGGTTGGCCCAGGCGATCGAAATACGTGCGGCCCTTGGCGCGCAGCCAGCGTTCGCGTCCATCCGGGGCCAGCACGCGGTATTCGACGTCGTACATTTTCTTGTCCTGCACGCTGGCCTCGACCGCCAGCCGGGTGCGCTCGCGGTCGTCGGGATGGATCAGCTCATAGAACAGGGCGAAATCGATCTCGGCATCCTGGGCGACAAAAAAATGCTCTTTGCACTTGTCGTTCCAGTAGATCTTGTTCATCGGCAGCGGACAATAAAAAGTACCGAGTTCGCCCGCATGCACGGCCAGTTCCAGGCGCTGGCCCGCTTCGGCCGCCAGGGTTTCGGCGGCAGTGCGACGCCGCTCGCCTTCCTTGACCACCTCGATCACGCGCCGCAAATCTTCAAACGAGCTGCGTACCTGGTCCGCTGGCGGACGTGCCGGCCCCGATACCAGCATGTTCTGATCCTCGGCCACCAGCGCCGTCATGTCGTACACACGATGAATGATGAAGCGCACCACGCCGTCTTCACCCGTGACCGGAATATTGGTGGGCAACCAGTACTTGACGATGAAGCCACCGTCCTGGCGGTTCGGTACGTCGTAGCGCTGCAAGTCCATGGTATGCGACTGGCCCGTGCGCAGCACTTCCTCGAGCGAAGCGCGCAGGCGCGCCGGGCCATCGGCCGTCTCTGATTCCGCTGGAAACATGTCGAACATGGGGCGGCCCATGATTTCGCTGCGCTTGCTCACGGTGGCTGCCAGGTACTCGTCCGAGCCATGCAGGATGCGGAATTCGGGCGAGGTATCGAGCACCAGAAGCGCAAATGGCAGAGCCTGGACTACAAGAGAGGTGTCGACGGTCATCGGGTACAGGGCAAAATGGCGCAGGAAATGGATTTCCATTCTAGCATCTGTACGCCAACGCTCAGAACACCCGATACCGTAGCGGCAGATGGAGGCAAAATATGCGGGAGCGTCTTGTAACATGTACACTCTTTCTCTCCACTCACCATGTTAATGCCCATGCTCCGATCCAGCACTCTCACCCCCATCCGCCTGCTCACCCTGAGCGTCATCGTGGGCGTGGGCCTGACCATCGTGCTGCTGGCGCGCGCAGGCACACTGGCAAGCGCCATGCCGCCCCCCGTGTATCACGCGCTGATCGGTGGCCTGTGGGCGGCGGGAGCAACGGCGCTGGGTACGCTGCCGGTACTGCTGTCGCAAAATTTTTCCGCACGCACCTACGACGCCGCGCTGGGCCTGGGCGCCGGCATCATGCTGGCCGCCACCTCGTTCTCGCTGGTACTGCCGGCGATTGCCGCCAGCAAAGGTGCAGGCGCGAGCCCGATGCATGCCAGCCTGATGGTCGGCGGCGGCATTTTGCTGGGCATGCTGCTGGTGATGCTGCTGGAACGGCTGGTCAGCTCGGACCAGGTGCTGGGCCAGACCGATGCTGGCAACAGCGGCAACGCCGCCACGCTGACGCGCGCCTGGCTGTTCGTCGCCGCCGTGGCGATACACAATATCCCGGAAGGCATGGCGATTGGCGTCGGCTATGCCGGTGTGGACCTGAGCAAGGCCAACGCACTGACCACCGGCATCGCCATCCAGGATGTCCCGGAAGGCATGGTGGTGGCCATGGCGCTGCGCGGCGCCGGCTACGGCCGCATGTTCTCGGCGTTGCTGGGCGCCCTGTCCGGGCTGGTGGAGCCGCTCGGCGCCGTGGTCGGCGCCCTGCTAATCGAAGCATCAGCCACGCTGCTGCCATGGGGCCTGGCCGGCGCCGCCGGCGCCATGCTGTACGTGATCTGCCATGACGTGGTGCCGGAAGCCCAGCGCCGCGGCAACGTCAGCACTGCCTCGTTTGCACTGGTGGTGGGCTTTATCATCATGATGGTGCTCGATACGGCGATGGGCTAAGTTGCATGAAGGTAGCGGATCAGGTAGCGGATCACCAATCATTTTTCGGCCAAAATGTCTACAGAAATTAGATGATTGGTGTCTACATTTTGCCAATTGATTATTTTATTTCTCAGGTCTAAGATAGTTTCGTTGTCCCCACCTGAACGACCTCGGCTTTCCTCAAGCCCTCGTCGCCAAGGCTGCAGGTACGCAAGGTGCCTGTTTCAGTCATCGCAGTCTGGATGCTGAATTTCCGTACTCCCGCTCAAAGCTAACCAGCCTCGTGTCAGCGCGCGTGGGTACGCCCCGTATTAATTCAAAAAAATATTGGAGACAAAATGAAATACGCACAATACACATTGCTGGCGGCCGCCTTGCTGTCGGCCAGCGCCCAAGCCGCCATCGACGCCGCCACCCTGGTCGGCGCCAGCACGCCGCTGCAAACCGCCCAGTATGGCGTGCGCAATTACTCGGCGCCCGTGCTGATCGACGGCCTGCATTCGCCGTCGAACTACATGGCCGCACCCAAACTGCCGACCTGGCAGTTTGCCCAGTCCGACCCGACCGGCGGCGTGCTGACCTTTGAGCGCCAGCCGGCGCCATCCAACGGCTGGCATAGCTGGTCGCGCGTGGGCGCGGTCACGGTGACCGGCGGTGGCGCCGCGCGCGCCGACCGCGTCTACACCGTGTATAACGGCCAGCAGCTGATCGCTGCCATCAACCAGGCCGGCAATGAGCCGAAAATCATCCGCATCATCGGCCACATCGATCTGCGCTGGAGCCAGAACAACACGGTGTTCCGCGAGTACACCAGCTACCGCGACCAGAAATTTGGCGGCTCGATCAGCCTGCCGTCAAACACCACGCTGGTCGGCATCAACGACGCCCAGGGCCGGCCGGCGCGCATGACCGGCACCTCAATCCTGATCGGCGGCGAACTGGCGCTGACGGCCACCGGCGACGAGCAGGCCGACTTTAAAAAATGGATTGCCGATGGCAAGAACGGCGACGATTATCCAACCTGGACACGCAACGTCATCGTCCGCAATATCGCGTTCGATACGCCATGGGACGTCAACCCGGAAGATTCGGCCAACGCCTATGCGGACGGCATCACGCTGTCGCGCGCGCAAAACATCTATATTTCGCACCTGTCGATCAGCGATGGCGACACGCCCGATTCGCTGGCCGGCTCCACCAACAAAACCCGCCATGACGGCGCGCTCGACGTGGTGCGCGGCAGCGACTACGTTACCATCGCCAATAACCGCTTCAGCAAGCACCACAAGACCACCCTGGTCGGCAATGGCGATTCGGGCCGCGCCTGGAGCGATGAGGGGCGCATGCACGTGACGTTCTCGGGCAACTGGTACGACGGCGCCACCACGCGCCTGCCGCTCAACCGCTATGGCCAGGTGCACATGTTTAACAACCTGATCTCGGGCAGCACCAGCACCAAGGACAGCGACGTCAAATTTGAAGCCGGCACCGATGCGCGCTACCGCTCCAACATGCTGCTGCAAAATCACTACTACAACTTCACGGGTCTGAAAGTGGCGGAAGTGTGCGGCAAGGCGATCAAGGGCAAGGACTTCATCGGCTTCCGCTCATCGGGCCACATCTTCACCAGCGACAAATCGGGCACCAGCAATATCGACGGCCAGTGCGGCTATGCGCCGCCAACGGGCAGCAATGTGTGGACGCCACCGTATGCCTACACGCTGCAAACGGCGGCAGCCACGCTGACGGCGGTACCGGCGAATTCGGGGGCGGGCAAGTTGCCTTGATCTGTGCGGGTTAGCGCATATCAGTCGTAGAAGGCTTCCACGACTTTGCGCTGGCCCAGCATGAAGGCGTCGGCCACGTGGCGCAGCGGCGCCACGTCCACGTCCGACCTGCCGGCTTTGACCAGTTGCGCAAACACCTGGTACAGCGATGGGTATTCGGCTTCCTTTGCCAAAGGCTGATCCACGCCGGCAATCGACAGGCGCGAACCGCCGGCGGCCAGTTTGACCTGGCCGGCAGCGGTTTCCACCACGATGTCCCAGCTTTGCTCGCCGGTCTGGCGCCAGTCGAATTCGGCGTGCACGCGCAGTGCGCCGGCGCTCTGGAAGTGCAGGTCGGCAGCAATCGGCGCAGCGCGGTTTTCCGGGAATTCCAGGCTGGCGCTCGAGAGGAAAATACCGGTCGGCAGAATCTCGGTGACGATAGACAGCGCATTGATGCCCGGATCGAACACACCGAGGCCGCCGGCCTGCCAGATCCATTCCTGGTTCGGGTGCCAGTGGCGCACGTCTTCTTTCCAGATGACGTGCATGCTGGTCGGCGCGTTGGCAGCGAGGAAGGCCTTGGCCGGCTGCACGCCCGGCGCATAACGCGAGTGCCAACTGGTAAACAGCGTCAATCCTTTCGAGGCGGCCAGCGCTTCCAGGTCGGCCACTTCCGACAGCGTGGCGCCGGGCGGTTTTTCCAGGAATACGTGCTTGCCGGCGCTCAGCGCAGCGTGGGCCGCTGCATAGCGGTATTGCGGCGGCATGCACAGCGAGACCGCTTCGATCTCCGGCATCTGCGCCAGCATGTCGTCAATCGATTTGAACCCGGGAATGCCTTCAACGGTGTTGTTGCGGCTGGCGGAAGCCACCAGCTGGTAATCGGGATTGGCCGCAATCGCGGGCAGGTGCTGGTCGTGAACAATCTTGCCGACGCCGACGATGGCGAGTTTGATAGCGGGCATGTGTCTCTTTCTTGGTGAAATCTTGGGTACCGCTATCGTAAGTGAGGCATCGATGTCGGACCAATCATTTTTATGGAGCGATACATAACCAAATTGACATAGCGGCGCAGAAGCAGCCGCCATGCCATCTGAACTTTTCTCTGGTAACTTTCAAAAAACGTTGCTACAATAGCGCCCCATGCGGGAGTAGCTCAGTTGGTAGAGCGCAACCTTGCCAAGGTTGAGGTCGAGAGTTCGAGACTCTTCTCCCGCTCCAGTTTCCCTTCGGGTGACCGGGCTGGCTTCGCAGTAAAAACACTCCATATGCGGGAGTAGCTCAGTTGGTAGAGCGCAACCTTGCCAAGGTTGAGGTCGAGAGTTCGAGACTCTTCTCCCGCTCCATTTGCCCCCCTGCCGTTTCATATTTCTCCTGCGTTATCAGGTATTGGTGAGCTGCTGCGTGCAGACTTGCACATCAACGCGTCTACTGATGTCTTTTTACGACGCTGCTACGCACATTAACGAAATTTAATCAATCGCACACGCCCATTTAAGCCGCCACCGGGCATAGTGCCTATGCTCTCAGTATTCCACAACCACTGCACTCTGGAACACCCATGTCCCTGAATCCCCTCGCGCTGGCCAGCGCCCCTGTCCTTGTGATTGCCGCGCTGACCATCGCCGGCTGCGGCGAAAAATCCAAACCGGCCGCACCCGCCGCTCCCGAGGTCACCGTGCTGGCAGTGCAGCACGACAGCGTGCCGCTCAAGGTCGAGCTGCCGGGCCGCACCTCACCGTATCTGCTGGCTGAAGTGCGCGCGCGCGTCGATGGCATCGTGCAGGAGCGCCGCTTTGTCGAAGGCGCCGACGTCAAGCAGGGGCAGCCGCTGTACCAGATCGACCCGGCGCCCTACCGCGCCACCCTGGCCAGCGCCGAGGCGAGCTTGCAGCGCGCCCAGGCCAACCTGGCCAGCAGCAGCGCCCAGCTGGACCGCTACAAGGTGCTCATCGGCGGCAATGCCGTCAGCAAGCAGGCGTTTGACAACGCCGAAGCCGCGCAACTGCAGGCGGCGGCCGATGTGGCGGCCGCCAAGGCCTCGGTGAGTACGGCCAAAATCAACCTCGGCTACACCAGCGTGACCGCGCCGATCAGTGGCCGCAGCAGCATGTCGCAGGTTACCCAGGGCGCCTACGTGCAGGGCGGCTCGGCCACCCTGCTCACCACCATCCAGCAGATCGACCCGATGTATGTCGATCTGCAGCAGTCCAGCGTGGAGAGCCTGGCGCTGCGCCGCGATATCGCCGCCGGCACGCTCAAGCTCGACGGCGCAAACCAGGCCAAGGTCACGCTCAAGCTGGAAGACGGCACCACCTATGCCAACAGCGGCACGCTGGAATTTAACGGCGTCACCGTTGATCGGGCCACCGGCTCGGTGACGCTGCGCGCGCGCTTCCCGAATCCCGATCACCTGCTGTTGCCAGGCATGTTTGTGCGGGCGGCGATCAGCCAGGGCGTGCGCCCCGACGTGATCCGCGTGCCGGCCACCGCCGTCACGCGCAATCCGCAAGGCGAAGCGACCGTGATGCTGGTAGGCGCCGACAACAAGACCGTGTTGCGCACGATAGCCACCGGCGCGCTCGTGGACGGCCACTGGCTGGTCGATAGCGGTCTGAAGGACGGCGAACGCATCATCACCAGCGGCGTGCAGAAGCTGCGGCCAGGGATGGCGGTCAAGATCGCTGCTGCGCCAGCGCCAGCCCCTGCTCCAGCTGCACCTGCCGCCGCACCTTCGGCCGGTGCCAAATAACGGACGCCGACGATGCCAAAATTTTTCATCCAGCGTCCGATCTTTGCGATCGTCATTTCCCTGCTGATCATGCTGGTGGGCGGCATTGCGCTGTTCAAGATGCCGATCGAGCAGTATCCGCCAGTGTCGCCGCCGAGCGTGCAGATTGCCGCCACTTACCCCGGCGCTTCGGCCGAAACCATGCAGAACACCGTGGTGCAGGTGATCGAACAGCAGATGACGGCGATCGACAACCTGCTCTACATGACGTCCACCAGCGACGACACCGGGCAATCGACCACCACCATGACCTTTGCCGCAGGCACCGACCCGGACATCGCCCAGGTGCAGGTGCAAAACAAGCTGCAGGCGGCCGTGCCGCGCCTGCCCAACGAAGTGCAGCAGTCCGGCCTGCGCGTCACCAAATCCACCAGCGACTTCCTGATGGTGGCAGCGTTTGTATCCGACGACAACAGCATGACCAAGTTCGACATTGCCAACTACGTGGCCTCGAACATCCAGGACCCGCTGTCGCGCATTCCCGGCGTGGGCAGCATGAACCTGTTCGGCACCCAGTACGCCATGCGCATCTGGCTCGACCCGGTCAAGCTGACCAGCTATGCGCTCACGCCGCTCGACGTCAACCAGGCGATCCAGGCGCAGAACGTGCAGATTTCCGGCGGCCAGCTTGGCGGTTCGCCAGCAGTGGCCGGCCAGACCCTGAGCGCCACCATCAACGAAGCGAGCCTGCTGCGCACACCTGAACAATTCCAGCGCATCCTGCTCAAGGTGCAGCCGGATGGCTCGCGCGTGCGCATCGGCGATGTCGCGCGCGTGGCGCTCGGCCCGGAAAACTACAACGTCGATGTGCGCTACAGCGGCAAGTCGGCCTCCGGCCTCGGTATTTCGCTGGCGCCAGGCTCGAATGCCCTCTCCACCGCCGCAGCGGTGCGCGCGCGCCTGGAAGACCTCAAGCCTTATTTCCCGCACGGCTTGCGCGTGGTCTACCCGAACGACATCACGCCGTTCATCGAAGTATCGATCCACGAAGTGGTCAAAACCCTTATCGAGGGCATCATCCTGGTATTTTTGGTGATGTATTTGTTCCTGCAGAATTTCCGCGCCACGCTGATCCCGTCCATCACCGTGCCGGTGGTATTGCTCGGTACCTTCGGCATCATGTCGGCGCTGGGCTTCACGGTCAACACGCTGTCGATGTTCGGCATGGTGCTGGCGATTGGCCTGCTGGTCGATGACGCCATCGTGGTGGTGGAAAACGTCGAACGCGTGATGCACGAAGACGGCCTGGGGCCGTACGAGGCAACCGAAAAAGCCATGGGCCAGATCACCAGCGCGCTGATCGGCGTGGCGCTGGTGCTGTCGGCCGTGTTCGTGCCGGTGGCGTTTTCCAGCGGTACGGTGGGCGCCATCTACCGCGAGTTTTCGCTGACGGTGGTGGCCTCGATGCTGCTGTCGGTATTCGTCGCGCTCACGCTGACGCCGGCGCTATGCGCCACGCTGCTGAAAAAGCCCGATCCCGGCCATCACGACAAGCGAGGCTTCTTCGGCTGGTTCAACCGCAGTTTTGACAAGAGCCGCGACCGTTACCTGGGCGGGGTGTCGGCCATCATCCGCCGCCGTGGCCTGTGGATGGTGATGTATGCGCTGCTGATTGGCGCCGTGCTGTTCCTGTTCATGCGCCTGCCGGGCGGCTTTTTGCCGCGCGAAGACCAGGGCTCGATGTTCGTGCAAGTACAAACCCCGGCCGGCAGCACGCTGGAAACCACTGGCAAGGTGCTCGAAGAAATCAACCAGTACCTGCTCAACGATGAAAAAGCCATGGTCGATTCGACCTTCATGACCAACGGCGCCAGCCAGCCGCAGCGCGGCCAGAACCAGGGCCGCCTGTTCGTGCGCTTGAAGCCGTGGGATGAGCGCACCGACAAGTCGCTCAGCGTGGGCGCGCTGAGCAGCCGCATTGCCGCGCGCTACGCCAACTACCAGGGCGCGCAGATCACGCCGGTGGAGCCGCCGCCGATCCGCGGCCTCGGTTCCGCCGCCGGCTTCTCGCTGCAACTGCAGGACCGCGGCAACCAGGGCCACGCGGCGCTGGCCAAGGCGCGCGACCAGTTGCTGGAACTGGCCAAAAAAGAACCTGCCCTGACGCGCGTGCGCTTCACCGGCCAGGCCGACAATGCCACCTATAAAATCAATATCGACCGCGAAAAAGCGGCAGCACTGGGCGTGAGCCTGACCGATGTCGATCAGACCTTCTCCACCGCCTGGGGTTCGCGCTACGTCAACAATTTCTTCGACATGGACAACCGCATCAAGCGCGTGTACGTGCAGGCCGATGCGCCGTTCCGCATGAACCCCGACGATATCAAGCTGCTTCACGTGCGCAACCGCGCCGGCGACATGGTGCCCTTCTCCGCCTTTGCCACGGCCCAGTGGTCGTGGGGCGCGCCGGCCATGGCGCGCTATAACGGCATCGAGGCGGCCGAAATTCTGGGCCAGCCGGCGCCCGGCCACAGTACCGGTGAAGCGATGAAAATCATGGAGCGCCTGGTGGCGCAATTACCGGAAGGCGTGGGCTACGAATGGAGCGGCATCTCGCTGCAGGAGTCGCAGGCCGGAGCGCAGGCGCCGCTGCTGTACGCGCTGTCCATCCTGGTGGTGTTCCTCAGCCTGGCCGCGCTGTACGAAAGCTGGTCGGTACCGGTGTCGGTGATCATGGTGGTGCCGATCGGCGTGCTCGGTGCGCTGGGCGCCGCCACCGCGTTTGGCCTGGAAAACGATGTGTTCTTCCAGGTCGGTCTGCTGACCACCATCGGCCTGTCGGCCAAGAACGCGATTTTGATCGTTGAATTCGCCCGCGAACTGCAACTGCAAGGCCACAGCGTGCTGGAAGCGGCGCTGGAATCGGCCAAGCTGCGCCTGCGCCCGATCATCATGACCTCGATGGCATTCGTGCTGGGCGTGCTGCCACTGGCGATTGCCAGCGGCGCCGGCGCGGCCAGCCAGAATGCGCTCGGCATCGGCGTGATCGGCGGCATGCTGACGGCCACCTTCCTGGCCACCTTCATGATCCCGCTGTTCTTTGTGCTCATCGCCGGCAAGATCAAGCAGCGCAAGCCCGCCCTGCAGGAGGCGCACTGATATGCCTACCACCATGCGTACCACGTTCAAGACCGTATTACTGGCCGGTGCCGCACTGACTGCAGGCTGTTCGCTGCAGGCGCCCTACCAGACGCCGGCGGCAGCCACTGCGCCGGCCTATCCGAGCGGCCCGGCCTATGCGCCGGCCAGCGCTGATACAAACAACGCCACCAACACCACCGCAGCCGCCGACACCGGCTGGCAAAACTTCCTGGTCGATGCGCGCCTGCAGCAACTGGTGCAGATCGCGCTCGATAACAACCAGGATCTGCGCGTGGCGCTGCTGCGCGTCAGCGAGGCGCGGGCGGCGCTGCAATTGCAGCGTTCTGCCGCCCTGCCGCAGGTCAATGCGCAGGCGTCCGGCAACCGCGCCTCGAACCCGGCCGCTGCCGGCGCCGAGCGCACCACCACGCAAAGCAACTCGGTCGGCCTGCGCAGTACATGGGAGATCGACCTGTTCGACCGCGTGGGCAGCCTGACCGACGCCGCACGCGAACAATACCTGGCCAGCGCCTACGGCCGCCAGGCTGCCCACATTGCGCTGGTGGCGCAGGTGGCAGAGCAGTACCTGGCGCTGCTGGCCTACGATGAGCAGTTGCAGGTGACCGATGAAACGCTGGCGGCGGCGCGCGAATCGTACCGCATCGTCAAGCTGCAGTTCGATACCGGCAGCACCTCGGAACTCGACGCATCGCTGGCGCAGATCACGCTGCAGCAGGCCGAGGCCAATCACGCGGCCCAGTTGCGCCTGCGCGCCCAGGCCGAGAATGCGCTGGTGCTGTTGCTGGGCCAGCCCATACCAGAGAAACTGCGCGAGCAACTGCCTGCCGCTACGCCACTGGCGCAGCAGGCAATGCTGGCCGACATACCGGCCGGGCTGCCGTCCGACCTGCTGCTGCGCCGTCCCGACGTGCAGCAGTCGGAGGCGCTGCTGCGCGCCGAATACGCCAACATCGGCGCCGCCCGCGCAGCGTTTTTCCCGCGCATCAGCCTCACCGCCGCTGCCGGCACCGCCAGCAGCACGCTGGGCGGCCTGTTCAAGGCAGGCTCCGGCGCCTGGTCGCTGGCGCCCGAGCTGCTGCTGCCGATATTCGACGGCGGCGCGCGCCAGGCCAACCTCGATAGCGCGCGTATCGCCCGCGAAATCGCCGTGGCCCAGTACCGCAAAAACGTCCAGACGGCGTTCCGCGAAGTGGCCGACGGCCTCGCCGCGCGTGGCACTTACGACACCGAACTGGCGGCGCGCCAGCGCAACGTCGATACCCAGCAGCGCCGCCTGGCGCTGGCCGATATGCTGTACACCAACGGCATCAACGATTACCTGAGCGTGCTCACTGCCAGAACGGACTTGTACAACGCGCAGATTGCGCTGATTTCGGCGCGCCAGAATCGGCTGGTGGCGCTGGTGGGCCTGTACCGCGCACTGGGCGGCGGCTGGATCGCCCGCACCGGCGACACGCCGGCGCCGGCAGACAGCGGCGCCACCGTGCCGGTTTCGTGAGCGGCAGGAGGAACAACCGTGAAACTACTGCTGGTGGAAGACAATGAGCGCGTGGGCCGCTTCGTCAAGAAGGGCCTGACGGAAGCCGGCCACACGGTCGATCATGCCGACAACGGCAAGGACGGCCTGTACCACGCTGTCAGCGCAGCGTACGACGCCATCATCATGGACCGCATGCTACCGGGCGGCATCGACGGCCTGTCGATCATCGAAACCCTGCGCATGCAGGGCAACCACGTGCCGATCCTGATCCTGTCCGCCCTCGACGGTGTGGACGACCGCATACGCGGCCTGAAAAGCGGTGGCGACGATTACCTGATCAAGCCCTTCGCCTTTGGCGAACTGCTGGCGCGCCTGGACGCCCTGCTGCGCCGTACGCAAAACGCCGCCAACGCCGCCGTGGAAACCACGCTGGCGCTCGGCGATTTGAACATGGACCTTCTGACGCACAAGGTCACGCGCGCCGGCAAGCCGGTGGCGCTGCAACCGCGCGAATTCAAGCTGCTCGAATACCTGCTGCGCCACGCCAACCAGGTGGTCACCCGTACCATGTTGCTGGAAAACGTGTGGGACTACCACTTCGACCCGCAAACCAATGTGATCGATGTCCATATCAGCAAGCTGCGCCAGAAAATCGACGCCGGCTTCCCCGCGCCGCTGCTGCGCACCGTGCGCAGCGCCGGCTATATGCTCAGCGACCAGGCATAGGGCCAGGCCGCCATGCTGAAACTGCCCGGTTTTTCCGCCCGCACCATCGCCATCGGCTACGCCGCCATCAGCCTGCTGGTGCTGGCCATGTTTGCCGGCCCGCTGTGGTGGGCCTGGAACACCAATATCGAGCAGGTGCGTACCGAACTGCTGATTTCCGATTCGCGCCGCATGTGCAACCTGTTTGCCCGCAGCGGCCCGTTTGCGCTGTCGGCCGCCATCGACAGCCAGGTGGTCGGCACCAACGACGGCGTGCGCAAGATTATCCTGTTCATGGCGCCCAATGGCGTCAAGCTGGCCGGCAACCTGCCGCAATGGCCGGACAAGCTGCCGCACCGCGACGGCAGCAGCTCGGCCACCATCAAGGTGGACGGCGAACCGCGCCGCATCGAGATGGTGCAGGTCACGCTGGCCGGCGGCTACCGCCTGCTGGTGGCCAGCAACCTCAATCGCTTCAATGTCCTGGAACGGCTGTTTGTCTACGGCCTGCTCGGCTGCGCGGCGGCGGTGCTGATGGTGGCCGCGCTGGGCGGCGTGATGATACGGCGCGCGCTGCTGGCGCGCGTGCAGAACATCAGCCAGACCACTACCGCCATCATCGAAGGCCAGCTGTCGCGCCGCCTGGCCGAACCGGGCGACGGCGACGAACTGCAGCTGCTCACGCACACGGTCAACCGCATGCTCGACCAGATCGAACACCTGGTGACCGGCGTGCAGGATGTCTCCAACGCGATTGCCCACGACCTGCGCACGCCGCTGTCCGAACTGCGCGCGCGGCTGGAAGAACTGTCGGTGGAGCGCCCGGACAAGGAAGAAACCTTTGCCGAAATCGACGCCGCCATCAACGATGTGGACCGGGTGATGAGCATCTTCAACGCCCTGCTGCGCCTCGCCGAAATCGACAGCGGCAGCCGCCGTGGCGGCTTTGTGGCGGTGGACCTGGCCAGGCTGGGCGCCGAAGTGGCCGAGTTCTACCTGCCGGTGGCCGAACTGCGCGACATCGCCCTGCACTTCAGCGCCAGCGGCAAGCTCGAAACCGTCGGCGACCCGGTACTGCTGGCGCAGGCGCTGGGCAACCTGGTCGAAAACGCCCTGAAGTACGCGCCCGAACACGGCGTGATTGCGATTACCGCGCAGCGGGTGGAACACGACGCCATCGAACTGGTGGTGGCCGACAACGGCCCCGGCATCGCCGAGCATGAGCGGCCCAAGGTGGTCGAACGCTTTTACCGGGTGGACGCCAGCCGGGGTACGCCCGGTGTTGGTTTGGGCCTGAGCGTGGTGTCGGCGGTGGCGCGGCTGCATGGTGGTAGCTTGACGCTGGAAGACAACCGCCCCGGCCTGCGGGCGACCTTGCACATCGGGGTGCATGGCGCCGGGGTGGTTGAGCAAACGCTCAAGCCAGCAGCTTGACTACGTCATCGAGCTGTGAAGTGACCTGCAATAACTGCAATGTCTTTCTTGAGATAAACAGCATAGGCCGTTTGTTGCGAGGTTTGAAAACGAATTGCAAGCGAGGTCGGGGCGGACCGGATGGGGTCCGCCCTCTGGCTTTACTGTGCCTGCTCAGCTTTGACAGCGCTGGCAGCACGGCCGTTGCCGATCTCGGCGATACGCACCGCAATCCGCTCCTGCGGGATAACACCGGCGGCGGCCAGCGCGTTGACCGTGTAGGCGATCGCATCCTGGATCGCCGGTGCAGCCAGTACCACTTCGGTGGTGCGCGGATCTTCCAGGCGCCGCATGAAGACCTTGATGCCGGTATCGGTGGCGCGCAGCTCTTCGATGGCGATCTGTTCGCCCACCGTCCACAGGAAATGAAACTCATTGGGACCGATGGTCGGCGGTGGCGGCACCGGTGCGCTGAACAGCACCTCGCCGTCTTCCCCCTCCTTATACAACCAGCCCACCGCCACCGGATGATCATCCGCCACGATCAGCTCGCGCGCATCCGGGTTGCTGGCGGTTACGCTGGCTGATGCACTCAAGACGACGCCCGTAGCCACCACCACACCATCAAATACAAATACTTTTTTCATTTCATCCCTCCAGGGCCGTGACGACCACATAGCCACCGGACGATTTGACTGTCAACGTTTGTCCGGCGCCGACCCAATACAAGCCGGCGGCCAGATTTTGGCTTACGCCATTGACAGTCAGTCCGCCGTTTTGGCCTGCCTGATAATTAACTACGGTCTTGGCATTATTTTGGGGCTTGTAGACAATCTCTCCAGCACCCGCGATAAGACCGATAATTCCTGTTGCCATGGGGATTCCTTAGTTCAGATTGGAGGAGTCAGGCGATTGCGGCCCCTGCAAGACCGCGACGCTTCCGACTGCGTACATGCGCTGTCCTGGTGGACTGGAGCCCTGTTTATTGATGGTCCAGGTCGACTTGAATGGCCGGCGCAAGTTCGCTGGCCCTGTGATCTGTACTGAAAGGGGTGCATCCTTGGCTGCGGCCATGGTAGCAACGCCGATCAATGACATTTCCTGCCGCTTTCCATAAATGATGTATGCAAATAATGGCATCGATTGCAGTTGGTTTGCTTGCAACATCATAAAACAAGGGAGTGCTGTGCGGCTAATCTTTACTTCGAAAGCCATCAGCGGACTATATGCATATCCCTTGATAAAACTGGTAAAGACAGACGTGGAGTAAAGTGCTGAATTCATGGTCAAGACCTGGGTGTTTCCATCCATGGATAGCTGCACCGCAACATAGGCGTTACCGTCAGGATTGAATGACAGCGAGCTGGAATAGCTCAGATCACTAATACGATGTGGTAGTGAAAAAACCGTTGCATCCGCGCTATACACAGCTGCCATCGTTCCAGCGTTACCCTGCGGCGAGTAAACAACGCCTACCTGTCCCGATGGCGACGCTGAAATCACTAAGGGCATGTTGGTATAGCTGTGTAAAGGCCCAAGATTGATTGGAGACCTTTGCAATTTCCCAGCTGCATTAAATATGCAGAGGGTGCTATCGATACTGGTTGAGGTTGCTGTTGCATATCCGCCATTCGTAAGTGCGACGATGGAAACAAGGCTATTTCCATTGGCAGAAGTACCGATGGATTGCGCTTTACCCTGTGGCGTACCGGCATTATCGAACTGAGCAGCTTCACACGTAAAAAAATTCCCTGTGGCGCCGGTCGAGTAAGCGATAGCAAAACCGCCCCCGCGTAATGCCGCCACACCAATGGTTTTATCGCCCATTTCTGAAAGCCCTGCGGCTGACGTCCTGTGTAAAAACGATGGCTGTACAGCTACTCCCTGTGGCGTATGAATCGCAACACGAATATGACCACTATGCGCGGAGATCATGGCCAGATTGTCGTTTTGCAGTTGTGCAATGCGCAGTGAATTAACCGTGGTGTTTGGTTCCACCAGGAATGGTGTCCCTATCAGAGTGCCTAACTGATCGTATACCGCAATATATCCCTTGGACTTCGACTTGAAACCAATGGCGAATCCGCCATTACTCAATGCAACAACCGATGTCGAGACAAATTGTCCGTCCGACTCCGGCACTGGTTCGGCGAAACGAAGCACACCAGCATCTGGATTAATGATTGAGAAGAAGACGGATTGAAACGACTGATCTGCATTAGGCTTAACATAACTGATCACTATGTGGCCATTTTTTAGCTTGTCAGAATAAATGGCGCCATTGAGTTGGAAGAGATTCACCGTCGAATCAGCAACACTCCCATTCCAGATTAAGCCGTTGCTAATCTGAGCACCGCCGCCAGGCGGACGCAAATCCAGATCCAGTGCGCTGTCCTCCGGCCGCGCCGCGTAATACCCCTTCCCATCCGTCCCCTGCAAGATCAAATCACCGCGCTGAATATCTTCACCAGCGGTAATGACCGTCGTCACAACCGGCGTTGCGCCGCCGCTGCTACCGCTGCTGTCTGCTGTACGTCCCATAATTACACTGCTCCTTTTTCAAATCCGTGAATCTCCACGTCCACCAGGTCGGTATCCGACATGGCGAACAGCTTGCGGCCCGGGTTCAGGGCCAGGCCGGTGCGCTCGCGCGTTTCGCCGGGCTTGACGATCCAGTTCGCTTCCAGAAACAGCGTGCCCGCCGCTTTGGAATCGGCGCCGGTACCGTGCGCCAGGAATACTGCGGCCGGTGTCACGCCGCGATTGCAAAACGACACCGTGAAAGCCACGGCCAGCGCTGGCGGTGCGCATTGGTAAGGCGAAACTTCCTGGTTCGCCTTCAGGTTGGCCCCGCCTAAAAATCCATATTTCAATGTCATAACGATCGTCCTTGGTTACATTCCTGCTGCCATAAAAAATTGTTCGGCCCAGTTGGTAGCAGCGGCATTGGCAGCGCGCGCGTTGTTGAGGTACTGGGGATGGGGGTCGTCCGCGTTGGTGTGGGCGGCCAGCGCTGCGGCAAGGTCAGCGTCCGTGGCGATGGCCGGAGGCAGTTGGGCGAGCGGTACCAGGCCATCGCTGCCGAGCGTTGCCAAGCCATTACGCGCGCCTTTTTGTGCTGCCTTGAGATACTGGGTGTGGGGGTCTTCCCTGTCTTCGTGGGCGGCGATCATATCGGCGATAAACTGCTTGGTCGCCAGCGCCACCGCAGGATCGATGCTGATCTCGACCAGCGAAGCGTTGCCCACCTGGACGATCATGCGCACGACCAGGTCGCGGCCACTGCCCTCGGCCGGCAAGGGCTTGTAGGTTTCGGGGAAATTACCGACTGCCAGCAGCTTGCCCGGTGCGCTACCGCCGATCAGGCCGATCTCGCGCACGGTCCAGCCCCCTGCCGACGTCGGCACCGTGGCCTCGATGATCAGGCTGGCGGGATTGTCGGCATCCACGCTGACACTGTTGACCGGCACGCGGTACACCTCGTTGACCAGCGCGGTCATGGACTCGGCGGGGGTCACGGCCAGGCCGTTACCGTCGCCGAACACCATGTGGGTAAAAGGGACGGTGGCGCCGCTGGCCTGGGCAGCGATGAAGTCGGCAGCGCCGGTTGCGGTCAGCAAAGTATGAAAACTCATAAGGTCCTCGGATTAGGGGTAGGGGTAGCCTGGCCATCGGCGCCGTGGGCGGAGGCGGTGGACATGGCGCGGGTACTGATACTCGTACTGCTGGGCCGCACGGTCACGATGTCGCCGGCAATGGCCACGCAGCCAACGTTGAACACGCCGCGATTGGCGGCGGCCACGATCAGCCTGCGCAAGTGCGAACGCGCCGGCTTGCAGGTGTCGATCAGCTGGGTTATTTGCGGGTAGATTGCTGGCGTCACGGGGCGGTCGAACACGGTAATGTCCAGGTCAAACTCGGCCCAGTGAGCGCCCTCGGGCCGCTCGATCAGGGTTACGCGCTCCAGCCCCAGCTTGGCCAGCGTCTGCTTCACCGCCCAGGGCGTTCCCTTGTAGCGGTGCAGCTCGATGGCGGACTTGATCAGCTCCCGGCGCGCGCCGTCGTCGGTGGCCAGGTCCCAGCCTTCCCAGCCCATGATGTGGAACTGCTCGGCCAGCAAGGGCAAGGCAGCCGGCTCGGCCAGGTCCACCAGGTTGACCAGCAGCCGCGACAGGTCGAGGCTGGCCATGCGTTCGGACAGTTGCGCCAGGTGGGCAAAGCGCAGATCGAGCGCCAGTACCGATGGGACTGCATCAGCCATCGCTGCCTCCCGCCAGTTCAAGGTCGATCAGGGTGCATTGGGCCCAGCCGGCCTCGCCAATTTCCACGATCGACGCCGGCGCCAGCAATTGAACGTCGTACACGCCGGGTACCGACAGGGCGGCGACGAACTGCGCCGGCACGATGTCGCGGCCGAGGCCGGTGGCCTGGCGCGCCACCAGGCTGTCCACCTGCGCCCTGGCGTTGGCCATGACCGCCGTCACATCCTGGCCGCGGTAGACGGTCAGGCGCGCCCGCACCTGGTAATCGGTCACGCTGGGCGGCATCACTTCCACCAGGTCCGACAGCGGGCGCACTTTTTCGTCGGAACATGCGGCGATGACTGCCTCCAGCATGGCGGCGCCGGGCAGGCCGCCAGCCACCAGCGGATGCAGGCGCACCACGCCCGGTGCCGGCGACAGCACCGCCACATCGACGATATCCTGGTGGGCGCTCATGGCGTGGTGGCGGTAGGCAAGCCGGCTGCCGGCAACGCTGAACGCCTCCGGCGCCAGCTTGATGCGCACCCGCAGGCGGTCGTCGCTCTCCTCGTCCGCGCCGGCGCTGGTAACCGCCAGATTGGCGATACTGCCGACCTCGACGCCCAGTTCATCGACCAGGATGCTGACCTGGCCGGCAAGGTAGCCATTGCCGGGCAAGCCAGGTTCGACGGCTTCGACAGCGATTTCTATGGCGCCCCGCCCGGCATCGGCCAGCGTTTCTGCCACGGTCTGGAACTGCACGCCGCTGGCGGTTTCCATGCGGGTGCCAGCCGGAATGGCCAGCGCCGTCACCAGGACCGCCGCGAAGACAATGCGCACGGTGGTGCGGGCGCGCCTGGCCGGCAGCCGGCTTACGCCAACCAGTTCGCCGAGGTAATCGAGCATCGGGGCACGTGCAAACTCGACCAGGTTCTGCCGTGCACTGTCATTGATGGCAGCGCGCACCAGCGTTTCGCGGTAGGCAATCACGTCGATGAGCAGCCGTTCCACCTGGCCCGGATACAGCGTTTTTCCGCTCATCGCCTCGTAGACGGCGATCATTTCCTGGGTAATGGCCTCGCTGTCATCGGCCACGAATTTGGGTAATGTACTCATAGTGCCACCTCCGTTGTTGCGGCAAAGCCATCGGCCAGGCGCCAGAACACCGTGGCGCTGGCATGGGCATCGCCCGCCAGGGAAAAGTCCACGCGCTCGACGACGATGCGCGGCTCGCCCATGGTGGGATGGCGCAGCGCTTCCATGCATTCGCGCACCACGTGGGGCCGGGCGCGATTGATGGGACTGTCGAGATAAAGGTGAAGGTTGGAGCCGAACTCGGGGCGCAGCGGATCGCTGCCCTTCGAAGTGCGTAGAATGATGCGGATGGACTGGTGGATATCGTCGATGTTCTCGACGATGCCGGCGCCGCCGAGGGCCGGTTGCCAGTGCAGGGATTGGATGTCGTTGTGCTGAGTCATGGCATCATGTTGACGCCATGCCCGGTTTGAAGCTTTTAACGCGCTTTAAGTGTTAGTGCTTGTGGTGGTTGGAATTGCCGCCGCTGTCCATCACGCTGCCCGTCGCGCTGACGTTGCCATCGACACTGACATCGCCCTCGATCGCCGCCGCGCCGCCAGAGCCCTGCAGGCCGCACTGGTAGGTCAGCTTGCCCATGACCACGGCGTTACCGCTGATCTCGGTATCGGGCGCGTCCACGGTGACCTTGGCGCCCGCCTTGAGGGTGATCGCCGTGGCAGCTTCCACCACCACGTTTTCCACGCCTGTCACGGTCAGCGTGTGCGTAGCGCGGTCATATTCGAGCTGGGCGCCATCCTTGAAGCGCATGCCGAATTTATCGTTGTCGGTGACGGGCGCGGTGTCCTCATCGGAAAAAATCGCACCAAGGATCACGCCATCCTCGCCCTGGGCATCGAGCAGAACCGCCACATGTTCGCCGGGGTCATAGGTCCAGTAACACTGGTCTTCCAGCGTTTTGGGATAGGCAACCGGCAGCCACATGGTGCGCATATTGTCGGTGTCGGGCAGGCGGATGCGCGCAAAGCCGGGGCGGCTGGCGCTTACCGTGCCAAATTTCAGGGTCACGCCTGCTTCGCAAAATGCTGGTTTCATCGATTGGTCTCCTGTAGTGCGGTGGTGGCCACCGCCTGGGTCTGGCCATTGCTGGCGCCATACACGGTCAGCGCTCTCGGTGTGGCCGCGCTGCGGCCGGCGCTCTCCTGGGCCGGGGGCGCGGCGCGCTTGAGTTCCAGGCTGGTGGTATATCCCTCGCTGCGGTTGATGCGGTGGGTTGCGCGCTCGATCGTGTACAAGCCGGACAGCATGCCAAAGCCCGCCAGCTCGATGTTGATGCCGGCCGCCAGTCCAGGGTCGCCCATCAGGCTGACCTCGGCACTGGTGCGTTCAAGCAGCCGGCGGTCCAGCTCGGCCCGCGCCTGGGCCTCGGCTACCGCCTGGTTGGGCGCCCGCCGTACCACCCTGACCGTGTCGGCGCTGGTCTGCTTGCCGGCGCTGGTGCCCACCACCGTGGTCTCGCCGTCCTTGACGCCGTAGGTGACCAGCTTTTTGGTCTGCACGTTATGGTGAGTTACTTCCACCTCGGCCGGCACGTCGCTGACCTGGTCGCGCACCGTCCAGCCGGACAGATCACCCGGCGTATAGCGGCGCACGGGTTTTTGCAGGAGCAGGTCCGCCGTCTTCCAGAACACCAGCCGTGTATTGTTTTCGGTGATTTTGAAGGCGTAGCCGTACTGCTGCGCCAGCCGCTCGAGGAAAGCCAGGTCACTCTCCTGGTACTGCGTGGCGCGGTCGATTTGCAGCGCTTCGATCTTGCCAGTCAGCGTCATCTTGTTGCGCTTGGCGACATGTTGGGCGATGGCTGTCAGCGTGGTCTTTTCGTAGCTGCGGCCCTTGTGGGTGCGCAGCGCCTGCTGTACGCCCACCGCCATGCCCTTGAGCCGCACCAGCGCCGGTGGTCCGCTGCACTCGAGTTCATCGAGATCAAAGCTGCCGGCCGACACCAGCGGCTGCTGCCGGTAGCCGAACTTGAACGCCAGCGTGGCTCCTTTTTCCGGGTACCAGCCATTCAGCCAGCGCTGGTCGCTATCCTCGAGCTCAATGTCCAGGCTGTCCGCTTCGCCGCTCAGATGGTCGGTGTAGCTGACCGAGGTCACGTAGGGCGCGATTTCTTGCGTGATGGCGCGGCCGTTGTAGCTCAGCTCGAAAGCCGGCGCCAGCACCTGGTTCAACGTTTCCATGGCGGCAGCTCCTCTTGCACGGTGGTTTCGCCGGCCTCGATCACCGGGATCAGCAGGGTCAGGCCGCTGGGCAGCGTTTCCGTGATCGGCGCGTGGGGGTTGGTCTCGATCAGCAATGCGATATGGCGCACGCTCTGGTAGTACTTCCAGGACAGCAGGTCCCAGCGCTCGCCTTCAATGGTAATGTGACGCAGATACATGCTTAGCCCCTCCTGGTGATCACCTGGGCGGTCAGCCTGGCCAGCGGTGCACCGCTAGCCAGGATCGCGCTGCCAATATTGCTGGCAGGGCCAATGGCCGATGTCAGCTTGGACAAAATGTTGCCGGGATTGGCGCCCTTGAGCGTGGCTGCCAGGCCGGATACATTGCTCTGTACTTCGGAGATCGTGCGGCCCACGGCAGCCACTTCGCCAGCGACGGCACCGAGCCTGGCCAGGTGGGTGGCGGCGCCCTCCAGTTGCGGCAGCGCCGCCCCGATGCTGCTCACCACGCCCGGCAAGCCGGCCATGGCCTCCAGCGGCGAGCTGCCTGCCAGCCCTTGTACCGCCTTCACTGCCGCCACCACCTTGCCGGCGCTGGCTAGCGCGCCCTTGGCGGCGGACACCGCCTTGGCCAGGCCGCTGGCGCCGGCAACGGCAGTCTTGACGGATTCCGGCAGGGCCTTGACCAGCGCGCCCTTGACCGGCAGTCCCGCAGCGGAACCGGCCTGGCGCACGGCCGGCGCCGGTGGCGCAGCAGGATCGCCGGGCGATTCGCGCAGCGCCATTTTCGCTTCCAGCGCCAGCATGGTGCCGGTGGTATCGGTATGGCGGCCGGTGGCGGAGAGGCTGGTGATCACAAAGCGTCCCTTGAAGTCGCCATTGCCCAGCACCAGCGCCATGGCTTCGTGACTGGCCATAGCGTCGCGCAGGCGCGCCAGCTCGGCATCGGGGTTGCAGTAGTTGACATGGAATACCAGGTCGATATTGATCTCGTCTAGCTTGTCGCCCACGTGCTGCAGGCGCGGCTTGCGCCCGATCAGTGCGTGTTCGGCATAGTCGGCGCCGAATTGCGCCTCCAGTCCGTCGAAATAGGTGATGAGGTCGAATTCGACCTTACCCAGAATGGCGTACATCAGTTGCTCCTTCCATGGCTGACACGGCTTTTGTCGTGTTGATAGCGTTTCATCATGCGTTCAAAGTCGGCATACGACAGTTGCATGGCCTTGTGGATTTCTCCCTTGACGGCTGCAGCATCGCCGCCCTGGACGGTGATCTGTGGCGCAAAGTGGATCACCATGGCGCCAGCACCAGCGCCGCCAGTCGCCGCCGCTGGTCCTGCCGCCCGGGCCTGGTTCAGGCGTCTTGCCCGCTCAAGCGGCGGCGTTGCTGTCGCCTGCATGGCAGCAATACCGGTGATGGCAGGTGCGGGCAGCTGTGGAGTGCCCCAGGCCGAGGTGGTCGCCAGCGCCATGCCGGTAACCGCCTTGCCGGCCAGCGTGGCGGAGCGGCCGATGCCGATCGCCGCGCCCTGCCCCAGGTTTTCACCAAAGCCGGCAAACACGCGCGATGGCGAGCGTATGCCCAGCACCGATTTGAACTTGCCGGCGATGGTGTCGCCCAGGCTGCCGATCGTGTTGATCACGGCGGCAACATCATTCTTGATGCCGTTTGCCAGCCCGCTGACGATCTCGCCGCCGAGCTTGTAAAACCGTGTGGGCAGATCGACGATACGCTTGATGATGCCACCGATTGCTTCGCCCACCCTCTGTCCCATGTTGCGTGCCTTGCCGCCGACATCATCGACCGGCTGCAGCAACCTTTTGAACCAGTCCCACACCGCTCGCACGCCGGAGCCGATCACGGCCAGCACCGGCCGTACCACGGCCCGCACGGCGCGAAAGGCGAAGCCCACGCCGGGAATCGCCATTGCCAGGCGTCCGATGGCGCGCCAGAACTGGCTCACCGACTGCATCAATCCGCGGATGGCCGGCCCGGCCACGCTGGACAGCCCTTGCCACAGGCCGACGAAAAAGCCCTTGATCGGCTGCCAGTATTTGTAGACCACCAGGCCGACGGTAGATAGCGCCAGGCCAATCGGCGACAGCCGCAGCAGCATCATGGCGGCGCGGCCGATCCACGGCAAGGCCATGCGCAAGCCGCCGACCAGGCCGTTGGCAACGCCGGAAAAACTCAGCGACGAGACCCGACCGCCGAGGGTGGACAGCGCACTGCGCGCCCTGGCAATGCCGGCCGCCAGGCGGGGAAATTCACCTGCCTGCATGCGCGTGCGCAGCACGGTCCAGTTGCCTGTCAGCGAGCGTACGCCGGTGTTGAGTGCGTTGAGCGGCGTGGCCACCAGGTTGATGCCATAGCTGACGCCGATGAACGCCAGCCGGCACGCCACCAGCGCGCTGCCCACGCCGACGAGGCCGCGTATCATCGCCGGGTTCTCCCTGGTCCAGGCGGAAAACGCCTGGATGCCTGGCCGCACTTCATTCATCAGCTCCACCAGCGGCGGCAACAGCGCGGTGCCGACGCTCAGACCGAGATCCTCGACGCTGCTCCTGAAGCGGTCAAACTGGGCAGACGCGCCCGCCATGCGTTTTTCGATGTCCTGGTCGAGCATGCCGTTTTCGCTTGCCGCCACCGAGCCGCCCCTGATGCTCTGCATTTCCGGCTGGTTGGCCATGGCCGGCGCCAGGAACGCCATCGCCCCGGCGTCCTTGAAGAGCTCGCCAAGCTTGTGGGTTTCAGCCAGGCGCTGCAAGGCGATCTCGCGCTCCTTGTCGTCTTTCAGGCTCATCGCCTTCTGGAACTGCGCGGCCGCATCGGGACCCTTGCTGCTCAGGTATTTGGTGGTGACTTCCACCATTGCCTGTACCGGGCTCATGCCTTCCGCACCCAGATTCGCCATGCTGCCTTTTAAATCGACCCCGGCCTTTTCAAAGGCCTTGAGGGTATCCGGCGCTGTCATCTTCTGCAGGAAGCTCTTGTAATTGGCAACCGCCGCGTCGTTGGACCCTGCCCCCTTGCGGGCGATCTGCAACCCGGCGCCCAGTTCCGCCACGGCGTCCTTGCCGGACAGGCCGAGCGAACGCAGCGATGGCCCCAGTTCCGGCAACGCTTTTGCCATGTCGCCAATTTCGAACTGGCCGCGCTTGCTGGCATACGCCAGCATGTTCAGCGCGCCTTCAAAGCCGCTTTCACCGATGCTCAGATGCTCGCGCAGTCCCAGCGCAGTTTTTCCCAGGTCATCCATGCTGGCGCGGGTGCCGGTGGCGCCCTTGGCCATCACCGAGGCATATTGTTCCAGCGCCCTGGCGTCACGGATGCCGCCGGCCGCCAGCAAGGCGGTGCCGCGCGCCACTTCGGAAGCGGACTGGCTCCATGTCAGCGCCGATTCACGCATGGCCGCGCCCAGCCTTGCTTCCTCGGCGGGACTGAAATCGCTCTTGATCGCCATGTCCTTGACCTGGCCCTCGTAGGCGGCCGCCATGCGCACCGACTGGACAATCGGCGCCGCCACCGCCATGGCGGTATTGACGGTGCGGCCGGCCTGCTCACGCAGGCCGGCGCGTTCTTCCCGCAGGACGTGGCCGCGCGCCATGCTGGCCGTCAACCGCTCCTGCCGCAGGCGCAGTTGCTCCAGGGTCTGGCCCAGCTGTTCATACTGGCGGCGCAGCTGGCCCAGGTCACGCGAAGGATGGGCCATGGCCCGCGCCATGATGGCGCCCATCCTGGCGTAGCGCGCCGCCAGGTCGTCCGATGCCTGGCCCAGGCGCAGCGAGGCGCCGCGCGCGGGTTCAATATCGACCCGAAGCGTTCCGGCGTTGATGACGCCGATACGAACGCTGAGAAACAGGTTGCTAGCCATGTGGAGGTTCCTATCTTTTGTTTTTTGCTACAGATTTTATTGATGGGCCAAGGCCGCCTCAGCGGCCCTGGCTTGCCTGCACCGCAGCGTTGCGGCGCAGGACTTCACGCTCGGCAGCCTCGACCCAGAACCAGTAATCGTCCATGTCGAGGCCGTCGATTTCAGACGGCTGCAGCCGCAGGATGTTCAGCAGCGCCTCGTCCAGCGGCCGCAGCGCCGTCTCCGCCAGCCACCATTGCCTGAAACGTGGCCACCAGCACCTTCGAGTCGGCCAGGTCGATGCGGTCCATGTCTTCCAGGGTCAGGCCGATCAGGCGGGCAAACAGGAAGTCTTCCTGCTCGCCTTCATCCTTGCTGTGCTTGTCGGCAGCCTTCATGTCGCCGCGTTTTGCGCGGCGCATGGTCACTTTGTCGATGTGCTGGCCAGCGGCATTGGTGAACGGGAATTTGAGGGTGATTTCCATGGTCTTCCTTCAGGTAGTTGAGTGAATTGGTACGAGAAGGATTGTCGGTCAGCGCCCCGCGGCTGTCAGTTAACCGGCTTTAACAATGCAAAAGGGGCCACCTCGGTGGCCCCTTTGCGGGTCAGACGCCGGCGTTATCAGGCGCCGATATTCCTGCGGTAGTTCTCCA
>JBEVNE010000103.1:0-3166 GCA_040508275.1 Duganella sp.
GCCGGTGGTACCGAAAAATCCAACATCCCAATGCACACGCTGGTGCTGTTCAACATCGCCGAAAACCTGCGTCGCAACGCCGCCGGCACCGTGCGCTACCACCGCGACAGCGCCACCGAAGAACGCGACGCCATCACCTCGTGGACGGCGATGCGCACGCTGCAAGCAGGCGCGGTAACCCGCCACAGCTGGAATTACCGCAATCCGCCGGTGGGCGACCTGATGATGGCGTACGCACGCAGCAGCGCAAACCAGGGCGTGCACGGCAACGAGCTTGCCGCCAGCCTGGACGACTACCAGATCGAGATGCCCCACGCCGGCGACGACAGCGGTGACCTGTGCCGTCTGGGCCTGTTGCGCATGAATCGCCACGACTACGACACCAAGTGCTTCCACGGCGAAGGCAGCGTGCGCGACTTTTGCGCCGGCGAATACTTTACGCTGGACGGCCATCCGGAAGTGGACCAGCACCCGGCGGCGCAGCGCGAATTCGTGCTGACAGCGCTGCGCGTACATGCGCAGAACAACCTGCCGAAAGCCCTGGCCGAACGCGTGGAACGCCTGTTTGCCCGCAGCCGTTGGGGCCAGGAGTCTGCAGACGCCCTGGCCTTGCGCGAAGCGGCAGACGCCGTGGCTACAGGACCGCTGCGCATGCACGTGCAGTTCACAGCCGTGCGGCGTGGCGTAAAAATCGTACCCGCCTACGACGCCCGCACCGACCTGCCGCCTGCGCTGATACAAAGCGCCATCGTGGTGGGACCGAAGGGTGAGGAAGTGCATTGCGACCGCCTGGGTCGCGTAAAAATCCGCTTTCCCGGCACCCGCCCGGAAGATCATGTGGCGTCTGCCGGAGCAGGGGCTTCGGATACGGATCGCGATTCAGCCTGGGTGCGGGTGGCGTCGAATTGGGCGGGCAATGGGCCGGGCAGTCTGGAGCAATGCGGGACGGTGGGTTTGCCCAGAGTGGGCACCGAGGTGCTGGTGAATTTTCTCGGTGGTGATCCGGACCGGCCGGTGATCGTGGGGCAGATGTACAACCAGATGGCGCAGCCGCCGGCGCTGAGCGAGGCAGGGTGTTTGCCGGGGAATCGGTATCTTTCCGGGATGAGGAGTCGTGAGGTACGTGGGCAGCGCGCCAACCAGTTGCGGTTTGATGATACGACGGGCGAAATCAGCGCGCAGTTGGCCAGTGAGCATGGCGCCAGTCAGCTCAATCTTGGCTGGTTGACTGAGCCTCGGGCGGACGGCATGGCCACCCAGCGCGGGTCTGGGGCCGAGCTGCGCAGCGACCTGAATACGGTCGTGCGGGGACAACAGGGAGTTCTGATTACTGCCGAATCAAGCGATGCGCAGAAGGGAAAGCACCTCGACAGGCCCGAGTTGCTGCGCATTGCAGACGCATTGCAAAAGTTATCGTCAGAACTGAGCGCAAAGGCAGAACAGCATGCCGGCGACAAAGCGCCAGGAAAAGAGCTGCCAGAGCTGATTGAAAAACTGCGCGAGCTCGAAGACAAGGGCGCGCCGGTGATCGCACTGAGCGCCCTGGCAGGATCAATCTCCACGAGCACCCGCAACCTGGCGATTGGCGCCGGCACTTCGATCGATATCGTCAGCGCTGAAGCCACGGCGCTGACATCGGGCGACACGACGACCATCCGTGCGGTGCAGGATATCAGCGTATTTTCCAACGAAGGCAGCATCAAGCTCACCGCCGCCAGCGGCAAAGTCTCCATTCACGCTCAAAACGAGCAGTTACAGCTGCTGGCTAAAAAGGTTGTGGAGATCATCAGCAGCACCGACTGGATCACCATCAAGGCGAGGAAGGGCGTAAGAATCAACGGCGGCGGCACCGAGCTGGAACTGAGCGCAGACGGTATCAAGGGCTACACATCCGGCAAGCACGAAATGTACGCCGCCGACCATCAAACCTTTCCAGGCCAGTCGCGATCAGTCAAGTTTGCCGACAATCTGCAGCCCCACAAAATCTGCGTGCCTTGCCTGTTGATCGCCGCGAGTGCACACAGCCCGTTTGCTAAGTCCAAATGAGAGCGCAATGAAACCCTACCTTTTGATCGATACCACGCTGCTCGGTGATCTGGATGGCAAGCCCTGGCTGAAAAGAAACCGTCAGCCGGTCTGGATTGCCCCGCTGTACGGCCGCGATGCGATCGAAGTGAGTCCTGTTGTGGTGGACGTGGAAAGCGCAATCAACAATGACCGCATCGCCGCGATGATGGCACTGGTAAATGCTCGCACGCCACAAGTCGGCGTGTCGTTCATCGAGACGACGTTAAGCCTGCGCGAGATCGTTCAACACCTGCAAAAGTTCACCTTCATTCTCACGCCAGACGGAGAAGAACTGACACTGCGCTTTGCCGACTGTCTGGTGCTGCCAGCGCTGGCGATTACCGCAACCCCGGCGCAGTGGTCTGCGCTGGTGGGGCCATTCTCCAGCTGGAAGGTGCATGGCAGAGATGGCTGGTTGCTCGCCTTGCCAATGCAAAGCACGGACGTCGCGGATGCTCCACCGCTCGTATTCAGTGGCACTCAACTGGCTGAGCTCAAGGAGGCAATGGGGATAGACCAGTTGCTATTCAATCTGAAAAACACCATGCCGTCACGGTCCTCTTTTCTGGCGACACCCAAGGCGTACGAATTGGCCAGCAGCGCGCGGCAGATCTGGCGGGAGGCGGGGCATTCCGATGGGGTGGAGTTATTGCGGTTTCTTCATCTTGTTTTTGAGACGGACGGGAATATTCTAACTGCGCCGTTGCTTAGAAATTTCCTAGCGCAGAAAAATTACGCTTTGCTCCATGAAGATTTAACCAGATTGCTATAACTGAATGAAATTATAACGTGAGATGTAGTGAATATATATTTGCATTAATGCAATTAAAAAAATATACGAAACATTATCTTCCAAATGGAAAATCATTGCCAGTTCTTTTCAATACATGTCGAGGATGTAATGAAACCTAGTTATTCAAAAATTTCAAAGCGGTGTGTGATCGGATTTTTTTGTATGGCGCTTTTGCCCTCTTGTGCAAACTTGCGTAGTTCAGTAGATGAAGATGACGTACCGCTCGCAACTTTCCTTGTCGGAGTGCAGCATATTGGCAAGCATTACACTGTTCCCGAGTTTTATGTCAATGGCCACTCTGGAGGG
>JBEVNE010000135.1:0-39544 GCA_040508275.1 Duganella sp.
GATCAAGCTCGAACTGCGCGACCGCCTGGAATTCTTCCGCAACGAGAGCAAGCTGATTGAAGAGCAGCGCCTGGAGCAGCGCACCCGTTTCGACCTCGAGATGATGCAGGAAATCGGTTTTACGAAAGGCATCGAGAACTACTCGCGCCACCTGAGCGGCGCCATGCCGGGCGAGCCGCCCCCTACCCTGGTCGATTACCTGCCCAAGGACGCGCTGATGTTCATGGACGAATCGCACGTGCTGATCGGCCAGTTGAGCGCCATGTACAACGGCGACCGTTCGCGCAAGACCAACCTGGTCGATTATGGCTTCCGGCTGCCGTCGGCGCTGGACAACCGGCCGCTCAAGTTCGAGGAATTCGAGCAGAAAATGCGCCAGACCGTGTTTGTCTCGGCCACCCCGGCCGACTACGAAAAAACCCATGCCGACCAGGTGGTCGAGCAGGTGGTGCGCCCCACCGGCCTGGTCGATCCGCTGATCATCGTGCGCCCGGCCAGCTCGCAGGTCGATGACCTGATGTCCGAAATTACCGACCGCGTGGCCAAGAACGAGCGTGTGCTGGTCACCACGCTGACCAAGCGCATGTCCGAACAGCTGACCGAATACCTGGGCGACCATGGCATCAAGGTGCGCTACCTGCACAGCGATATCGAAACCGTGGAGCGCGTGGAACTGCTGCGCGACCTGCGCCTTGGCACGTTTGATGTGCTGGTCGGGATCAACCTGCTGCGCGAGGGTCTCGACTTGCCCGAGGTGTCGCTGGTGGCGATACTCGACGCCGACAAAGAGGGCTTCCTGCGCTCCGAGCGTTCGCTGATCCAGACCATCGGCCGCGCCGCCCGTAACCTCAACGGCGTGGCGCTGCTCTACGCCGACCGCATGACCGATTCGATGGAGCGCGCCATCGGCGAGACCGAACGCCGCCGCGCCAAGCAGATCGCCTTCAATGCCGCCAACGGCATCGTGCCGCGCGGCGTCAGCAAAAAAATCAAGGACATGATCGACGGCGTCTACAGCCCCGAGCAGGCCAAGGAACAACTGGCGGTGGCGCAGGATTCGGCCAAGTATGAGGCCATGAGCGAAAAGCAGATCAGCAAGGAGATCAAGCGGCTGGAAAAAGCCATGCTCGATCACGCCAAAAACCTGGAATTCGAAAAAGCCGCACAGGTGCGCGACCAGCTGCATGGTCTCAAGCAGCAGCTGTTTGGTGCGCCGGGCGCCGATACTTTACCGAACTGAGAAGAAGATTTTATGTCGCCGATTTTAAGCAGCGGCCCGCTGCACCAGCAGTGGCCCACCCTCGACCCTTTTTTGTTCTGCGTCCACCACGTTGACGGCTACCCGAAGGGCAACGGCCAGTATGGCCCGGCCGCGCCGCTGGCCGGCCGCAACATCGGCCAGGATTTTGCCAACGTCGATGGCTGGAATATGTACCACGGCCAGCAGGTGCCAGGCTTCCCCGGCCACCCGCACCGTGGCTTTGAAACCGTGACCATCGTGCGCCGTGGCCTGATCGATCATTCAGATTCGCTGGGCGCGGCAGCGCGCTTTGGCGCCGGCGACGTGCAATGGCTGACAGCTGGCAGCGGCATCGTCCACTCGGAGATGTTCCCGCTGCTGCACACGCAGCAGGACAATCCGCTGGAGCTGTTCCAGATCTGGCTCAACCTGCCTGCGCGCAGCAAGTTCGTGGCGCCCCACTTCACCATGCTGTGGTCGGAAAACATGCCGCACCAGATGCATACCGGCGCCAACGGCGCGCGCACGCAAGTGCAATGCGTGGCCGGCCAGTTGGGCGACACCAGCGCCCTGCCGCCACCGCCCGACTCCTGGGCCGCCGCTGCCGACAGCGACGTCGCCATCTGGGTGATCACGATGGAAGCGGGCGCGCAATGGACGCTGCCGCCGGCACATGGCGCCGGCACAAAGCGCGTGCTGTATTACTTCGATGGCGACGGTGCGCAACTGGGCGGCCATGCCTTATCAGCGCGCAGCGCCAACGACATCCGCGTCGACCGCCCGCTGCTGCTGGAAAGCGGCACAAAGGCCGCGCAGTTCCTGGTGCTGCAAGGCCGGCCGATCGGCGAACCGGTGGCGCAGTCCGGCCCGTTTGTCATGAATAGCGAACAGGAAGTGCGCCAGGCCTATGCCGACTACCAGCGCACCGGCTTTGGCGGCTGGCCGTGGCCCGATATCGCCCCCGTGCATGGTGACGACCCTACCCGCTTTGCCCGCCACACGGACGGCCGGGTGGAACGCAAGGCCTGATCCAAGCAATCAGGGCGCGGGCAGCGCCAGCACAAAGGTGGCCAGCGCCTCGACCAGCTGCGGCGCCACTGGCAGTTCGTTGCTGCCGTAAGATTTAACCTGCAAGGCGCGGTCGTCGCCGACCAGTTTGAGCACGTGGTTCATGCCATCCACCAGCACCAGGCTGGCCTTGGGCTGGGCTGCAGCCAGCGCTTCGGCGTCCTGTACTTTTACCTGGATGTCGGCAGTGCCCTGCACCAGCAGCGCCGGCATCTCCAGCGCGGCGACGGCGGCCAGCGGTTCGTAGCGCAGCGTCGAGATCAAATAGGGTTGCACCGAGGGCCGGTATAACATCAACAGCTCGGGCGGCACCTGCTCGGCCAGCACACCCTGCTTCAGCGACGTGACGATGCGCGTGTGCTCGGCAAACAGGGCCGGCGACAGATGTGGCTTGAGTTGCTCGTCGAGCACCGCATCAAGGCCCCGGCCGATGCCGGCGATCAGCACGCAGCCGTTGACGCCCGCGCGCCGGCAGGCCACCGAGGCGATCAGCGCGCCCTCGCTGTGGCCGGCCATCACCACGCGTGAAAAACGCGGATCGGCGCGCAACTGGCGCAGCCATGCCGCAGCATCGCTGATGTAATCGTCGAAGCGCGTAGCGCCCTCGTTCCACTGCGGCGAGGTGCTGGCGCCGATCAGGCGCTTGTCGTAGCGGACCGAGGCGATGCCGCGTGCGGCCAGCGCCTCGGCCAGCATCTTCAGCGAGTCATTGGCGCCGGGCAGCGCCGTGCTGTTGCCGTTACGGTCGGTGGGGCCGGAGCCGCCGTGCAGCAGCACGACAGGAACCGGTGTTGGTGTTTCAGCAGCGGGCGCCAGCTCGGTACCGCGCAGCGTGCCGCTGCCTACGTCGAGCGTTACCTCGCGCGCCACGAACGGTGCGCTGGCATGGACCAAACCTGCGTGCAGCAGAAACAATAAGGCCAGCAAAAATTGTATCTGCGCCATCTGCGGCCCCTTCCATGATGAACAAAAGGCCACTATAGGTGGTTTCGCGCCGAGCCGCAATCTGGCACGGCTCAGGCGCGCTTGCCATTCATGCAGGCAGCGCCATGCCCGCTTCGTCAAACACGTGCCAGCGGCCGTCATCGACGCGCACCAGCGCCTGGTCGCCGCGCTGCCAACTGGCCTCGGCATCCACCCGCGCAATCAGCTGGGTAGCGCCGCCGTCCGGCGTCAGGTAGACGTAGCTGGCGTCGCCCAGCAACTCCACCGCCTGCACCGTGACCGCAATGCCGGCGCCGCCCTGCTGTGCACTGGCCAGCGTCATGTGCTCGGCACGCGCACCCAGCGTAACGACCATGCCTGCCGCCAGGCCGTCACGCGCCTGGATCGGCGCCAGCGCACCGCCGGCCAGGCGCACCGCCATGCTCTGACCGGACACCAGTTCCACTGTGCCAGTAATAAAATTCATCGCCGGTGAACCGAGAAAGCCGGCCACGAACAGATTGGCCGGCCGCTGGTACAGTTCCAGCGGCGCGCCGACCTGCTCCACCTGGCCGCCGCGCAGCACCACGATGCGGTCGGCCAGCGTCATCGCCTCGACCTGGTCGTGGGTGACATAGATCATGGTGCTGCCCAGCGTACGGTGCAGGTTCTTGAGTTCGATGCGCATCTGTACCCGCAGCGCTGCGTCCAGGTTGGACAGCGGCTCGTCGAACAGGAACACCTGCGGCTGGCGCACGATGGCGCGGCCGATCGCCACGCGCTGGCGCTGGCCGCCCGACAACTCCTTGGGCTTGCGCTGCAACAGCGGCTCGATGCGCAGCGTGGCCGCCGCCTGCTCGACCTTGATGCGGATCTCGTCGCGCGACAGGCCTGCCAGCTTGAGCGCAAACCCCATGTTGTCGTACACCGTCATGTGCGGATACAGCGCATAACTCTGGAACACCATGGCAATGCCGCGCTGCGCAGGCGCCACCGTCGTCATGTCCTGCCCGCCAATCAGCACCTGCCCCTGATCGGCCGTTTCCAGCCCGCAGACGGTGCGCAGCAGCGTCGATTTGCCGCAGCCCGAAGGCCCGACGAATACCACGAACTCGCCGTCGGCAATATCGAGATCGATGCCGCGCAGGATGGCCTGCTGACCATAGCTTTTTTGGATTCCCCGTATTTCCACTGCCGCCATAAGGCCTCCTTAGACCTCACCGAGCAACAGCTCAACGCTGTGCGCGGCGCCGTCACGACGCAGAGGAATCCGCGCCGCGCCATCGGCAACGGTGACGGCAACGCCGTCCAGCATTGCCGTCAGCACCTCCGCCGCACGGCCTTGCGGGTTGCGCACCGTGATGTGGTAGCTGCCGCCATCGCCAGGCACGCGATAGCGGATGGAAAACTCGGGCCAGGCGTCGGGAATGCGCGGCGCCAGCACAATGGTGTCGCCGCCTTCGATGGTAAAGCCCAGCACTGACTCAAGCCCGACGCGGAACATCCAGCCGCTCGATCCCGTGTACCAGGTCCAGCCGCCGCGCCCGACGTGCGGCGCCTCGCCGTAAATGTCGGCTGCGATCACGTAGGGTTCCACCTGGTACACGGCCACGGCGGCCGGGTCCAGCGCGTGGCTGACGGGACTGAGCATTTCCAGCAGGCGCGCCGCACGCTCGCGCCGCCCCGCTTCCGCCATGGCGCGCACGGCCCAGCAGGCCGCGTGCGTGTACTGGCCGCCGTTTTCGCGCACACCTGCGACGTAGCCCTTGATGTAGCCGGGGTCGTTGGGTGTATCGACAAAGGCCGGTGTCAGCAGGCGGATCAGGCCATCGTGCTCGGATACCAGCCGCTGCTCCATGGCGTCCAGCGCCTGGGCTGCACGCTCCTGCGGCGCTGCCTCCGATATCACGGCCCAGGCCTGGGCCAGCGCATCGATCTGGCATTCGTCGCTGTCTTTCGAACCGATCACGGCGCCGTTATCGTAGAACGCACGGCGGTACCAGGCGCCGTCCCAGCCGCTGTCGTTAAGGGCCTGATCAAGATGGTCATGATAGGCGCGATAGATGATAATGCGGGCGCTGTCGCCGCGCCGTTCGCAGATCGGCAAAAAGTCCTTGATGATGCGCGACAGGAAAAAGCCCATCCACACGCTTTCGCCGCGCCCTTCACGGCCAACGCGGTTCATGCCATCGTTCCAGTCGCCGGTGCCCATCAGCGGCAGGCCGTGCGCACCTTGCGTCAGCGAACGGTCGAGCGCGCGGCAGCAGTGCTCGTAGATGTCGGCGCTGGTGCCGGACAATTCCGGCTTCAGGTACACCTCGTCCTCGCCCTCTTCCAGCAGCGGCGCAGTCAGGAACGGTTCGACTTCATCGAGCACGCTCCAGTCGCCGCTGCTGCGGATATAGAACGCCGTGATGTAGGGCAGCCACAGCAGGTCGTCGGAGAAACGCGTGCGCAAGCCCTGTTCCAGCGGCGCCGTGTGCCACCAGTGCAGCACATCGCCTTCCACGAACTGGTGCGCCGCATGGATGCGGATCTGCTGGCGCGTGAGGTCCGGGCGTGCATAAATCATGGCGCTGGAATCCTGCAACTGGTCGCGGTAACCGAGTGCACCGCCGGACTGGTAATAGGCCGAACGGCCCCAGATACGGCAGCTGAGGTTCTGGTAAGCGAGCCAGCCATTCTGCATCAGGTCCACGGCAGGCGCCGGGGTGCTTACCTGCACCGCGCCCAGCGTATCGCGCCAGAAGCCGGTGATCTGTTCGAGCGCCTGCTGCACCGCGCCCGGCGCCGCATAGCGCTGCACCAGCGCAAGCGCAGCCTGCTGTTCGACCGTTTCGCCCAGCAGGAACACGCATTCAAGCGTGGCGCCCGGCGCCAGCGTGTACACGGCCTGGAAGGCTGCGCAAGGATCAATGCCACTGCCACTCGATTCGCTCAACACCGGTACGGCCAGCGCTGCCGGCGCCGCCGGACTGCCGTGCAAGCCGATAAACGCGGCGCGGTCAGCGCTGCGGTGGACCGTGGCGCCCGGCCCTGCGTGCACGGCGGCAAAGGTCACGCCATCGGCAAACTGGCCGGCCTGGGGATTATGCGCCAGCAGCACGCCGCTGGCGTCGAACGCGGTGTGCACATGGTGGCTGCTGTCGGCCGGCGTGCCGCCCAACACCAGGCGCTGGTAGGAAAACAGCGACAGACGGCGCGGCTGGCTGCCGCTATTGGTAACACGCACACGGATGATTTTTACCGGGTCGTGGCGTGGCACGAACATCAGCGTTTCCTGCACCAGATCATGGCTGACGTGGGTAAACCGCGAATAGCCAAAGCCGTGCGCGGCCTCGTAGCCGGCAGTGGCCGGCGCCGGCCCGGGCAGCGGCGACCAGAACTGGCCGCTGTCTTCATCGCGCAGGTACAGTGCCTCGCCGTGCGGATCGCGCAGCGGGTCGTTGTACCAGGGCGTGAGCCGGTGCACGCGGCTGTTGCGGCTCCAGGTGTAGCCCGCGCCGCTCTCGCTGACCAAGAAGCCGAAATTTTCGTTGGAAATCGCATTGGTCCAGGCAAGCGGCGGCCGGCGCAAGCCGCTTGCCGCGTCCCAGTCGAGCCGCACCACGTACTCGTCACCGGCGGCGTTGAAGCCGCCGTAACCGTTGAAAAACTGTAGCGGCGCAGGTTCCGGCACCGTGGCGGGGCCGGTAGCCGCGCGGTCAGCGGCGGCTGGCAAGGCAGCAGGCTCGCCAGCGGCCAGCGCACGCACGTAGCGCTCTTCCTCCTCGCCCAGCGGCGGCTGATGCAGCGCCGCCTGCACGTCATCGGTCAGCGCGGCGGTCAGCGCCAGCGCCTGGTCACGGCTGCCGGCGGCGCCCAGTACGAAGCGCAGCACCACCTGTTCGCCGGGCGCCAGCGTGACGCTGCGGCGCAGGCTGAACACGGGGTCGAGCACATTGCCCACCGTGGCGGACAGGGCGCCGTCCAGCGCCACCGGCGCACGCAGGTCGCGGCCACGGCCGACGAAGCGGGTGCGGTCGGTATCGAAGCCGGCCGCCACACCGCCGCTGGCGGCGTGCACCATCCATACTGCCGGATCGCCCTCGCCGCGCGGGCGGCGGTGCGCCAGCAAGGCGCCGTCGGCGTACCAGGTCTGCACGAACAGCTTGGAAAAAGCCGGGTGCGAGGCTTCGTCGGACTGGCGGTTCAGTACCACCTCGAGGTAGCTGGTCAGCTCGATGTGGCGCTGCTGCAGCGACAGGTTTTTCAGCACCACCTGGCGCAGCTCGACGTCGCGCGCGGCATCCACCGTCACCGCCATCTGCGCGCTGATGCCGTGCGCGGTCACGCCGAGCTGAAAAATCCCTTCGTCGGCCTGGGCACTGCGCGCGTGCGGGCCACCGCAGGGCTGGGCCGCGAGCGACCAGAGGTCGCCGCTGTCGGCGTCGCGCAAATAGAAGAAATAACCTTCAGCGTCTTCGACACGGTCGCCGTTCCAGCGCGACAGCGCGCAATCGGCCAGCCGGGTGTAGCCGGTGCCGGCGCCGGTGATCAGGGTGGTAAGGCTGCCGTTCGACAGCAGGCGCGCCTGGTGCAGTGCGTTAGTAGTCATGTCGTCCATCGAATCAAGGGTTGATGTTGAGGCAGCGGCCATTGCTGGCCACGATATCGGCGTACAGCAGCGCGCTGTCTTTCAGGGTGCGCTGCTGGGTTGAAAAATTGACGTGAATGATGCCGAAGCGCTTGGAAAAGCCCAGCGACCATTCGAGGTTGTCGAGCAGCGACCACACCATGTAGCCACGCAAGTCCACCCCTGCCGCCAGCGCGGCGCTCAGCGCTCCCATATTCTTGCGCAGGCAGTCCACCCGCAGCGGATCGTGCACCACGCCGCCTTCGGCAACCGGCGGATCGTAGAAGGTGGAACCGTTTTCCATCACGTACAACGGCATGTCGCCATACAGGCGCTTGAAATTGACCAGCGTATCGGTAAGGCCCTGCGGGAATACTTCCCAGCCGGTTTCCATGTGGGTGGCCAGCGCCTGGCGCACCGGCGCCACCTGCAGCGGCCAGTTGGCCGGCTCATCGCGCACCACGCTGCGCGTGTAGTAATTGATGCCGACAAAATCGAGGCGCTGGCCGATCAGGGCAAAGTCTTCAGCCGGCCATTCGGGCCAGGCGCTGCCGAACATCTCCTTCATTTCAGCCGGGTAGCGGCCCAGGAAGATCGGATCGAGGTACTGGCGGTTCATATAGGCGTCGGCGCGGCGGGTGGCATCCAGGTCGGCCTGCGAGCTGCTGGCCGGGTACTTCGGCTCGATGTTGACGACGATGCCGATCTGGTGCGCGCCGATCTCGCGGTAAGCCTGGACAGCCTTGCCATGCGCGCGCATCAGGTTGTGGCTGGCCAGCGCCGCTTCGTGGGCGCTGCGGTGACCGGGCGCCAGCGTGCCGTGCATATAACCGCCATCGGTTACCACCCACGGTTCGTTGAGCGTGGCCCATGATTTGACGCGGCCGTCGAAAGCGCGGAACATCACGCGCGCATACTCGGCAAACCAGTCGGCTATGTCGGGATTGAGCCAGCCGCCGCGGTCATCAAGCGCCGCTGGCAAATCCCAGTGATACAGCGTGAGCAGCGGCTCGATGCCGTGCGCCAGCAACTCGTCGATCAGACGGCTGTAAAAATCCAGGCCGGCCTGATTCACTTCGCCGCGTCCCTGCGGCAGGATGCGGCTCCATGACACGCTGAAGCGGTAAGCCTTGAGGCCGAGGCGCGCCATCAGCGCCACGTCTTCCTTGTAGCGGCGATAGTGGTCGCAGGCGATGTCGCCATGGTCGCCGTCGCGCACATTGCCCGGCACCGCGCAAAAGCGCTGCCAGATACTGGGGCCGGCGCCATCGGCCAGCGGCGAGCCTTCGATCTGGTAGGCCGAGGTGGCGCTGCCCCACAAAAAGTTGTCGGGAAACGCGATGGGTGGATTGTTTTGTTGGGTCATATCGATACCTTTATCACAATGAGGGTGAAACTGGCGCACCGTCGATTTCCAGGACGGCAGGCAAACTGGTGATGGTGATCTGGCGCCCGTGCCAGGCCACGGGGCGGCCATTGAGACGGGCGGCGCCGGGCTTGCCGGGCCAGGGCCAGGTGTAGACAATGCCACCGGCCGGCATCCGTTCGAGCGCATCCACGCGCAGCGTCAGCACGCCGGCCTGCGCGGCCAGCGTGTAGCTGAGCGGACCGTACGGCGTGCGCAGGCCACGCAGGCCGACGCCGTGCTGCGCCTTGCCGTCGGCGCTGTTTTTGCTGGCGCTGTCGGCGCTCAGCCAGGCGCTTGGCACGCCCTCGCCCAGCAACAGCGCCTGGTCGGCTTCGCGCTCGTAGGCGAACGAGTCGAGCGCAGCGCGGATGTAATCGGACGAAATCCAGCCGTGCGGCATATCGCCCAAAAAGCGCGGCTGGCGCAGGTCGCGCCCCACCACCTCGGCCCATTGCAGCCACGGACGCGGGCGCTGGTCGGCATAGAAATAGTCGAGCAGTTCGGCTGCACGCTCGCGCCAGCCCAGGCGCACAAAGGCGCTGACGTTGCGCAGCTCGTACGGCGTGTAATCCTCCCAGGCTTTGCGTCCGTCGCGGCGGGCGCGGAAGAAGTCCCAGTATTTTTCGTAGGTGGCGTTCAGCAGCGCTGGTGGAATATGCTGCTGCTCGCCGCCTGGCGTCAGCGCAATCGTCGACGAGGTGGGATCAAAGTCGCCCAGTTCCGCCGCACCCGGCAGGTAGTCGATGCCGTGCAGCGCCGTGCTGGCCGCCAGCGAGGCATACAGGTCCTGGCGGAACTCGTCGCGCTGCGCCGCCAGTTCGCCCGCCCGGTCGCCTTTGCCCAGCGCCGCCGCCATGTCCACCGCATCCTTGTAGCCACGCATCGCCCAAAAGTCATCCCAGTACGAATGCATGGGTTTTTCAGAATAGCCCTCGTGGCTGATCGAGGCCGGCATCAGCCCGTAAAACGCGCGCCGCGCCGGCGCCTGGTTATCGGCCGTGCGCTCGGACTGGCGCAGTGTTTCCATGTAATGGGCGGCGGCGTCCAGGCGCGGCCACACGGCGGCCAGGGCGGCGCGGTCGCGCGTGTAGCGATACAGTTCGGCGGCGAGGAAGATCAACTGGCCGTGGCTGTCGTTTTCCGGCACCGGATCGGCGCCGCGCCGGTCCACGCAGCACGGCACTTTGCCGTTATCGAACTGGTAGGGCGCATACCAGCGCAGGTATTCTTCGGCGATATGCGGCTGGCCCAGGCGCAGCAGCGCTTCCGACATCATGGCGCCGTCGCGTATCCACGAGCGGCGGTAGGAGCGCGTGCCCGGCTGCAGCGAGGCGCCCTCGCGCGTCATCAGCATGTGGGCCAGCGAGGCCCGCAGGGTATCGCGCATGCGCTGCCCGGCCTGCGGCACCAGCATGTCAACCTGGTTGAGTTTCACGCGCCATTCCTGCGCCACGCTTTGCTGCTGTTGATCGAGCCACTGCATCGGCGTTTGTGATCCCAGGTTCGGCGCCACATCGCCGCCGGCCATCGGCATGACCGCCCCCAGTTCCACCTTGCCATACGGCGGCAGATCGATCTGGTAGGACAACGCGGCCGAGGCCATGCCGGTGTCGTCGTGCACGCTGTGCGCACCGATGCCCAAGGTGGTACTGGTCTTGGCACTGGCGCTGAATGAAGGCAGCAGGCCAGCATCGAACGAAGCCAGCGCCACCGCCGCCGGCGGCTGCAGCGGGTGAACAGTCGATAGCCCGTTTATCTTCAGCACGCGGCCATTCCAGGCTATATCGTTGATGGCGCTGTAGCCGCCCGGCGTATTCAGGAACTGGCGCGGGGCGTTGACCTGGAATGGCCGTGCGGCCAGCACCAGCGTCAGCTTTTTCGGCTTGTCTTCCAGGTTGGTCAGCGTGTAGCGCGCCAGCAGTTGCGACGATGCCGGCGTGCCGCTGGCCGCTGCCGTCACAGCGAGCGTCCAGGTTGGGGCCTTCCAGCTGACCGTGGGCAGCGGCAGATAGCCGTCCTGCAGGCTGTGGCCAACTTCGACATCGGCCCAGCTATACAGCTTGCCGCCTTCGCGCACGAACGGTTCCAGCGCATAGCCGCCCTGGCGCGATTCCAGTGCACCGTCTTCCGAGATCAAGGCGCTATGGTCGCCGCCGCCATCGACGCCGACCAGCGTCCAATAGCTTTGCTGCCCCGAAAAGCCGCGCGGATACTGGCCGCGCGGAGCCTCGGCGGCAACCGCGCTAATAAACTGGTTGGGCGTGGCGCCATAGTCCAGTTCCTTGATCTGGACATCATCGAGCACATAGCGGCCACCAGGACTATCGTGCATGCGCAGGCGGATATGGCGCGCCTGCGCTTCCGGCAAGCGCAGCGGATCGGCGCCGCCGTTACCGTCCTTGACGCTGCGCACGGTGCGCCAGCTTTTGCCATCGGACGACAGCGCCACCTCGTAGCGGCGCGCATAGTGTCGGCCCTGCCATTGCAGCACCAGGCCGCCGAATTCGCGCTCGGCGCCCAGGTCGATCAGCACCTGCCCGGCTTTACCTTTGCCCTTGCCGGCAGCTAGGGTCTGCTGGATGCGCGGTTGCGGCCAGCTAGACGGCACCGGCGGCAGTTCACGGAAAGTCAGGTCGCGCACCCAGACCGAGCCCTTGCCGCCGCCGCTGCCGGCGCTGACGACAAATTCCACGCGGTCGGCATGGCGCAGCGTCTTGTCCTTGACGGGGCCCCAGGCAAACAGGATATGGCGCTTCTTGATGCGCACCAGTTGCCATTCTTTCGGAAACGCGTAGTTCTGCTGCGGATACCACCAGACGTTGTCGCCGCTGGCGTCGGTCAGCTTGAATTCGAAGTGATTGACCGGCAGTTCGGCCTTGATATAAAACGAGATTTCGTAATTATCGGGCAGGTCGAGCAGCAGTTCGCGGCGTGCAAATGCATAACCGCCCTTGCCGTCGAAATCGACATCGAGCCGCATGGCGCCGTCATCAAAGCTGGCGGCCGACTTGATGCCGTCGGAGGCCTTCGCCTGCCAGCGCGTGATATCGGAAAAATCGTCGAGCACGCGCGCAGCCGCTCCCACCGGTGCAGCGTGGGCACAGGCGGCAAGCACTGTGGCGGCCAGCGCCGCCAGCACAGACACTATTTTCTTCATCCCTTTACACTCCCTACCAAAAGACCCTGGATGTAATAGCGCTGCAAACCAAGGAACAGCAGCAGCACCGGCAGCACGGTCAGCACCGAGCCGGCCATCATCAATTCCGTATCCTGCACATGCTCGCGCGACAGCGACGCCAGCGCCACCGGCAGCGTGTAAAGCTCCTTGTCGGTCAGGACGATCAGCGGCCACATGAAGTCGTTCCAGGTGCCGAGAAAAGTGAAGATGCCCAGCGTGACCAGGATAGGCTTGAGCAGCGGCAGCACGATGATGCGGAAAATCTGCAACTCGCTGGCGCCATCGATGCGCGCCGCTTCCAGCAAGGCGTCCGGTATCGTCAACGCATACTGGCGCACCAGAAAAATGCCGAACACCCCCGCCAGCGCCGGCACCAGCACGGCGCCGTAGGTATTCACCAGGCCGAGGTATTTGAGCATCAGGAACAGCGGCAGCATCGCCACCTGGGCCGGTATCACCAGCGCCCCCAGCATGGTCTTGAAGATGCGTTCGCGCCCGGCAAAATGCAGCTTGGCGAAGGCGTAGCCGGCGCTGACGTTAAACAGCAGCGACAGCACGGTGGCGGCCGACGACAGCATGACGCTGTTGAGCAGGTACTGGCCGATGCCGGCATGGCCGAACAGCTCGCGGTAGTTATGCAGCGTCGGCTCGCTCGGCCACAGCGGCAGCGGGAAGGTGCTCGATGCACCGGGCGGCATCAGCGATACCAGCACCATCCACAGCAGCGGAAACAGCGTCAGCGCGCCGGCCATCCACATCAGCACATTCAGGACAATCGCTCTCATGCCTGCTCTCCCCGCGCAAAGCGCAGTTGCAGCAGCGTGATGGCGAACATGATGGCAAACAGCACAAAGGCGACCGCCGATGCGGTGCCGAGGTTCCACCATTTGAAGCCCTGCTCGTACATAAAGTACAGCACCGACACCGTGCTTTGCACCGGGCCGCCCTGGGTCATCACGTACGGCTCGGCAAACAGCTGGAAGTAGCCGGACATGCTGAGGATGCTGACCATCAGCATGGTGGGGCCCAGCATCGGCCAGGTCACGTAGCGGAACTTAGCCCAGGTACCGGCGCCGTCCAGCCCTGCCGCTTCGTACAGGTCGTCCGGTATGCTTTGCAGGCCGGCCAGGAAGATGATCATGTTGTAGCCGAAGTTTTTCCACAGCGCGAACAGGATAATCGCCGGCATCGACCACTGCGGATCGTTGAGCCAGTCGATCGGACCGATGCCGAGCTGCTCGAGGCCGTGGTTGATCATGCCGTAGCGCGTGTGCAGCAGGTAGCGCCAGATCACCGCCACCGCCACCAGCGAGGTCACCACCGGAGCGAAGAACGCCGTGCGGAACAAGCCCTTGAAGCGCGTGAGCTGCGAATGCAGCAGCAGCGCGGCGCCGAGCGAAGCGGCAATCGACAGCGGCACACCAACCACCACGAAGTACAGCGTATTGCCCAGCGCCTGCCAGAACAGCGGCGTTTGCAGCAGCTCGGCGTAATTGCGCAGACCGACAAAGCGCAGATTGCCCAGGTCGGCCAGCGCATAGATGTCGAAGTCCGTCAGGCTCATGGCCAGTGCCGCCAGCACCGGCAAAAAGAAGAACACGCAGATCACCAGCACGGCGGGACCGGCGAAGCACCAGGCAGCGCGTTGCGAATTCATTTGTCCTCCTTGCGCGCCAGCATCCAGCGGCGCTTTTCCAGTATGTGGTCGGCCTTGGCGTCGAGCAGCGTCACGGCCTGGTCCACCGTCAGCTTGCCGTGCACCACGCGCTCGGCCACCAGCCGCATTTCGGTGGCAATGCGCTCCCATTCCGGCACCTTGGGCGCCGGCACCACGCGTTCGAGCTGGTCGCGGAAGGCAGCGGCATAGACGTCGTTCGCCATGCGCGGCTGCGCCCAGTTGCTGCGGCGCGGCGGCAGGTCGCCCGTCAGGTCGCTGAAGCGGGCCGCGACATCGGTGCGCGACAGGTATTCGATCAGTTGCCAGGCCTCGCGCGGATGGCGCGAGGTGGACGCCACGGCCAGGCTGGCGCCGCCGGCAATCGACGGCGCCAGTCCCTGCGGACCGGGTAGCGGCGCCGTCATCCAGACCGACTGCTGATCGGCCGGCAGGCGGCGCTTGAACTCGCCGATATTCCACGGGCCGGAGATATAGAACGACACATAACCCATGCCAAACTCGTGATAGATATTGGTGAGCCGGTTCAACGGCGCCAGGTCCTGGGCATAGATGTCGGCATACAGCTGAAGGCTGCGGCGAAAGCCGGCGCTACGGAAATTCCCATAGCGCCCGCCATCGCGCAAGAGCTCCTCGCCCTGCTGCAGCGCCAGCGCCAGCAGCGGCTCGAATTCATCGGTCGGCAGCAGGATCGCATAACGCTCGGAGCCGACGATGCGCTTGATCTTTTGCATGGCGTCCAGCCAGTCGGCCCAGGTGGTCGGCGGCGCGCGGTAGCCGGCCTGCGCCAGCAGGTCGCGGCGATAAAACATCACGCGCGTATCGACATACCAGGGCAAGCCCCACAGCTGGCCGTCGATCACATTGGTGTGCCAGATGCCGGCAAAATAATCGTTCTTGTCCACCCATTGCGAATGCGCCAGGTGGGCGTCGAGCGGCGCCAGCGCACCGATTGCCTGCAGCTCCGGCACCCAGGTGTTACCCAGCTGGACGATGTCGGGCATGACTTCGCCGGCAAACGCGGTCAGCAGCTTTTCGTGCGCGGCCGTCCACGGCAGCTGCTGCACCTCGACCCGTATGCCGGGGTGGGTGCGCTCGAATTCAGGAATCAGCGCCGCCACCACCTCGCCCTCGCGCCCCATGGCCCAGAACTTCAGTACCACGCCCTGCTGTGCGCGCGGCGAGCATGAAGCCAGTAGCACGCACGCCAGCGCAGTCAGCAGGGTGAGCAAAAGCTTGTGCATTATTTCGCCTTCGACAGCCAGCCGCCGCTGAAGCCGGCCCGTTCAAGCCCCAGCCGGATGGCCGGATTCTTGCGCATCACGCGCCATACCAGCTCGTTGCGATGGTTCTCCGTCATGGCCAGGATCGGCCCCTGGTCGATGCCGAGGTAGTCGTCCGCCACCCAGCCCTTGCCAGGTATCACGCGGCCATGCTGGAGCGGCACGTCGTAGTTAAAGCTAGGGTTGAAGGAATCGAGGAAGCCATATTTACCGTACAAGAAGTCGCCATAGCGCTGGCGCATTTCCAGCACGGCAGGTATCACGATCTCGGGCGCGAACGGCAGCGAGCCGGCAGCGGCGGTCGGCACCAGCGTGCAGTCGTCGTAGGCTGCCTCGCCGCCGGCGCCGCGCGCCGCATAGGAGCGGAACGCCAGCTTGCGGCCGCGATAATCGAGCACCTTATCGACCGGGCCATCGCTGGCCGTCTGTCCCCACACCTTGGCGCCATAGTCCTTGCAGCCGAGCGGATTGGCGATGGCATACGCCTGCTGCGCATAGGTGGCGCGCCGGCTGTTTTCAAAATAGTCGTAGCCGCGCTGGCGCATGTAAGCGTCGCGGATGCCGCGAAAATCGATCCACACATGGCTGTACTGGTGGATGAACATCGATGGATAAGCCAGGTGCTCCTGCTTGCCCTCGCCTTTTTTTACCAGGCTGTTGTCGTAAGTGCTGGTCCACTCCTGCCAGGCATCCGGCTGCACCGGGTGGGTGGGCGAAGCCAGCGCCAGCACGTAAATCAGCATCGCCTCGTTATAGCCTTTCCAGTCGTAGGGAATGAAGCCGGATTCCGGGTACCAGCCCAGCGTGATCGATGGCTTGCGCGCCTGCGCCCAGGTCCAGTCCACGCGCTCGTAAATTTCCTGCGCCAGCTTGCGGATTTCCTTTTCCTCACTGTTATCGCCGTCAAACCACGACTGGCAGAACAGCGCACCGGCCACCAGCAGCGCCGTATCGACGGTGGACAGCTCCACCTGGTCGTTGTGCCGCAGACCGGTTTTCATGTCGAGGAAGTGATAGAAAAATCCCTTGTAGCCAGCGGTGACGGTACCCTTGTCCGGCCCCTGCGGCGCATTGCGGAAGAAGCGCAGCGTTTTCAGCACGCGTTCGCGCGCCTGTTCGCGGGTGATGTACCCGCGTTCGACGCCGATCGGATAGGCGGTCAGGCCGAAGCCCACGGCCGCCGTGCTGGAAAACGACGGCGACGGGTAGCGGTCGGGCAGCAGGCCGTTGGCGGGATTGGCGGTATCCCAGAAGAACTGGAAGGTGCGCTGTTGCAGGTCATCGAACAGCGGCGGCAGCGTGGTGTCGCGGGCGATGGCGCTGTGGCTGCACAGTGCAGAAAAGGCCAGGGCCAGCGACATGGCAAGTTTGGCAGTTGGTTTGAACGTGCGGACGGCGGAAGTGCGAAGCATCATGGGCTGTTTTCCAATCAAAAGGCGCGGCAGGCGCGTGTTGGGTCACACCGCTCCCTTTTTGGGGAGCGGCACTGCATGGAAGCGATAGTTTTTAAAACGCGTAGCGGGCGCTGAACTTCACCGTGCGCATCGGACCACCGACCGAGTTGGGCACGCCGAGATTGGCGTTGTCGCCGCCGAGGCGGTTTTGCGCATTGCCCGGACCACCGCCCCAGCCGTCGTAACCGCCGTAGTTGATGCTGTTGAACAGATTGAGCACGTCGGCGCGCAGCGACAGTGCGCCAAAAGCGAACTTGATTTCCTTGGCCAGGCCGACATCGATCTGGCGGAAATTGCTGCCCTTGCCTTCGGCCGACACGCAGCTGCTGAAGCCCTGCGAGCAATCGGTAATGCGGTAAGGCAGGCCGGAACCGATTGTGGCTTTACCGGACAGCATCAGGCCGAACGGCAGCCAGCCGTCGGTCACGCCGGCCACCACCAGGCGGTGGCGCTCGACGTCGGTCGATGGATTCCAGGCCGAAGCAAAGCGCCCGTAGGTCCAGTTGAAGATATCGTTGGTCCATTCCTTGTTGGTGGTCTCGCCACGGCTGTAGGTGTAGGTGGCGCCCAGGCTCCAGGTGGACGCCTTGGTGTAGGGCTTGTCCATCTTCAGGTACACCGATTCGGTCTTGGCCTGGGTGATAAAGTCGCCCAGCACCAGCGTGGAGTAGCCCGGCACCGAGCCCCACAGCGGATCGATCGGACTGCCGTTGCCCCAGGTGCCGTTGACGTCGCGGTTACCGCCGAACCAGTTGAACTGATTACGGCTGCGCGCGTTGGTGTAACCCACTTCGCCGTTCCAGCGTCCCAGCGCCTGGCGCAGGCCAAAGCTGTACTGGTCGGTGTACGCCATTTTGTGGTCATTCTTGATCAGCCAGATCTCGCCGCCCGGCTGCGAGTTTTTCTGCGCTTCGTCGAGCGCATGGTTGGCAATGGCCCGGTCGTAAGCGCGGCCCCAGCCTGCAAACAGCACCGAGGCGCGGTCGCCGTGGATATCGTAGGACAGGCCCAGGCGTGGCGCCCAGGCATCCTTGAACGGCTTGCGGCTGTTGCCGCTGCTGATGTAGTCGGCGACGTTGACACCACCCCTGGCCAGCGACTGCGCATAGGTCTGCCCTGGCGCTGCGCCGGGGCGCGGGTCCTGGCGCCCGAACACGGCCGCGCGGTCGGCCGGCGTGGCGTAACTGTCGTTGAGCATATTGGTTTCGTAGTCGTAGCGCATGCCGAGATTGAGCAGCAGCTTGTCGGTCGCCTGCCAGTCATCCTGGAAGTAGATGCCATATTGCGTGTTGTCGAAACTGACGCCGCTGGCCGGTATCGCCGCCTCGGACCGGATCAGGCTGGCCAGCCCGGTACGCGTATCGATCCGCTCCCAGCGCTGCTCGATGGCGCGCGCGGTGCCGGACAGGTCATAGCTGATGCGCTTGACCTTGACGCCGGCTTTCATGGTATGTCCCTTCAACCCGGTGTAGGTCAGGTCGTCCTGCAGCAGCAGGCCGCGCTGCTGGCGGAACTGGTTGTTGGGCGAACCGCCGGTGATGATCACGTCCACCACGTTGTTGTCGGTATTGCTGGGCGAGACCTGGTAGCGGATATACGGATTGGTGGCAATAGACTGCGGGTTCCAGCTGTATTTTTCGTAGCCGAATCGCGCCTCGTTGAGGAAGTTATCGTTGCTCCATTCGTGCTTGAAGTCGAAGCGGTCTTCGTCGTTGGTGCGGTCGAGGACATTTTCAGAAGTGCTGAGCTTGAGGTCTTCCGGTATCAGGTCGCTCTCGCGCCGTACCCGCGCGGTCGCTTCCACGCGCTGGTTACGCGAGATTTGCGCATCGACCTTGACCAGCAACAGGTCTTCCTTGAACTTGGAGACCGAAGAACCCTGGCGCGCCAGCAGCGACGGCACAATGCCGGCATTGGGCAGCAGGTCGGTGCGCTGGGCGATCACCTGGCGCGGACTGTCGATGCGCTTGCCCTCGTAGGCGATAAAGTAGTGCGCCACGTCCTTCTTGATGGGACCTCCCAGCGTAACGCCAAACTGGTCCTGCGACGACGATGGCCGGCCGATGCCCTGGGCTTCGGACTGCTTCTGGAACGGGTCTTTGGCTGTGAGGTTGGTGCCGGTATGGTCCCAGAAGACATCGCCGCTCAGTTCATTGCCGCCCGACTTGGTCACCGCCGTAATGGCAGCGCTCGACACCTGGTCGTATTCGGCCTTGTAGTTTTGTGCGATCACCTTGTACTCGGCCACCGCCGACTGCGGGAACGGGTTGCCGCGACTGGAGTCGAGGCCCGACACGCCGCCGCGCAGGATGTTGTTCTTCTGGCTGACGCCATCGATGAAGACGTTGACGTTATCCTGGCTTTGCGAGCCGCTTTGCAGCTTGACGTTGCCGCTGTTATCGACGTTGAAGCGCACACCGGGTGCCAGGTCGGCAAAGGACAGGAAATTGCGCGTGACCTGGGGCAGCTTTTCGATCTGCTCGCGCGACACCGAGGTGCCGACTTCGGAACCGGCGACATCGCGCCGCGTGGCCGAACCGGTGATCACCACCTGCTGCACGCCGCCCTGCAGTTGCAGGTTCACCAGGCTGGTCTGGCCAACGCTGACGGTGATCAGTTCGGCCTTTTGCTCACCGACGCGAATCTGGTAGGTGCCAGGCGCCACGCCGGTCAGCACATAGCTGCCATCGGCGCGCGTAGTGGCCGCGTACACATAGCCATTGAGCGTGTTGGTGGCAGTAACGGCGGCGCCGGCCGAGGGTGCGGCGCCACTGGTGACCTGGCCCTGGATGGTGGCGGTGCTGAGCTGCGCCAGCGCCGGCGGCGCCATCAGCAATGAGGTAGCCAATGCGGCAGCCATGACGGACAAGTGCAGTCCGGGTGTGGTGAGTGTGGCGGATATGGTTGATGTGCGGCGAGTGGTGCGGTTCATGGTTGTCTCCTGATTTTTATCGTGTACTTTTTTATGTGCTGCTATGGCGTACTACATAAGGCCTACTACATAAGGCTTACTACATATGACGTACTACTGAAGGCATCAAACTGAAACATGAAGCTGCTGCATGAAGCGATGGGCAAGGCCTACGTTGATGTGGATGCACGCTCCCCGGTAGAGGCGCGCGTCACCAGTTCGGCGGCCAGCGTACGCGTGGCGGCTGTCACCGTCGCCCCCGCCGGCTGGCCGATGCGGGCGTGCAGTTTTTCCAGTGCCTGCAGGCCCAATTCGGCAATCGGCACACGCACGGTGGTCAGCGCCGGGGTGACGTAACGGGCGATGGGAATATCGTCGAAACCGGCCAGCGCGATATCGCCCGGCACATCGAGACCGCCCTGCTTCAATGCCAGCAGAGCGCCGATGGCCATCATGTCGTTACCGGCAAAGACGGCCTCGGGCCGCTGCGCCAGCGCCAGCAGCGTTTGCGCCACGCGCTGGCCCGATTCCTCGGTAAATTCGCCGGCAAATACCTGCGGCGCCATGTGCGGCGCCAGCGCTGCCAGCGCCGCGTGGTAGCCGCGCAGGCGTTCCTGCGCTTCGAAGTTGCCGGCCGGGCCACCGATAAAAGCGATGCTGCGGTAGCCGCGCGCCACCAGGTGCGCCACCATGGCATAGGCGCCGCTGTAGTTGTCGACCGAGATGGCCGGATAGCTGGTACCGCCGGCGCCGGTGTTCATCAGCACGATGGGCAGATCGTCGGGCAGGTTATCGGACAGCAGCGCCGCATCGACATGGGGCGACATGACCAGCAAACCATCAACGCGGCCACGCATGGCGCGAATCGCCAGCGCAGCTTCGTCGGCGTCGCCATGCAGGCCGGCCACCATCAGGTGCAGGCCGCGCTGGCGCGCCGCGCCGTCGATGCCGCGGATGATCTCGGAGAAGAACTCGCCGTACAGGTCGGGCAGCAGCACGCCGATGGTGTTGGTAAAGCTGGTGGTCAGGCTGCGCGCGCCCACGTGCGGCATGTAGCGCATGCGCTTGACCACGGCCAGAATGTGCTTGCGGGTGTCGTCCGTGATACTGGCATGGCCGTTGAGCGCGCGCGATACCGACGCCACCGAAACCCCCGCTGCCTGCGCCACATCCTTGATTGTTGTCGCCATTATTTATTTCTTTTAAGAAAATGTAACCGGTTACATTTCACGTTAAAAATATAACCGGTGACCTTTTGGATGATGTAACCGGTTACATTGCTACCTCGATTAATGTACCTGCATTTTCTGCGCACTGTAAAGATATTTTTTCAACCATGCGGGAAAGCCTGCGGCGCGGGATAAGCGCGGGTAAAACAAGGAAGCTTGTGAGGTCCTGGGGCGCAGCGTGTTTTGAAGACGGCTCAAAGATGGCGTATTTCCACCGGTGGGCAGTCCCAGTTATCGTTTTTCCCGTCAAGATAAGTGATCGGCGCATTCACCAGTTCTTCGGGCGTAACGTCGTCGAGGCAGGCCAGATTCACGGCATAGAATTCGCCCCACCGCGGCGAACGTCCGATGCCGAAGGAACGCACGCCACAGTGCTTGCAAAACAGATGTTGGTCGGTCCTGGTCAGGAATTGATAATTGGTGAGTGCGGCTTCACCGGCCAGCAGCCGAAACGCCGACGGTTGCACGATGGCCGGCCAGAACCTGACCTTGGTGCAAATCGAGCAGTTACAACGGATGGTGCCCTGACTGAGATCGATATCAGCCTCAGAGCGCACTGCACCACAATGGCAGCTGCCATGATAAGTCTTCACTGGGGTTCCGTTTAATAGTGTCCAGATAGCAGCATGGTACCCGAAAATTTCCCAGTGCAGACCTTAATGTCACTGACGCAATCCCGCGTACCAATCACGCAAGCGGAGGCAGACTCATCATCAGTTTCAAGAGCTAAGCTGCCGACTGAAACGTCGCACATTAAAGAATGCTTTAATATGAAAATCCATATTAAAGAAAACTTTAAAATGCCACGCTCCAGCGGAACCCTTCTGACGACTACAGTGGGCGAGAGCGTCCGGGTTCTCCCCTGTGCGTGCCCTCCCATCAAACGCTGATCATGTCAATGCCAGAATAGACGATACGGCCTGCTTCAGCTGTTCGACGAGCTCCTCGTTCATGTACTTGTATTCATCAGGAATATCAAGAACATGGATGGGTTTGAAATCCAGTACCCGCGTGTACTCGGCTTTCAGACGCGACTTGTGTTTTTCCTCCATCACCATGATCACGTCAGCCCACCTGATGTCCTCTTGCGAGACGTGGTGCCGTGCATTGGGGCTGGTACCGCCAGAGCGGACATTCAGTTTCCCATGAGAGCGCCAGATCGTTTCTGCCGTTGGGCTTCTCCATTGATTTTTGCTGCACACAAAAAGCACATTGATCTTGTCGCCGACTACAACGCTGGTTTTTTTCACTCAGTCACCTCGGTCATCCGATGTCTTCTTACAGAGTTTTTACAAACTCGCGTATCCCGCTCAGCAGCATCTCGACCGACATCGCCGTCAGGATCAGGCCCATCAGGCGCTCGAAAGCCATCATCACTTGGGGGCCCAATACCTTTTGCAGCTTCTCGGCGCTCAGGAACACGGCCAGCCAGACCACCAGTACGGCGGTCAGTGCCGCCACGTGCACGAGCAATTCACCCTGCGTTTCATTGGAAAACAGCAGCACCGTAGCCAGCGCCGAGGGGCCGGCCAGCGCCGGTATCGCCAGCGGCACGATGAACGGTTCGGTGCCGCCGGAATGACCGAGCACGCCGTCAGGGTGCGGAAAAATCATGCGAATCGAAATGAGCAGGAGGATCACGGCGCCGCCGATGCGCAGCGCCACTTCCGACAGGTGCAGGGCTGACAGGAAGTGACGGCCGAAGAACATGAAGATCAGCAGCAGGCCGAAGGCGATCGCGCATTCGCGGATGACGATGCGCGGCCGGCGCGCCACCGGCACCGAGTTGAGCACGCTGGCAAACAGCGGTACGTTACCAAAAGGGTCGGTCACCAGTACCAGCAAAATAAAGGTCTGAAAAAAATCCTGAGTCATGGCGTAATTTTATTGTTATGCGCAGCGCGATCGTGCTGTAGCGCCGCGGCGTGGTAGGTCTGCCAGTATACCCGAGCGGCGCACGCGGGCTGTCGTCGCTCAACTATTATTTGAACAAGGCTGTTTTTCGGTCCGGCGGCCATGCTAAGATTGCGCCTCCCATTTATTCCCCGGCTTGCACCATGACGCCACTCCACCCCGATCACCACTCCGCCTGTGCGCCGCACACGCAGCGTGCGCGCTCGGGGATGGCCGTCGCGCTGGCCTGGCTGTCTGCCATCATCCTGGTGCTGCAATTGCTGGGCGCCACCCAGCATCACCACGATCTTAAAAAACACCACGCCGATTGCGCCAGCTGCGTGCTGGCGGCGCAGCTGCAATCGCCGCCCTCCGTGGACGGCATTGCCGAACACGTGCTGCGCGCCGCCTCGCTGCAATACGTGCTGCCGGTGCTGGCATGGATTGCTGCCGAAGCGGGCATCAGCAAACCGATCCCGCGCGCACAAGGCCCACCCTCCTCCTTCACTGCCTGCTGACCTGCTCCGACTGACCATGCCTGTGGCCCTGCGCCGCCTCCGGCTGGCCGGTTGCTGCGTGGCGTCAGCATCTTCTATCCGATATCCGATATCCGATAAGCACTGATTAAACCCTGGCCTGCAAACGCCTGCGCCGGGCTGTACCTCTGTTGCCGCGCGCTGCGCCGACAGTGGCGGCCTGCGCCTGCACGCTCGCCGCTGGCAACCCACATTTACACCTGAAATTATGCGTACCGTTCACACCTCACTCTCCGTCTCCATCTCGCTGGCGCTGTCATGCTGGCTGCCCGCTCAAGCCGAAACGCTTGAGGACAATGCGCCGATGGAAAGCATCACCATCAGCGCCAATAAGGGCCCGCTGGAATCAGGCATGCCCGCCACCACCGTTAGCAAAACGCAGGAAGAACTGTTCCAGCAGCAGAACGTCTTCAACCCAGAAGATGCGCTGCGCAACTTGCCCAGCCTGACCATTCGCAAGCGCTATAGCGGCGACCGCAATGCGCTGGTTGGTGGACGCAGCTTTTCCACTTCGCAGGCGCCGCGCGCGCTGGTGCTGATGGATGGCTACCTGCTGTCGAACTTCCTCGGCCGCTTCGATGCGCCGCGCTGGAATATGGTGGCGCCCGAAGAAATGGCGCGCGTCGATGTCGTGTATGGCCCGTTCTCGGCCATCTATACCGGCAACTCGATCGGCACCACCATCGCCATTACCACCGTCAAGCCCACCGGTTTCATGGGCTCGGCGCGGCTGGCGGGCCAGGTGCAGAGCTATGACAATTATGGTCTGAGGGACCGCTACCGCAACTACCAGGGCTCACTGCTGCTGGGCGACCGGCTGGCCTCGGGCCTGTGGTACAAGCTGATGGTCAACCACCAGGACGCCACCAGCCAGCCGATGCAATACTACGGCATCAACGCCAATGCTGCGGGCGCCTTCCCGGCGGTAGCGGGCAGCGCAGCCGCGCTCCCGGTCACCGGTGTGGCTTACGATACCGGCCCCACCGGCCTGCGCCGCGCCGTGTTTGGGGCCAACGCCGGCGCCATCGACCGCACGCGTCAAGACACAATCAAGGCCAGCTTCGGTTACGACTTTGCCGGTGGTGTCAGCGCCGAAGGTTTTATCGCGGCGTGGCAAAACGATTCCGACAACAGCAACGTGACGCTGCTGCGCGATGCTAGCGGCAACCCGGTCTGGTCAGGGCGCTTGAGCAATGGCGGCAATGTCTTCAACCTGCCGGCCAATACCTTTGCGCCGTTCGTGCGCGACGAGCGCCACGTGCAGGGCGGGCTGACAGTCAGGCAAAGACTGAGCGACGGCTGGAGCACATCCGCGGTGCTAAGCCGCTACAAGATTATCGAAGACACCCAGCGCAACGCCAGCACCGCCGATCCGCTGGCGGCGAACGGCGGCGCCGGTACCGCCGTGCAGCGCGCCGGTACAGGTTTCCGCTCGGTTGAACTGCAAGCACGCCGGGCGCCCGGTGGCGATAGCACCAGCACGGAAAACGGCTGGAGAGGTGACCGCCACGCGCTGACCTTCGGCCTGCACGCCAGCGACTACCTGCTGCGCCAGGCCAGCCGCAATCTGAGCGACTGGCGCAGCCTCGGTGGGACGGAAAGCCAGTTCGTCGGCGGCAAGACCGAACTGTTCGGCCTGTACGCCCAGGATGCCTGGCAGTTCCTGCCCGCCTGGACCGCCACCTTCGGCCTGCGCGCCGAGCACTGGAAAGCCCTGGACGGCATCCAGCGTTTTTCGGGCGGCGCCACCGAGAACTACCGCCCGCGCAGCGACAACGCGCTCTCGCCCAAGCTGTCACTAAGCTGGGCCGTCAACCGTGAACTCGATCTGCGCCTGTCGGCCGGCCAGGGCACGCGCTTCCCCACCGTGGCCGAGCTGTTCCAGGGCACGCTGTCGGGGCCATCGATCATCGTCAGCGATCCGAATCTCAAGGCCGAGAAATCGACGGCCGTGGAACTGAGTGCCGAACAGCGCATTGCCGCCGGCAACCTGCGCGCCACCGTGTTCCAGGATGACGTGCGCAACACCATCTGGACCCAGCTGAATCTGGCCGTGTTCCCCAACATCACCAACAACCAGAACGTCGGCCGCGTGCGCACGCGCGGGCTGGAACTGGCTGCCATCATCGACGATGTCGGCGTGCCCGGTCTCAGCGTCGATGCCCACATTGCCTTCAGCAAGGCCACCATCCTGGAGAACGCCAACTTCCAGCCGTCGGTCGGCAAGCAGTGGGTGCGCATTCCACGCGTGCGCTCGGCGGCCACCATCACCTATGCGCCGTCGCGCCTGTGGAGCGTGAGCAGCACCTACCGCTACTCGGGCCGCCAGTTCAATGAAATCAACAACTCGGACATCAACCCCGATGTGTATGGCGGCCTGTCGCGCCAGAAGCAGCTCGACGTGCGCCTGCGCGTGCAGCCCTCGGCGCACTGGGAGCTGGCCGTGGGCGTGGACAACCTCAACGATTACCGCGCCTACCAGTCCCACCCCTTCCCCGGACGCACGCTGTTTTCCGAAGCGCGCTACGTCTTTTAACTGCAACCACAATGAATTGACCATGATCCGTATCGAACAACTGACCAAGCGATATGCCTCGCGCACGGAAGCGCGCACGGCCGTCGATCGCCTCAACCTGCACGTGGCGGCCGGCGAAGTGTATGCGCTGCTGGGTCCCAACGGCGCCGGCAAATCGACCACCATCGGCTGCCTGCTCGGCTTTGTGCAGCCCGACAGCGGCAGCATCACGCTGGCCGGCTCGCCGCTGCCACCGGCCCAGGCAGCGGTGCAGCACGCCGCCTACATCGCCGAAAACGTCGCCCTGTACGACAAGCTGACCGGCGTGGAAAACGTCGAATTCTTCATGCGCCTGCTCGGGCAAAAGCCGGCGCGCGCGCACATCGAAGCGCTGCTGGCCCGCGCCGGTCTGCCCGAACATGCGTGGCACCGGCTGGCGCAGGGCTATTCCAAGGGCATGCGGCAAAAGGTCGGCATCGTCATGGCGCTGGCCAAGGGCGCGCAAGTGCTGATCCTCGACGAACCGACATCAGGGCTGGACCCCGAAGCCAGCGTGACCTTTGGCGAGTTGATCGCCTCGCTGGCCAAGGACGGCGCCGCCGTGCTGATGGCAACGCACGACCTGTTCCGCGCGCAGGAACTGGCCGACCGCTGCGGCATGCTGGTAGGAGGACATCTGATCGGTGAATGGAAACTGGGAGAATTACATGCTGGCGAACTCGAACGCAAATACCTTGACACCCTCGCCCGTCGCGTCTGAGGGCATGGGCCGCAATCCATGGTGGCGCGCACTGGCCGGCGCCTGGCAGGCCGACTGGCGCGAGCGGCGGCGCGACTGGCGCGTGTGGCTGGTGCTGGCGCTGGGCATGTTGCTGGCGCTGTGCGCCGGCTTGCAGACGGCTTTGCAGCTCGACAGCACGCGCACGGCGCGCGCGCTGGCGGCGCAGGCTGAAACCGAGCGCTGGGCCCACCAGGGCGACAAGAATCCGCACTCGGCCGCGCACTACGGCGTGTACGTGTTCAAACCGCTGCCCACGCTGGCGGCGCTCGATCCCGGCGTGGAAAAATACGTCGGTTCCAGCGTCTGGCTGGAAGCGCACAAGCAGAACGATCCCGTCTACCGGCCCGCCAGCGACGAGCCGGACGCCGTGCGCCAGTTCCGCCTGACGCCAGCCCTGCTGCTGCAGGTGCTGGCGCCGATCGCCATGATCTTCCTCGGCTTTGGCATGTTTGCCGGCGAACGCGAACGCGGCACGCTGCCGGCACTGCGCGTGAACGCCGCGCCGCTCGGCGCCATTGGCGCTGCGCGGGCGGCGGTGCTGGTCTGCCTGGCGCTGGCCATTGCACTGCCGGCCTGCCTGGCGGTGGCGCTGATCCACCACGCCGGCGGCGCCAGCGAGCCCTTCACCGATGCAGGCCCGCGTGCACTGTGGTTCGGTCTTGGCTACCTGCTCTACCTGTGCACCTGGGCGGCCTTGATCAGCGCCGTGTCAGCCTGGTGCGCCACCTCGCGCGCCAGCCTCGGTGTGCTGATTGCGCTGTGGGCGCTGCTGACATTGGTGGCGCCACGCGCCGCCATGGAACTGGCGCAGTCTGCGGCGCCCTTGCCGTCGATGCAGCAATTCCGCGAAAACATCGATGAAGCATTGGGCGCACCGCACGATCCGGTCGAGGAAGAACAGCACAAGCAGGAACTGCTGGCGCAGTACCGCGTGGGCAGCGTGGCCGAGCTGCCGGTGAACTGGTCAGGCCTGAACCTGGCCCGTGGCGAAGCGCGCGGCAACGCCGTGTTCGACCGCTATTACGGCGAGCTGTTCGACCAGTTGCAACGCCAGGGCAAGGCCGCCGCACTGGGCGGCTGGCTGTCGCCGGCAGTCGCCGTGGCCGGGCTGTCGGGCACGCTGGCCGCCAGCGACACGGCCAGCCACATCGCCTTCGTACGCGCTGCCGAACATCAGCGCCGCCTGATGCAGACCACGCTCAACGACGCCATCACCCGCCACCCCGAACGCGATGGCCAGCGCTGGCTTGGCGACCAGGCGCTATGGGAGTCGATACCACCGCTGCATTTCCGCTATGCGCCGCTCGCTGCACGCGAGCTGCTGCAAACTTATTTGCTGCCCTTGCTGACTTTATTTGGCGCCGCGCTGCTGCTGGCCGTCTTCGGCATCCGCCGCCTGCGTCATGGGAATCTGAAATGAAACAGACTTTTGCTTTGATCCGCTTCGACCTGCTGATGCAGCTGCGCGAACGCGGCACCTGGCTGCTGCTGGCGGCCAGCCTGCTGCTGGCCGGCTACGGCCTGCTGGAAGGCCAGCGCTTCGAGCGCCACAGTCTGGCCGCGCGCGCCGGCGCCGTCCAGCATGAACAGACTGCGCGCCAAGAAGCCAGCACGCTGGCGGTGCGTTATTTTGCCGCCCCGGATGCGCCCGAGTTTGCCGGCTTGCAGTGGTTCCGCACCCCGGTTGATATCCGCGGCTATGCCTTCCGTGAACATGTCGGCTACGCCGTCAAGCCGCCGGTGGCCGGCGCCGCGCTGGCCATCGGCCAGGGCGACCTGCTGCCCGGCTATGTACGGGTGCGCGGCGAATCGATGGAATCGGTGCGCACGGCGGCGGAAATCGAGCACCCGGGCCGCCTGGCGGCCGGCCGTTACGACCTGCTGTTCTTCATCATCTACCTGTGGCCGCTGATTCTGCTGCCGCTGTGCATCTCGGTGCTGACCCAGGAACGCGAAAGCCGGCGCCTGCGCAGCCTGCAATTGCAGGGCGTGGCGCCAACGCGCGTGCTGCTGGCGCAGACCGGTGCGCGCGCGCTGGCCGCCACGCTGCTGTTGCTGCTGTTTTGCACTGGCGCAGCGCTGGTAACCGGTGCTGTACCGTTCACCGCCAGCGGCGCTGCGGCCCTGCTGCACTGGTCGCTGGTGGTACTGGCCTACTCTGCCTTCTGGGCGGCGCTGGCCATGGCGCTGTGTGCGCTGTGCGCCAGCCGCATGAGCGCGGCGTTTGCCGCGTTTGGCGGCTGGCTGGTGTTCACCATCGTCATCCCGGGTTTGCTGGCGGCCGGCGTGCAATGGGGCGCCCCCATGCCCAATCGCGAATACTATGTGCAGGCGATGCGCGACGCCGGCGACCAGGTGGCGGCCGACCGCCTCAACAGCCTGGCGCGCTTTTACGACAGCCACCCCGAATGGAAACCGGCCGCCACCCCGCTCGACAAGGTCTCCACCAGCGTCTCGCGCCTGCTGCGGGCGCAGGAACTCGAACGCGCCATGGCCGGCGTTGAGCACACCTTCGAGACGGCGCGTGCGCGGCGCGATGCACTGTTCGATCACGCTGCCCTGTTCAGCCCCGTCACGCTCGGCTACCAGGCGCTGTCAGCGCTGGCCGGCAACGACAGCGCGCGCCACCAGCAATTTGTGCAGGAGGTGCGCCAACATCAGTTGAAGCTGCGCGACTTCTTCCAGCACGCCATCCAGACGGCAGCACTGGCCGATGAAAAATCGGCGTGCGCCAAGACCTGCGCAGACGGTTACGGCTTCAGTAATTTTGCCGCTGTACCGCGCTTTGCAGGATCGGACGCGCTGGCGCAGGCACCGGCGATACCGGGACAGTTTGGTGTGCTGCTGGGGTGGATCGTGCTGCTGGTGGCGGCAGCGTGGTGGGGTGTGGCGTACATTGCCCGCAGCCGCAGCACGCTGTAATCCTTCATTTAAACTTTTAACTCAGATGAATCGTCCAGGTTCAGCAGTTTATATTGCGCGGACGATTCCTCCATGGCCGCAGTTTTTCGCAACGCGCGGATAAGTTCATCGAGGTCGCCGTAGTTGAATTGTGCGCACCACCTCGCCATTTTGGCCAATGCTGCGACGAAGCTCGCCGGTTCATTGCTGCGCGTAAGAAGGCGGGCGCAATCAACATACTGCGGGTGGAAGAGCGTGGGAATGATGATGCGATGAAGCCCTACGCGTGAAAGCTCTGCATTCATCACCAGGCGCGATAAGCGGCCATTGCCATCTTCAAAGGGATGTACTTCTGACACCAGAAAGGCGTAATAGGCCGCACGAGCAAATCCTTCTGGAACTGAAAGTGCGAGCCTGGAGCCTTCTTCGAGCGTGCCGCGAACCAGGGCCGGCTCAACAAACTTACTGGTGCCGGCGTAGTTCACTTTGAGTTTGATTTTTCCTGGGTTGACCTCGGGTCGTTCACGCAGCATATCCGCATGCCAAGTCTCCAAACCAACCAAAAAGTCCTCGCCGGCGACAGGCGGGCTATTTCGGAACGGCGGCGTGGTAGCGAGACGAAATACGCCAAGAATATCGTGCGAGTCTTTCGGGCGACTTTCCACCACGCGGTTGAGTAGCACGATATCACGCGCTTCTTCGATGCTGAATTTTGTGCCTTCAACATAATTCGAGAAATAGGATTCGATAAATGCAAAATTGTGGCGGGGTATGCCTTGCTGCAGCGTGTTCGTCACATTGGGCAGTGCGACACCACGCAAGAAGCTTGCTAGCGCCTCAAAACGCATCATCCGTTCCTGGTCAACTGGTGTACCTCTGGCCAGCATTTGCCCATCTTTGGTTTTCAGCTCGCCACGTTCGTGAGTTCCCAATAATGCACCGATGATGGTTCGTAAGAGGGCCACTTCCCCCGGGCGCCCCAAGGACTCGGCGAGTGCTGCGCAATCGTCACGTAGCCTGTTCAACGCCCCCTCTCCCGAAGCATTGAGCACTTCTATCAAGCGGTGCTCGACCTCCTCGCGGCCGGCCTTGCTTGGCGCTTTGCGCCCTAAATTCTCGAGAAACATCCGCGGCGGGCTAGCCCAGTACAGACCGGTATTCCCAAGCGGCATGTCCCCCGCTAATGGACCGGGGCCGTGCATCAGAACAAGAATAAGACCAGGCAATGCAACCGTCTTTCGATACATCGTCGGGTGCGACAGGGTCAGTCTGCCGTCGGACAGGAGCCCCGTAGTCATCGCGCTGATGTGTGTAATCACTCCTCCCGGAACGATGGCGCCGGCAATACGCTGCCAGTTCCGTCGTACGCAGGCTTCCATCTCCTCATGAGTGGAGCCACATACGAGATAGACACCAGCGTGAAGCCGTTGCACTTCGCCAGCCTTTGCCCGCCGCTGCAATGCCCGGCCCTCAGTTGGCGAGAGGGTCGCCACAATGATGACTTCCTGCAAGGTTTGCCGGGAATCAGCGAAGTAAGGGTTCGAATTCATGGCATCATGTCGTTTTCCAGCGAAGAAATTGGAGCAAAAGACTCATTTTGTCGTAAACTGGCGAAAAAGGACACGCTTTTGTCGCGTAATGGCGAAGTTCAGGTAGAAGCAGATTGTCAGATCAATACGTCACAACTCTCGCTGGCTGGTGGCGATATCAGGCGCATGCACTGAAGCCTCCTGAGCTGTTGTCGCCTTGCCTTTTCCACCAGATTATCAAGTGTAAGCCGTAAACGACTGACGCCGTCATCTCAAGACGAGAAGACGGCGTCAGTAATATCGTGCCCGCATGAACAGGCACTCAACAGTGAAAGCGACCTTACTGCGCCGACTCACCCTTCTTGATCCACGCTGCCAGCTGGTGCGGGCGCAGGCCGTCGTAGTCTTCGAACGGCTGGTGGATCCATGGGTTGTGCGGCAGTTCTTCCATCTGGTAGTCCGGCTTGAATGCCGAGCAGCCCTTGGTCCAGATCACGGCCGAACGCACTTCGGTCACGCCTTCGAAGTTGTCGCGCAGGTGCTGCATGACCTTGGTCAGCGTGACGCCGGAATCGGCCAGGTCATCGACCAGCAGGATCTTGCCCGACAGCGGGCCCTTGGTCATGGTCATGTACTTGGCGATGTCGAGGTCGCCCTGAGTGGTGCCCTTGTCTTCGCGGTAGGAGCTGGTCGACAGGATCGCCAGCGGCACGTCGAAAATGCGCGAGAAAACGTCGCCGGGACGCACGCCGCCGCGCGCCAGGCACAGCACCATGTCGAATTTCCAGCCCGACTCGTAGACCTTGAGCGCCAGGCGCTCGATCAGGCGGTGGTATTCATCCCAGTTCACCCACAGGTGTTTTTCGTTGGTTTGCGGAGTGTTCATTTGCTTCCCTTTGCTTAAGCGAACGGATGACGCAGCACGATCGTTTCTTCACGATCCGGGCCGGTGGAAACCATGTCAACCGGCACGCCGACCAACTCTTCGATGCGCTTGATGTAGGCGCGCGCGGTGGCCGGCAGCGCGTCCATCGACTTGGCGCCGACCGTGCTTTCTTTCCAGCCTGGCATTTCTTCGTACACCGGCACGCAACGCGCGGCTTCTTCGGCGCCCGACGGGAAGATGTCCACGGCCACGCCATCGATGGTGTAGCCGGTGCACAGTTTCAGGGTTTCGATGCCGTCCAGTACGTCCAGCTTGGTCAGGCACATGCCAGTGACGCCGTTGATTTGCACCGAGCGGCGCAGCAGCGCAGCGTCGAACCAGCCGCAGCGGCGGGCGCGGCCCGTCACGGTGCCGAACTCGTGGCCCACTTGCGCCAGGTGGTGGCCGACGCCTGCATCGGTTGGCAGTTCCGATGGGAACGGGCCGGAACCCACGCGGGTGGTGTAGGCCTTGGTGATGCCCATGATGTAGTGCAGCATGTTCGGGCCGACGCCGGCGCCGGCGGCGGCATTGCCGGCCACGCAGTTCGACGAAGTCACGAACGGATAGGTGCCGTGGTCTACGTCGAGCAGCGATCCCTGCGCGCCTTCAAACAGCAGGTTGGAACCGGCCTTGTGGGCGGCGTACAGCGCGCTCGATACGTCGGTGACCATCGGGCGCAGGCGCGGCACATAGGCCAGTGCGTCGTCCAGCGTCTTTTGATACTCGACCTTCGGCGCCTTCAGGTAGTGCTCGAGCACGAAGTTGTGGTAGTCGAGGTTCTCGGCCAGCTTTTCAGCAAAGCGCTGTTCGTTGAGCAGGTCGGCCACGCGAATCGCACGGCGCGCCACCTTGTCTTCGTAGGCCGGGCCGATACCCTTGCCGGTGGTGCCGATCTTGGCTTCGCCACGCTTGGCTTCGCGGGCCAGGTCCAGCGCCGAGTGGTAAGGCAGAATGATGGGCGCAGCGTCCGACACTTTCAGACGCGAGGCGACTTCGACGCCGACTTTTTCGAGCTTGTCGATTTCGCGCAGCACGTCCGGCACCGACACCACCACACCGTTACCGATGTAGCAGGCCACGCCTGGACGCATGATGCCCGACGGGATCAGTTGCAGCGCGGTTTTGACGCCGCCGATGACCAGCGTGTGGCCGGCGTTGTGACCGCCCTGGAAGCGCACCACACCTTGTGCGTGATCGGTCAGCCAATCGACGATCTTGCCTTTACCTTCATCGCCCCATTGGGTACCGATGACGACCACATTCTTTGCGTTTTTGTTTGACATCACACTAACCTAAGTTTTTAAGAATCCACTGATTGCTATTATCGTCGAGTACCAGCGCGCGGTCGCACTCGAACTCGTCCAGCTCGTTGCTGTGACCCGGCATACTCTGGATCACGATTTCGCCGGACTTGCGCAGCTCGGCGATTTTTTCCTTCAATTCCGGCGCATTGCCCCACGGCGCACGGATCGAATGCTTGCGTTCCGCGGTCGGCAACAGGCGCGCCAGCTCGCGCAGGTCGAGCGAGAAGCCGGTGGCGGGACGGGCCCGGCCGAAGGCTTCGCCTACGTGATCGTAACGGCCGCCGCGCGCCACTGCGTTCGGCAAGCCTGGCACATACAGCGCAAACATTGCGCCGCTTTCGTATTGGTAGCCGCGCAGGTCGGCCAGGTCGATGGCGATCTCGGCGCGGCCCAGGGCCGATGCCGCCAGCGCGGCCAGTTCGGCCAGCGCACGGGCGATGCCCGGCAGATCGGGCAGCACTTCGCGGGCTTTTTTCAGCACCTCGATATCGCCGTACAGATTGGGCAGCGCCAGCAGCGCATCGCGCGTTGGCGGCGCGTAGTGTGCGGTCAGCGCTTTCAGGTCCGACACATCCTTGGCGCGCAGCGCCAGGTACAGCGCCGCCTCATCCTTGACGGCCAGTTCATCGCCTTCGATGATGGCGCGCAGCACGCCGACGTGGGTCAGGTCCAGCCGCACTTCGGTAAAGCCGGCCAGCGCCAGGCTGGCCAGCGCCAGTTCCTGGATTTCGGCGTCCGCCTCCAGGCCGGCATGGCCGTAGATTTCGGCGCCGATCTGCAGCGGTTCGCGGGTGGCGTGCAGGCCCGATGGATGGGTGTGCAGCACGTTGCCGGCGTAGCACAGGCGCGTGACCGAGGCGCGGTTGAGCAGGTGGGCGTCGATGCGCGCCACCTGCGTGGTCATGTCGGGACGCAGGCCCAGCAGGCGGCCCGAGATCGGATCGACCAGCTTGAAAGTGCGCAAATCGATGTCGGCGCCAGCGCCGGTCAGCAGCGATTCGAGGTACTCGAGCAGCGGTGGCATGACCAGTTCGTATCCGTACAGACGGAAGTTGTCGAGCATCAGACGACGCAGTTCTTCAATCTTGCGGGCTTCCGACGGCAGTACGTCGGCGATATTCTCGGGCAAAAGCCAATTCGGCATGGGAAGCTGGAACGGAGTGATTAAAAAGTGGAACAACGAAAGCAAATAACGACGTGCAGGCACCAGCCGTCAACAAGTGACAGGCCGAACCTGATATTTTACGCGAAAATGCCTGGGGGGAGGTAAAAAATGAAATGGCGGGATACTGACACTCGGCGCCGTCATGGCATCCAGCGCCGTCATGATAAGCAGCTCCGTCATTCCCGCGAAAGCGGGAATCCATAGACCGTTCGGTGCTCGATGCGTTCTATGTATCCCCGCGTGCGCGAGGATGACGGTTCAGAGGTCGCCGGCTGATACGAGTACTGCTGTTACTTCTGCCCGCCGGTACCCGAGTTCTTGAAGTACTTGAAGAAGTCCGAGCTTGGATCGACCACCATCACGTCGCCCTGCGATTTGAAGGTGCTGCGATAGGCTTCCAGGCTGCGGTAGAACTTGTAGAACTCCGGATTGCGGCCAAACGCTTCGGCGTAGATCTGCGATGCCTTGGCATCGCCTTCACCGCGGATGTTTTCGGCATCGCGATAGGCTTCAGCCAGAATCACGGTGCGCTGACGGTCGGCGTCAGCACGAATCGTTTCCGACGCGGCCGAACCGGTCGAACGCAGTTCGTTGGCCACGCGCATGCGCTCGGCCTTCATGCGCTCGTACACCGAGTTGTTGATCTGCTCAACATACTCCACGCGTTTCAGGCGTACGTCGATGATTTCGACGCCAATGCGGGCGGCTTCCGTCACCACCTTGTTGCGGATCGCTTCCATCACCTGGCCACGCTTGCTGGAGATGACTTCGCTCACCGTGTGCTTGGTGATTTCTTCGTTCAATGCCGCCTTGATGATGACCGACATGCGGTCACGGGCACGGGTTTCGTCGCCGCCAAAGGTCACGTAGTACAGCTTGGCCTGGCCTTCGTCGCGGCCAATGCGCCATTTGACGAAAGTATCGACCAGGATGTTCATCTTCTCGGCCGTAATGAAGCGCTCGGCGTCCGGCGACTCGATGGTCATGATGCGGTTATCGAGCAGCACGACGTTCTGGAACGGTGGCGGCAGCTTGAAGTGCAGGCCCGGTTCGCGCACCACTTCCTTGATCTGACCGAGCGCGAACACGATGGCATATTTACGCTGATCGACCACGAACACCATCGACGACAGCACCATCAGGCCGATAAAGCCTGCGATGAGGATACTTACTATGCGATTCATTAACGACCCTCCCGGTCACGTCCGGAATCCCGCGAGCGCGCGTCGCGCTGGCGGTTCACTTCTACCGACTGCATGATTTCCGACTGCTGGGTTGCCGTCGCCGACGTGGCGGCAGGCGCCGCGTTGCGCTGGGCATCGCCGGCCGCAGCCTGGGCGATCAGCTTGTCGAGCGGCAGATACAGCAGGTTGTTGCCGTTCTTGGAATCGACCATCACCTTGCTGGTGCTCGAGAAGATCTGCTGCATCGTATCGAGGTACATGCGGTCACGCGTAACGGCCGGCGCCTTTTGATACTCGACCAGCACCTGCTTGAAGCGGTTGGCGTTACCGGTGGCGTTTTCAGTGACCATCGAACGGTACGCTTCCGCTTCCTGCATCAGCCGCGAGGCCGTACCGCGCGCTTTCGGAATCACATCGTTGGCGTAAGCCTGGCCTTCGTTTTTCTGGCGCTCCAGATCCTGGCCAGCCTTGACGGCATCGTCAAACGCGCCCTGTACCTGCTCGGGCGGTTGCACCGCCTGCAATGTCACGCCGGAAACCAGCACGCCCGACGCATAGCGGTCGAGAATCTGCTGCATCAGGATCTGGGTTTCGTAGGCGACCTTGTCGCGGCCCTCGTACAGCACGAAGTCCATCTTGTTCTTGCCGACGATTTCGCGGATCGAGGTTTCCGCCACCTGGCGCACGGTTTCTTCTTCGTCGCGGTTGTTCATCAGCCAGGCGACCGGGTCTTTCAGCTTGAACTGCACGGCAAACTGCATGTCGATGATGTTTTCATCGTCGGTCAGCATCAGCGATTCCTGCGCCTGCTTGTTCTTGATATTGCCGCGATAGCCGATTTCCACCATGCGCATCTGCGATACGCGCACCGTTTCATTCGACTGGAACGGCGCCGGCCAGCGCCAGTTGAAACCGGAGCCGGTCGTGTGGCTGTATTTGCCAAACGTGTAGACGATGCCGGACTGGCCCTCTTGCACGATGAAGGAGCCACTGGCCAGCCAGATCAGCGCGGCAACGCCGGCGATCGCGCCAGCGGTGGCACGCATGCCGGCAGCACTGGGACCGGTACCGCTGCCACCGCCGCTGTTGCCATTGTTATTGCCGTTGTTATTATTGTTGTTATTATTGTTGTTATTGTCCGGGCGCTTTTTCTGACCGAAGAAATTATTCAGGCGGTCGTTAAAGTCGCGCCAGAGTTTTTCCATGTCGGGAGGACCTTCGCCAGGCCGTTTGCCTTCATTCGCCTGCGGCTCGCCGTCTTTCTTGTCCGAGCCCCAGCGGGGATCGTTCAGCGACAGCTTGAGGCCGAAACGTTTCATGATTGGGGGAACACGCATTAGTGGAATCCAACGTGAGTTTTAATGGAAGTGCGTGGTGCACTGCTGTCTGCATCGGAATCGGACAAGTCCGCCTCCTCCGCCCGGTCTGCCGAGTCGAAATCTTCCGCGTCTTCGGCGTCGTCATCTGCATCATCCGCTTCAACCGAGTAAGCCTGGTTCAGGCGGGCGCCAGGCGCCGCCTTGGCCCATTCGACGATGGCTTCGCGCAGCAGATCGACGCCCACGCCCGTGCGCGCACTGAGGAAAACGCGAGAAATTTTATCATATTCATCACGTTCCACCGACGGCTCCAGGCCGGCCGCATCGATCTTGTTCCACACCAGAATCTGCGGAATATGATCGGCGCCGATTTCCTTGAGCACCAGGTTGACCTGCTCGATCTGCTCCATGCGCACCGGCGACGAAGCGTCCACCACGTGCAGCAACAAGTCTGCATGGATGGTTTCTTCGAGCGTGGCGCGGAATGCCGCCACCAGCTGGTGTGGCAATTCGCGCACGAAACCTACCGTGTCCGAGATCACCACGTTGCCCACTTCCTGCCCCATGTAGACGCGACGCGAGGTGGTGTCCAGTGTGGCAAACAACTGGTCGGCCACGTACACGCCGGCCTTGGTGACCGTGTTGAACAAGGTGGATTTGCCGGCATTGGTGTAACCGACCAGCGACACGGAAAAAGTCTGGCTGCGGCCACGCGAACGGCGCTGGGTTTCATGCTGCTTGCGCAGCTTGGCCAGGCGCGCACGCAAGGCCTTGACCCGTTCGCCGATCAGCCGGCGGTCGGTCTCGAGCTGGGTTTCGCCGGGACCGCGCAGGCCGATACCGCCCTTTTGCCGTTCCAGGTGAGTCCAGCCACGGATCAGCCGCGTGGCCAGGTGCTGAAGCTGTGCCAGTTCCACCTGCAGCTTGCCCTCGTGGGAGGCGGCGCGCTGGGCGAAAATGTCGAGGATCAGGCTGGTGCGGTCGAGCACGCGGATGTTCAGGCGCTTTTCCAGATTGCGCTGCTGGGCCGGCGACAGGGCGTGATTGAAGATGACGATTTCGATGCGTTCGTCCAGCACGGCAAGGCCGATTTCATCAGCCTTGCCGCTGCCGACAAAGTAAGCGGGGTCCGGGGCGGAACGCTTGGCGGTAATCGTCGTGACAGGCTCTGCACCTGCTGAACGGGCCAGCAGTTGCAGTTCCTCGACGCTGGCGCCAAAGTCGCCCTGGCCGAAATCGATGCCAACTAGCGCTGCACGCATACGACGATCTGTAAGGTTGGGAAGACGCGATACTGCAAGCGCTTAGTCCGCGTCGGAATCGACGTTGAGGTTGACGGCGCGAGCCGGCACCACGGTGGAAATGGCGTGCTTGTACACCATCTGCGTTACGGTGTTGCGCAGCAGTACGACGTATTGATCGAAGGATTCGATATGGCCTTGCAGCTTGATGCCGTTAACGAGGTAGATCGACACCGGCACATGCTCTTTACGCAGTGCGTTGAGGAATGGGTCTTGTAACAGTTGCCCTTTGTTGCTCATAACAGCTCCATTTTATGTTGTTGTGTTGGATTTGGAGGCGAAACGCTTGATTTCAAGTACGTGGCCCAGCGAAAGTCAAATGATATTCGCTGAAACACCGCTCGCCACGTCGGGAATGGTGCTTCCAAGCCACTGTAACCTGTTTTTGCTTTTTTTGCAGTGCCGCACTGTAAAAAAACACGGCCTTTAATTGAAAAATAAGTGAAAAATAAGTTGAACTAATCGGATCGTCCGCTTATTTCTTTTCCACGCGTTTGTCGAACGGATTTTTACCCGTGCGCAGTTCAATGCGCAGCGGCGTGCCTACCAGGTTGAACGTATCGCGGAAATGCTTTTCCAGGTAGCGCTTGTAGGGATCGCCGACAGCGTCGAGGGCATTACCGTGGATGACGATCACCGGCGGGTTCATGCCGCCCTGGTGCGCATAGCGCAGTTTCGGACGGATCGAACCCTTGCGGCGCGGCTCCTGCTTTTCCACTGCTTCGATCAGCGCGCGGGTCAGCTTGGGCGTGGACAGGTTGCACATGGCGGCGGCGTAAGCAGCGTCCACCGATTTCATCAGCGGACCAATGCCCTGCGCCTTCAGCGCCGAAATAAAATGCATCTTGGCGAACGACAAAAAGTCGAGCTTGCGGTCGATGTCGATCTTGATTTCGTCGCGCTCATCAGTGCGCAAGCCATCCCATTTATTCACGGCGATCACCAGCGCGCGGCCGGTCTCGAGCACGAAACCGGCAATGTGCGCATCCTGCTCGGAAATATCCTGCTGGGCATCGAGCATCAACACCACCACGTTGGCTTCCGAGATCGACTGCAGGGTTTTGACGACGGAGAATTTTTCAATCGCTTCAAACACCTTGCCACGGCGGCGGATACCGGCGGTATCGATCAGCGTGTACTGCTTGCCATCGCGCTCGAACGGGATTTCAATCGAATCACGGGTGGTGCCCGGCATGTCGAAGG
>JBEVNE010000156.1:0-16106 GCA_040508275.1 Duganella sp.
TGGTGGTATCGATGGGTAATGTGGCGGCGTCTGGCGGTTACTGGGTGTCGATGTCGTCCGACGAAGTGATTGCCGACCCGACCACGGTGACCGGCTCGATCGGCGTGTTCGGCATTTTGCCAACCGCCGAAAAAGTGGCGGACAAGCTGGGCATCCATACCGGCGGCCAGCCGACCACCTGGCTGGCGGACGCCTATAATCCGCTGCGCCCGCTCGATCCGCGCTTTGTGCAGGTGATGCAGTCCAGCGTCAACCACATTTACGCCGACTTTACCGCGCGCGCCGCCAAGGCCCGCAAAACCACGCCTGAAAAAATCGATGCCGTGGCCCAGGGCCGCGTGTGGACCGGCGCCCAGGCCAAGGAACGCGGCCTGGTCGATACGCTGGGCAGCTACGGCGACGCCCTGGCGTCAGCTGCCAAGCGCGCCAAGCTGAGCGACTACCGCGTGGTGTATATCGAGCGCGAAGTGAGCAAGTTCGAGCGTGTGGTGGCGATGATCGGCGGCTCGACCGCGCAGGCACTGGCCAAATCGGTCGCGACCCAGCTCAATCTGGGCGTAACGGCAACTACCGGCCTGCCACCGGGTGTGGTGGGCGAAGTCGGTCGCGATCTGGGCTGGCTGGCGGATGTTCAAGCGTCGCGCAAGCCGTTTGCGGCGGTGACGCACTGCCTGTGCGAAGCGCCATAGGGAACTTCGAAAACCTGCTGCGCGGCCCGCTACGGTTTTTGAGGCTCCCGTAAGTTAAGCGGCAAGGTAATTTCAAAGCTGCTGCGACCATCTGGCATCAGCACGCAGCGTGCTTCGCCGCCGTGGCGGCGGGCGATCTGGCGGATCAGGGCCAGACCCAGGCCGGCGCCGCTGTTGTCGCGGGTGTTGCTGCGCCGGTAGAACGGTTCGAATACGCGTTCGAATTCTGCTGCCGGTATGCCAGGCCCCTGGTCCCACACGGTCAGCGTGGCGTGTTTGGCCGTGCTAACGATCAGCACCTGTACTGGCTGCTGGCCATGGCGGCAGGCGTTTTCCAGCAGGTTGCGCAGCAGGCGGCGCAGCAGGCGCTGGTCGCCCTGCAGCACGGCGGATGTACCTTCCAGGCGCACGTCGTCATAGCGTGCGCATTCTTCCGCCGCCAGCGCCAGCAGGTCGAGTTCCTCGTGCTGCGTGGTGTCGGCCAGCGCGCCCAGGCGGCTGGCCAGCAGGATTTCGTCGAGCAGATCATTGAGTTCGGTGATGTCCTGTTGCAGCCCTGCGCGCCGCTTTGGCTCCACATTATCCTTGATCAGTTCCAGCGCCAGGCGGATGCGCGCCAGTGGCGTGCGCAGCTCGTGCGAAGCGTTGGCCAGCAGGGTTTTGTGGGCGCCCACCAATTGCTCGATCTGGTCGGCGGCGCCGTTGAAGCTGCGCGCCAGCTGTGCCACTTCGTCATTGCCCTCGACCTTCACGCGTGCGCTGAGGTTGCCGGCGCCCAGCGATTCCACACCCTGTTGCAGGCGTTCCAGGCGCTTGGTCAGGCGCCGTACCAGCGGAAAGGCGGCAATGCCGATCACCAGCGCCAGTAACAGCATGGTGTTCTGCAGCGCTGCCTTGGGGCGGATGAAGCCCAGCGGCTCGCTCGACAGCAGGCGCCGGCCATCGGGCAGGCGCACATACGATTCCGGCGGCGGCCCGGTCATGCCGCGGTGGCGCCAGTGGCGCGCCGGTATCATGTCGCCGACCACGGCCAGCGGCCGCCAGTCGCGCGTGTAGAGCGTCATGTGGGCGTTCAGGCCGGCCGCCACCCGCTCCAGCGCCGCCTGCTGCGCCGCCGGCGGCGCATCGGCCGGCGCCAGCACATTCATCATGATGCGCGACAGCGTGATGTTGGAGCGCTCCAGCGGCCCACCGGAGCGGCCCCACGACTGCAAAACGCCCATGGCGAACAGAAGCAGCACCACCAGCAGCGCCAGGTAGAAGCTGAAATACAGGCGCGGCAGGCCCAGGCTGTAGCGCCTGAGGCGCGCGCGCAGCGCTTCCTTGCCGCCAGGAGCGGCCTTCAATCCTGCACCTTGGCGAACAGGTAGCCGGCGCCGCGCACGGTGATGATGCGGCGCGGCTTTTTGGGATCGTCCTCGACGGCGGCGCGGATGCGCGACATGTGGACATCGATCGAGCGGTCAAACGCTTCGATCGGTTCACCCTTGAGCAGCTCCATCAGGCTGTCGCGCGACAGCACGCGGCCGGCATGGCGCGCCAGCACCAGCAGCAGGTCGAACTGGTAGGCGGTCAGCTCGCACGGTACACCGTCGAGCCGGGCGGCATGGGCGGCGGCGTCGATTTCGAGGCGGCCAAAACGCAAAAAGTCGGCTGAGCCGCCGCCAGTCTGGCCGCGCTGCTGGTCGGGCTGGCGCAGATGCTGCAAATCGACGCGCCGGCGCAGGATGGCGCGCAGGCGCGCCAGCAGTTCGCGCGGCTCGAAGGGCTTGGGCAGATAATCGTCGGCGCCCATTTCCAGTCCGACGATGCGGTCGATGGCGTCGCCGCGCGCAGTCAGCATCAGCACCGGCACGTCGGAGACGGCGCGTGCCTGGCGGCACACGTCCAGCCCGTCCATGTCGGGCAGCATCAGGTCGAGGATCACGGCGTCGGCCTGGCCGGCGGCGATCAGCGTCACGGCGTCGCGGCCGTTGGCGGCATGGGTGACGTGGAAGCCGGCCTGGCTCAGGTACTCGGTGAGCATGTCGGCCAGGCGCGGGTCGTCTTCCACCAGGAGGATACGATCAGTGTTCATCAGTTCATTTTACAGGTAGCTACCAATGGATGACATTGTGACCAGCGCCGGTATCGGCGACATGTCACCTCGGTAAAGATATGTAAAGCCCACCCCCTGGCAGAAGACGGAATTCCCTGATTTTGTAGCGAGTTTGTATCGGCACCGTGCAGGCCACTGACAGCGCTGGGGCCTTGTGCTAGAGTCCACGCAATTCTGAGACCATGGCGGTCTGCCATGGACAAGCCAGCATACAAAAAGGACAACAATGGATTCGCAAGCCAAGCCACAATCGCACCTTAACCCGCCCCAGCGCAGCCGCCGTTACCGCCTTGTCGGCAGCGTGGTGGCAGTTGCCGTGATGGCGGCACTGGGTGGCCTGGCCTGGTATCTCACGCATCAGCCGGTTGAAAAGCCTGGTGCGCCCGGTGTCCGCGGTCCTGGTTCGCGTGGTCCTGGTGGTACAGGCGGCTGGCAGGGGCCGCCGCTGACCACGGTGGGCGTGGCCACGGCCGTCAAGGCCGATCTTCCCGTCAAGCTCGAGGCGCTGGGCACGGTCACCGCCGCTGCCACCGCCACCGTGCGGCCGCAGGTGTCCGGCATTTTGCAGAAAGTGCTGTTCCAGGAGGGACAGATGGTCAAGGCTGGCCAGGTGCTGGCGCAGATCGACCCGCGCCAGTTTGAAATGGCGCTGCTCCAGGCCAGCGGCCAGCGCCAGCGCGACGAGGCGCAACTGGAAAACGCCAAGCTCACGCTGGAGCGTTACCGCACCCTGCTGGGCCAGGATTCGATTGCGCGCCAGGACGTCGATACCCAGGCGGCGCTGGTCAAGCAGCTGGAAGGTACGGTGATGACCGACCGCGCTGCCGAAGGCACGGCCAAACTCAACCTCGGTTATACCAAGGTGATTGCGCCGATCACCGGCCGCGTGGGTTTGCGCGTGGTCGATATCGGCAACCTGGTCGGCTCTGGCGACGCCAACGGCATTGCCGTGATCACGCAAATGTCGCCGATCGATGTGGAGTTCTCGGTACCGCAGGACAGCGTACCGGCCCTGATGCAGCGCATTAATGACAACGCCACGCTGCCGGCAATGGCGCTTGACCGCACCCGCATCAACACCCTCGACAGCGGCAAGTTCGCCGCGCTGGACAACCAGGTCGATACCCAGACCGGCACGGTCAAGGCCAAGGCGCGCTTTGCCAACGCCAACTCGACGCTGTTCCCCAGCCAGTTCGTCAACGTACGGCTGGAACTGCGCACCATCAAGGGCGCCGTCATGGTGCCGGTGAATGCGGTGCGCCACGGCGCCAAGGGCGATTTCGTCTGGGTGCTCAAGGAAGACCGTACCGTGACCATGCGCAGCATCACGCGCGGTGAAGCGACGGTGGACAAGGTGCAGATTGTCAGCGGCTTGCAGGCAGGCGAAAAAGTCATTACCGAGGGCGCCGACCGCCTGAAAGAGGGCGGCAAGGTCATGCTGCCTGGCGGCGGGCCCGGTGCAGGCGCAGGCAAACGTGGCGCCGCCGGTGCAGAAGGCGCATCGGCGCCGGCCGCGGAACAAGGCCGCCGCAAAGAAGCAGGCGCCGCGCAAAAATGAGTCCATCCGCACCTTTTATCCAGCGCCCGGTAGCGACCTCGCTGCTGATGCTGGCGATCGTTCTCGCCGGTTTGCTGGGCTTTAAATTCTTGCCCTTGTCGGCGCTGCCGCAGGTCGATTTCCCCACCATCCAGGTGCAAACCCTGTATCCAGGCGGTAGCCCCGAGGTGATGGGGCAGACCGTGACGGCGCCGCTCGAACGCCAGTTTGGCCAGATGTCCGGACTGCAGCGCATGAGTTCCACCAGCGCGGCTGGCGTCTCGATCATCACCCTGCAGTTTGGCCTGGGCCAGACGCTGGAAGTGGCCGAGCAGGAAGTGCAGGCGGCGATCAACGCCGGTTCCTCGCTGCTGCCGACCGATTTGCCGGCGCCGCCCGTGTATGCCAAGGTCAATCCGGCCGATGCGCCGGTGATGACGCTGGCGATCACTTCCGACACCATGCCGCTGACCGAGGTGCAGAATATCGTCAACACCCGGCTGGCGCTGAAAATCAGCCAGGTGTCGGGCGTTGGCCTGGTCACGCTCAATGGCGGCCAGCGCCCTGCGGTGCGGATCCAGGCCGACACCAATGCGCTGGCCTCTTATGGCCTTGGCCTCGACACGCTGCGCACGGTCATCAGCTCTGCCAATTCCAACGGCGCCAAGGGCAGTTTTGACGGCCCCACGCGCGCCTATACCATCAATGCCAACGACCAGCTGGTGACGGCCAAGGACTACCGCGACCTGATCCTGACTTATAAAAATGGCGCCCCGGTGCGCCTGTCGGAAGTGGCACAGGTGGTCGACAGCGCCGAAAACGTCGAGCTGGGCGCCTGGGCAGGCTTCAGTGCCGATGCCAAGGCCGGTGCACAGAGCGCTCTCAAACAGGCCATCATCCTCAATGTGCAGCGCCAGCCCGGCGCCAACGTCATCGCCACCGTGGACGCCATCAAGGCGCGCCTGCCGGAGCTCGAAGCAGGCCTGCCGGGCGCCATCAGGGTCGAGGTGCTGAGCGACCGCACCACCGGCATCCGCGCCTCTGTGCTGCACGTGGGCATGGAGCTGCTGCTGGCCGTAGTGCTGGTGGTGCTGGTGATTTTTGCGTTCCTGCACTCGCTGCGCGCCACCGTGATCGCCAGCCTGTCGGTGCCGATTTCGCTGATCGGCACCTGCGGCCTGATGTACCTGCTCGGCTACAGCCTGAACAACCTGTCGCTGATGGCGCTGACGATCGCCACCGGCTTCGTCGTCGATGACGCCATCGTGATGATCGAAAATATCGCCCGCTATATCGAAGAAGGCGATACGCCGATGGCCGCCGCCCTGCGCGGCGCCAAGCAGATCGGTTTTACCATCATCTCGCTGACGGTGTCGCTGATCGCCGTGCTGATCCCGCTGCTGTTCATGGGCGACGTGGTCGGCCGCCTGTTCCGCGAGTTTGCCATGGCGCTGGCGATTACCATCCTGATTTCCGCCGTGGTGTCGCTGACGCTGGTGCCGATGATGTCGGCGCGCTGGCTGAAACCCCATGGCGAGGAAAAGCCGGGCCGTTTCGCCGTCCGTTTCCAGCAATTCTTCGACTGGGTAATCGGCCATTACGACCGCAGTCTGACCTGGGTGCTGCGCCATAGCGGCCTGACGCTGCTGGTGGCGCTGGGCACGCTGGTGCTGACGGCGCTGCTGTACGTGGTGATTCCGAAAGGGCTGTTCCCGACCCAGGATACCGGCCAGTTGCAGGCCCGCCTGGAAACCGGCAAGGCAGTGTCGTACGCGCGCATGGCCGAGTTGCAGCAGCAGGCCGCGCGCCTGATCCTCGACGATCCGGCGGTAGACACGCTCAGCTCCGTGGTCGGCGTGGACGCCGCCAACAACACCATGCTGCACACCGGCAGCATGCTGATCAACCTCAAGCGCGACCGCAGCGGCCACCAGCAGGACATCATGGAGCGCCTGCGCCAGCGCGTGGCGGAAATTCCGGGGATGACGCTGTATCTGCAGCCGACCCAGGACCTGACCATCGACGCCGAAACCGGTCCCACCCAGTTCCGCGTATCGATCGAGGGGGCCGACAAGGCCATCGTCAACCACTGGGCCACCATGCTGGCCGAACGCATGCGCACCAAGCAGGAGCTGCGCAACGTGGTGTCGGACGTCGGCGCCAGCGCCAACGCCGCCTATATCAGCATCGACCGCGATACGGCCTCGCGTTTGTCCGTGACCTCGGCTTCCATCGACGACGCCCTGTACAGCGCATTCGGCCAGCGCATCGTCTCGACCATTTTCACCGAGACCAACCAGTACCGCGTGATCCTGGAAGCGAAGTCGGACGATATTACCTCGCCACAGGACCTGGCCAATCTGCAGCTGCGCACCGGTTCGGGCAAGGCCACGCCGCTGTCGGCGGTGGCTACCATTACCGAGCGGCCGGCGCCGCTGCAGGTGACCCACGTGGCGCAATACCCGGCGACCACGCTCGGCTTTGATACGGCCCAAGGCGTTTCGCTGGGCACGGCGGTCGATACCATCCGCCAGGCTGCTGCGGAGATCAATTTCCCGCCGTCGGTCAACCTGACCTTCCTCGGCGCTTCCGGCGCTTACCAGAACTCGCTGTCGAGCCAGTTGTGGCTGATCCTGGCGGCGGTGGTGTGCGTCTACATCGTGCTGGGCGTGCTGTATGAAAGCTATGTGCATCCGCTGACGATTCTGTCCACGCTGCCATCGGCCGGCGTGGGCGCCTTGCTGGCGCTGTGGATTTCGGGCCAGGACCTGGGCGTGATCGGCATCATCGGCATCATCCTGCTGATCGGCATCGTCAAGAAAAACGCCATCATGATGATCGACTTTGCCATCGAGGCCGAGCGCGAGGAAGGCAAATCGCCGCGCGAAGCGATCTACCAGGCCGCACTGCTGCGCTTCCGTCCCATCATCATGACCACGCTGGCGGCACTGTTTGCCGCCGTGCCGCTGATGCTGGGCTGGGGCGAGGGCGCCGAACTGCGCCGTCCATTGGGTCTGGCGATTTTCGGCGGCCTGATTGTCAGCCAGTTGCTCACGCTGTACACCACGCCGGTGATCTACCTGGCCTTCGACAGCCTCGGTAACCGCTTCGGCCGCAAAGCCGCGCCATCGCCAGCGCAAGGCGGTGCGCTGTGAACCTGTCCTCGCCCTTCGTCAAGCGGCCGATTGCCACCGTTCTGCTGACGATCGGCCTGGCGCTGGCCGGCATCGGCGCGTTCTTCGTGCTGCCGGTGGCGCCGCTGCCGCAGGTGGATTTCCCGGTCATCACGGTCAACGCCAGCCTGCCGGGCGCTAGTCCCGAGACCATGGCCACCAGCGTGGCCACGCCGCTGGAACGCCACCTGGGGGTGATTGCCGGCGTCAATGAAATGACGTCCAGTTCATCGACCGGCGGCACCAACGTCACGCTGCAGTTCGACCTGAATCGCAATGTCGATGCGGTAGCGCGCGAAGTGCAGGCGGCGATCAACGCCAGCCGCGTCGATCTGCCGGCCACGCTGCGCAGCAATCCCACCTATCGCAAGGCGAATACCTCGGGCGCGCCCGCCATCATCCTGGCGCTGACCTCCAAAACCCGCTCGCCGGGACAGATCTACGACGCCGTTTCCAGCGTGGTGGTGCAGCGCCTGTCGCAGGTGACCGGCGTTGGCGACGTCGAACTGGGCGGCGGCTCGCTGCCGGCGGTGCGGGTGGAGCTCAACCCGTATGCGCTCAACAAGGTCGGGCTGTCGATGGAGGACGTGCGCGCCGCCATCCAGGCCACCAACGCCAACCGCCCGCGCGGCGCCCTGCAGGGCGACGGCAAGCGGCTGCAGATCTACACCGAATCGGCCGACGCCAGCGGCGGGCGCAGCGCCGCCAACTACCGCAACCTGGTGGTGGGCTGGCGCGACCATGCGGCGATCCGCCTGAAGGACGTTGCCACGGTCGAGGATGGCGTCGAAGACGTGAATAATCTCGGCCTGTTCAACGGCGAGCCGGCCATCATCGTGCTGATCCGACCGCAGGCCGGCGCAAACATCATCGAAACCGTCGATAGCGTGCGCGCCCAGCTGGCGACACTGCAGGCGCAGCTGCCGCCCGATGTGACGGTGCAGGTAGCCAGCGACCGTACCCATTCAATCCGCGCCTCGCTGCATGAAATCGAGATCACCCTGATCATTTCGATCCTGCTGGTGGTGCTGGTGGTGAGCGCCTTCCTGCGCAACCTGCGCGCCACCATCATCCCGGCCGTGGCGACCGTGGTGTCGCTGCTGGGTACTTTCGGCGTGATGTACCTGCTCGGCTTCAGCCTGAACAATCTGTCGCTGATGGCCATTACGGTGGCCACCGGTTTCGTCGTCGATGACGCCATCGTGGTGCTGGAAAACACCACGCGCCATGTGGAGGCGGGCATGGACCGGCTGTCGGCGGCGCTGCTCGGCGCGCGCGAGGTCGGCTTTACCGTGCTGTCGATCAGCCTTTCTCTGGTGGCGGTGTTCATCCCGCTGCTGTTCATGGGCGGGCAGTACGGCGCCCTGTTCAAGGAATTTGCCGTCACGCTGTCGGCGGCGGTGATGATTTCGCTGCTGGTGTCGCTGACCACCACGCCGATGATGTGCGCCTGGCTGCTGCGCGCCGACCAGCACACCCGCAAACCGGGGCCGGTGGCGCGCGTGTTCGAACGCGGCTTTGAGCGCATCCTCAAGGGCTACGAGCATGGCCTGGACTGGGCGCTGTCGAGCGTCTGGCTGGTGATGGCGAGCCTGCTGTTCGTGGTGGGCCTGAACTACTATCTGCTGGAACGCATTCCCAAGGGCGCTTTCCCGCAGCAGGATACCTCGCACATCAACGGCGGCATCCGCGCCGACCAGAGCATTTCGTTCCAGGCCATGCGCGGCAAGCTCAAGGAGCTGGTGGACATCATCAAGGAAGACCCGGACGTGGAAGCGGTGGTCGGCTTTACCGGTGGCCGGCGCGCCGGCGGCGGCTTCATGTTCCTCAACCTCAAACCGGTTGGCGAGCGCAGCGCCAATGGCAATGCGGTGCTGGCGCGGCTGCGGCCCAAGCTGGCCAAGGTCACCGGCGTGACCCTGTTCCTCAGCCCTGTGCAGGACTTGCGCGGGGGCGGGCGTTCGGCCAATGCCAATATGCAGTACACGCTCAAGAGCGACAATCAGACCGACCTGAAAAAATGGGCGACGCGACTGGCCGATGCCATGAAGGCGCAGCCGGCCATGATCGACGTGGACAGCGACCAGGCCGAGAACGGCGTGGAAACCTATGTCACGGTGGACCGGGACAGCGCCTCGCGGCTCGGTATTACCGCGCGCGACATCGACAGCGCCCTGTACAACAGCTTCGGCCAGCGCCAGGTGGCCACCATCTATGACGAGGTCAATCAGTACCACGTGGTGATGGAAGTGGCGCGCGAATACTCGCGCAGTCCGGAAGCGTTGAAGGATGTGTATGTGCCGGCCAAGGGCCTGCCGTCGCCAACTTCCGCCAATCCGAGCGGGGCGCCGACGGCCAGCGTGGCCACGGCGGCCACCGGCAGCGGCGGCAGCAGCAGCGGCAGCAGCGGTAGCAGCAGTGCGGCAACCGCCGGCGCCGGTACCGGGCTGGCGGCCAATGTTGCGGCGCCGGCGGTGCGCGACGCTTCATCGGGTTCGGCGCTCAGCACCTCGGCCACCACCATGGTGCCGCTGTCGGCAATCGCCACCTTTGCCGAGAGTTCCACCGCCACCTCGATCAATCACCAGGACGGCGAGCTGTCGACCACCATCGCCTTCAACCTGGCCGAGGGCGCCAGCCTGTCCGACGCCGCCGCCCAGATCGCCGAGGCGGAAGCGCAGATCGGTTTGCCGAACAATGTGCGCGGCAGCTTCCAGGGTTCGGCCAAGACGGCGCAGGACAGCAACAAGGCGCTGTGGCCGCTGATCCTGGCCGCCATCGTGGTGATCTACATCGTGCTGGGCATCCTGTACGAAAGCCTGGTGCACCCGGTGACGGTGCTGACCACGCTGCCGTCGGCCGGGGTAGGGGCGGTGCTGGCGCTGATGGTATTCAAGATGGAGTTTTCGACGATCGCGCTGATCGGCATCTTCCTGCTGATCGGTATCGTCAAGAAGAACGCCATTCTGATCATCGACTTTGCGCTGGAAGCCGAGCGTTCGCGCGGACTCACGCCCTACGAAGCGGTGCGCGAAGCCTGTCTGCTGCGCTTCCGGCCGATCCTGATGACCACCGTGGCCGCCGCGCTGGGCGCGCTGCCGCTGGCAATCGGCTTTGGCGAAGGTTCCGAGCTGCGCCGCCCGCTCGGTGTGACCATCGTCGGCGGGCTGATTGCCAGCCAGTTGCTGACGCTGTTTACCACGCCGGTGGTGTATATCCTGATGGACAAGCTGCGTCGTCGCGGCCCTTCCGAACAACAATTGAGCAGAATTCACGGCGAGCAGGCAACTGCTGCGCCGATCACACCATGAGCAAACACGCACCATATTTCTCCACTATGCCGATGGCGCTGGCCGTAACGGCCGCGCTGCTGGCCAGCGGCTGCGCGGTGGGGCCCGCTTACCAGGTGCCGGCCACGCCGGCGCCCGCCGCCTTCAAGGAAGCTTTACCCGAGGCGGAAAAAATCGCCGCTGGCTGGACCGCCGCCGTGCCGGCCGACATGCTCGAACGCGGACCGTGGTGGGAACTGTTTGGCGATGCGCAGCTCAACGAGATGGCGCGCAGCATCGAAGTCAATAACCAGAACGTCGCGGTGGCTGCTGCCAACTATGCGCAGGCCAGGGCGCTGGTGGCCGAACAGCGCGCCGCCCTGTTCCCGTCGCTGAACCTGTCGGCCAGCGCCAACCGAGCCGGTGGCGGCGGCAATACCGAGACCACCAGCCAGTACCGCAGCACCCTGGGCGCCAGCTGGGAGCCCGATATCTGGGGCCGCCTGAGGGCCGGCGCCAGCAGTGCCGAAGCCGGCTTGCAGGGCAGCGCCGCCGACCTGGCGGCGGCTCGGCTGTCAGCCCAGGGCGAGCTGGCTGCCAACTATTTTTCGCTGCGCATGACCGACGCCCAGAAAGCGCTGCTCGACGCCACCACCGAAGGCTATGAGCGCGTGCTGCAGATCACGCGCAACCGTTTCGAGGCCGGCGTCACCGCCAGGTCCGACTTGCTGCAGGCGCAGACGCAGCTGGCTAACGCCCGCATCGACCAGGTCTCGCTGACGCGCCAGCGCGCCACGCTCGAACATGCGATTGCCGTGCTGCTGGGACGCGCCGCCAGCGATTTTGCGATTGCCCCCTCGCCGTGGAACGTGACGGTGCCGGACGTGCCGACCGGCGTGCCTTCGACGCTGCTGCAGCGCCGGCCCGACATTGCCGCCGCCGAACGCCGGGTGGCCTCGGCCAATGCGCAGATCGGCATTGCGCGCTCGGCCTATTTCCCCAGCCTGACCCTGAGCGGCGCCTACGGTTTTGGCTCGAACGCCACTTCAGGCTTGTTCAACGCTTCCAACAACCTGTGGTCGCTGGGCCTGTCGGCGGCGCAGACGCTGTTCGACGCTGGCGCCATCAAGGCCCGCGTGGCCGGATCGGAAGCCGCGCGCGATGCCGCCATTGCCAGCTATCGCCAGACCGTGCTGACTGCCTTTGCCGACGTGGAAAACCAGCTATCGGCCACGCGCGCGCTGGCCTTGCAGCAGGATCTGCGCCGCGAAGCTTCCGAAGCGGCCGACCAGGTCGAGGCGCAGATGCTCAATCGCTACCGCGCCGGCCAGGTCGGTTACAGCGACGTAGTCAACGCCCAGAACACCGCACTGGCAGCGCGCCGCGCCCTGGTGCAGGCCATGGCCGACCGCCAGACCACCGCCGTGGCGCTGATCCAGTCGCTGGGCGGCGGCTGGCATGTTGGTACGGACAATCCAGCAAAGTAGGGCGTAGAAGGGTGTTGGAAAGCAGGCGCAGGGGCCTTTACTGTTGAGTTCGCATGTTCTTGGTTTTTGCGCCGCTCCTTTGTATAATCTTCTGACAAGATACAAACAAAGGCCATCCATCCTGCTTGCGGGTGGCACTGCGCTGGCTTACCCGACCGGCTTGATGCCACGATGACCAAACGAAGCCCTTCCGCCGACGCTACTGCTACTGCTGCCGCTACCTCCACCGCTTCCGCCGATAACCCGGTGGCGCGCGCCAGCGATGCATCGCCGCCGGTGGTGGGCATCGGCGCTTCCGCCGGCGGCCTCGACCCGATCTGCGAATTTCTGGTCAGCGTGCCGCCGTCGAGCGGCTTCGCTTACGTGGTGGTGCAGCATCTCGACCCGCTCCATCGCGGCATCCTGCCCGAACTGTTGCAACGCGTCACCCGCATGAAAGTGGCCGAGGTGGTCGATGGCATGGAAATTCTGGCTGATCATGTGTACGTGATTCCACCCAACCGCGACCTGGGTTTTGACGGCGCCCGCTTTGCCGTGCTGCCCGCTGCCGGTGCGCGCGGCTTCCGCTTCCCCATTGATATCTTCTTCAGCGCCCTGGCCCTGCATGCACGCGAACGCGCGGTCGGCGTGGTGTTGTCGGGCATGGGGGCCGACGGCGCCATCGGGCTGGGCGCCATACGCGAGGCTGGCGGCCTGACGCTGGCGCAGCGGCCATCGTCGGCGCGCTTCGACCCGATGCCGGCGGCGGCGATTGCCGCCGGCGTGGTGGACATTATTGCGCTGCCGGGCGAACTGGCGGGACAGATAGCGACCTGGTGGAACAGCCATGAAAGCGGCTTGCTGGCGCAGGCGACGGCGCAGCGCAACGCCTTGCAGCAGTTGTTCCAGTTGCTGCTGAATCAGACCGGCGCGAATTTTTCCGATTACAAGCTCAGCACCGTGCTGCGCCGGATCGACCGCCGCATGAAACTGCGCCAGTGCGCCTCGCTGGCCGATTACGTGCTGTTCCTGCGCGAGAATACCAGCGAAATCGAACTGCTGTTCAAGGAAATGCTGATCGGCGTTACCAGTTTTTTCCGCGACGTGCGCGTGTGGGATTACCTGATGGCGACGGCGCTGCCGCAACTGCTGGCCGAGCATCCGGGCGGCGCTGCCTTCAAGGCCTGGGTGCCGGCCTGTTCGACCGGCGAGGAAGCGTATTCGCTGGCGATTGCCTTCAGCGAAGTGCTTGAGCAGCTGCGCCCGAATGCGCAATACACGTTGCAGATCTTCGCCACCGACCTCGATGACGACGCCATCGACCGCGCGCGCCAGGGCGTATTCGGCGCCGGCATTGCCGGCGATGTTTCGGTCGAACGGCTGCAGCGTTATTTCATGCCGGCCGAAAAAGGCGGCTACCGTATTCGCAAGGACGTGCGCAATACGATTATTTTCGCGCGCCAGAACGTGATTTCCGATCCGCCGTTTACCAAGCTCGATATCCTGTGCTGCCGCAACCTGCTGATCTACTTTACCGCCAAGCTGCAGGAACAGCTGATTCCGCTGTTTCACTACGCGCTCAAGAATGGCGGTATGCTGATGCTGGGCAGTGCCGATACGCCCGGCCACTTCAATGAACTTTTTGCGCCCATGCCCGGCACCGGCCGCATTTACCGCCGTCTCGACGCCTCGATACACCGCGTTGCCAACTATTTTCCGACCCGTGTCAGCAGCGTGTCGATTTCTTCCGCCAGCGAACCTACCAATCCATCCATGAACGGAAATCTGCAAACCCAGGTCGAGCAACTGCTGCTCAAGAAGCATGCGCCGGCCGCGGTGCTGCTCAATACGCACGGCGACATCCTGTATATCCACGGCCGCACCGGCGCCTACCTGGAACCTGCCGCCGGCAAGGCCAACTGGAATATTCATGCCATGGCGCGCGACGGCTTGCGCCACGAACTGGCCGACCTGCTCAAGCGCGCCGCCCATGGCGAAGAAATGATCACGGTGCACGGTCTGATTCAGCGCGATGAAAGCGGCAAACCCACCCAGGCGCTCGACCTGACCGCCGAAGCCATGCCGGAAAGCGGTCCGCTGTCCGGCACGGTGATGGTGACCTTTACCACGCTGCCGCTGCCGCCCGAGCGGCGCCGTTCGCGTTCGAGCAATCCGCGTTTGCTGGAACTGGAGCAGCAGCTGGCGCAGGCCCGCCTGGAAATCCAGGCCGTGCGCGACGAAATGCAGGCCTCGCGCGAGGAACTCAAGTCGGCCAACGAAGAACTGCAGTCCACCAACGAAGAGCTGCAATCGACCAACGAGGAACTGACCACTTCCAAGGAGGAGATGCAGTCGCTCAACGAAGAACTGTACACGGTTAACGCCGAGCTGCAGTCGAAGGTGGATGACCTGTCGATGGTCAACGGCGACATGAAAAATCTGCTCAACAGCACCGATATCGCCACCATCTTCCTCGATAACACGCTGCGCATCCGCCGCTTTACCGAAAAGACCACGCAGATCTACAAGCTGATACCGACCGATGTCCAGCGTCCGCTCGGCGATATCGTCAACGACCTGGAATACCCGGAACTGGAAGCGGACGGGCTTGAAGTGTTGCGCACGCTGGTGGTGTGCGAAAAGCAGATTCCCACGCGCAGCGGCGGCTGGTACACGGTGCGCATCCGGCCTTATCGCACGGTGGAAAACGTCATCGATGGACTGGTGGTCACTTTTATCAATATCACCGAATCGAAACTCCTGGAAACCCAGTTGCGCTCGATGCAGCGCGCGGCGGAATAAGATGAACAAGCCGCAGCGTCCGCAACTCCGGCACGACGAACTGCGCGAGGCGGCCGAACATGCTGTGGCGGCCCTGTCCACCTCGGGCCTGATGCCGCCGCTGGGCGCCGACAGCGACACGCTGCGCCACTGGCACGAACTGCAGGTGAGCCAGATCGAGCTCGATATGCAGAGCATGGCGCTGGCCGACATCGCCTCCGAACGCGATCAGGCCGAGGCCGGGCGCAACCGCTATGCGGCGCTGTATGACCAGGCGCCGGCCGGCTATCTGTCGCTCGATGCCAGCGGCGCCATCACCCGCGCCAACCACGCGGCCGGCGAGCTGCTCGGCTACCGGCGCGAGGCGCTGGTGGGCAAGCGCTTCGAGCAGTTCGTGGCGCCGCAGGCGCAGGCTGCACTGCGCCGTTTTCTGATCGAGCTGATGGAGCATGGCCAGCGCAGCGTGCTGGAAGTGCCGCTGTTCGATCCGCGCGGCGACGATGTGCCGCTGCGCGTGCACATTGAAGCCAACCTCGATGCGCTGGCCGGCAGCTGCCGCATGATCCTGACCGATATCGGCAGCGCCGATGTGCGCGAAGCGGCGCGCCGCCAGGCGTTCCAGGTGCTCGACAGCATGGAGGAGGGCGTGCTGGTGTGCGACGTTAACCTGGACATCATCTCGGTCAACCGCGCATTTGTCGCACTGACCGGCTACCCGGTGGAAGAAGCGCTGGGCCGCCACCCGCGCTTTCTCGAACAGCACGGCGCCAATCCGGCAGGCTTCCAGAACGAGGTGCTGCGCTGCATGCACAGCTATGGCAAATGGCAGGGCGAGGTACGCAACCGGCGCCGCGACGGCAGCACGTACGTGGCGGCACTATCGCTGACCACGGTGCGCGACGAGCAGGGCGCCATCAGCCGCTATATTGGCGTGTTTTCGGATATTACGGCACGCCAGCAGGCCGAGGCCGATCTGCTCAAGCTGTCGCGCGAACTCGACGTGCGGGGGGCCCCCCGCCCCGCCGAGCTGACCGAACCGAACCCCCAGCTGGTGCTCGAGGTGGCCGAGCGCACGCGCACCGAGGCCGCCGAG
>JBEVNE010000198.1:0-39999 GCA_040508275.1 Duganella sp.
TTCAGCGTGCCGCCCGCCGGTCTTGGCGATTTTTTGTTCCAGTTGTGGGAAACCAGGATACCGGACCCGCAAAAACGCCGACAAAGCATCCAGCTATTCCTGCTGATGTCGCAGATGCTGGGCATGGACGGCAACGTAAATGTTTTCAGCCATCGCTACTATTTGCAAAAATCCCTGCGCCTGGCCAGCGTGTACAGCGGCGCGCGTGGGGCGCTGGCCTTTAACCTGGCGCGCACCGAGCGCGTGGCGCAGACCAGCAGCGCCATCGACAGCGTGCTGACCGGCCCCGATGCACTGGCGCGCGAAGACCGCACGCGTCAGAGCTCAGCACAACTGGGCTGGAACTGGCGCCTGTCGGCGCGCAGCAGCCTGAACGCCGGCGCCAGTCATAGCCGCGCCAGATCGCTGAGCACGTCGCGCCGCGACCGCAACAGCGTGCTGGCGATCAGTCTCGAGCATCAACTACGGCCCGGCCTGCGCGCCGACCTCAACCTGCGCCACAGCCGCCATGGCAGCAATGCCGGTGGTGACTATCGAGAAAACGGCGTCAGCGCCGCCCTCACGATGGCGTTTTAAAGGAGTTCCAGCATGACGACTTTATCTCGTCCACGCATCGTCTGCGTGGTTGCCGCCCGTCCCAACCTGATGAAAATGGCGCCGATCCTGCGTGCACTGAACCAACCCGATAGCCCGGCCCAGCCGCTGCTGGTGCACACAGGCCAGCACTACGATGCCGATATGGACAGCGACATTTTCAAGACGCTCGAGATCGCCGCGCCCGATGTCCGCCTCGACGTCGGATCGGCCAGCCATGCACAGCAAACTGCCACCATCATGCAGCGCTTCGAGCCGGTGCTGGCGCAGGCCGCACCGGCGGCGCTGCTGGTGGTCGGCGACGTCAATTCCACGCTGGCCTGCGCGCTGACGGCCGCAAAAATGCAGATCCCGGTATTGCACGTCGAGGCTGGCCTGCGCAGCAACGACCGCACCATGCCCGAGGAAATCAACCGCCTGCTGACCGACCAGTTATCGGAATTGCTGTTCACCAGCGAGGCTAGCGGCGCCAGCAACCTGCTGCGCGAGGGCGTGGCGGCGCAGCGCATCCACTTTGTCGGCAATGTCATGATCGACACCTTGCGCCAGCGCCTGCCGTCAGCACCGCCAGTCGAGCAGGTTTTGCGCAGCGCTAATCTGGCCGGGTTCTTTGCTACCGGTGCACCGTATGCTTTACTGACGCTGCACCGCCCCTCGAATGTCGATGATGGGCAGCGCTTGCGTTCCCTGCTGGAAACCGTGGTGAAACTGAGCGAGCAATTGCCGGTACTGTTTCCGCTGCATCCGCGTACGCGCGCCATGATAGAACAGCACGGGCTGGCCAAGCTGCTCGACGCGCCGCAGCTGGCCTGCCTGCGGCCACTCGACTATCTGGACATGCTGAGCCTGATGCGGGATGCGCGCATGGTGCTCACCGATTCCGGTGGTGTGCAGGAAGAAACCACGGCGCTGGGCGTACCGTGCCTGACCCTGCGCGACAATACCGAACGGCCGATTACGGTCACCGAAGGCAGCAATGCGATTGCCGGGCGCGATCCGTCGGTGATCCTTGCGCTCAGCCGCGACATCCTGCGCTACGGCGGCAAGGCCGGCCGCATTCCCCAATATTGGGATGGCCACGCCGCCGAACGGATTGCCGCCATCATCGGCCGCTGGCTGGTGCGGCGCCAGCCCAGGCATGGATGAGGTCAGCCATGCCAAAGCCCCTCACTTTGCCTGACACCGCACAGCATAATGCGCTGACCATCGACGTCGAAGACTATTTTCAGGTATCCGCCTTCGAGCAGCATATTGCCCGCGCCGACTGGTCCACGCAGACGCCACGCGTGGAGGGCAATATCGAACGCGTACTGGCGCTGTGCGAACGCCACCGGGTGCACGCCACTTTTTTCACGCTGGGCTGGAGCGCCGAGCATTATCCCGGCATGGTGCGGCGCATTGTCGGCGCCGGCCATGAACTGGCCAGCCACGGCTACGCCCACCAGCGCGCCAGCAGCCAGTCGCGCCAGGATTTCATGGAAGATATTGTACGCAGCAAGCACCTGCTGGAAGACATTTCCGGCCAGCCCGTGCGCGGCTACCGGGCGCCCAGCTTTTCCATCGGCGCTGGCAACCTGTGGGCTTTCGACTGCCTGCAGCAAGCAGGCTACCGCTACAGTTCCAGCGTCTATCCGATACACCACGACCACTACGGCATGCCCGACAGTCCGCGCTTTGCCTGGCAACCCGTAGATAGCTTGTGGGAACTGCCAGTTAGCACCGTGCGCATGTTCGGGCGCAACCTGCCGGCCGGTGGCGGCGGCTACTTCAGGTTGCTTCCGTACATCGTGTCGCGGTGGGGATTGCGCCGCATCAACTCCCACGACGGCCGCACTGGCATATTCTATTTTCACCCCTGGGAGCTGGACCCAGGCCAACCGCGCCCCGCGGCATTGGCGGGACTGTCGCGCAAAACCCGTTTTCGCCACTACCTGAACCTGCACCGCATGGAAGCACGGCTCGAACGCTTGCTGGGCGACTTCCACTGGGGCCGTATCGATACGCTGTTTTTTGGAGCATCTACCGATCATGCAAACGTTCGCACCACAGGTGGGCCATCCACTGACCATCGGCCTGATGGACAGCAGCAGCCGTGAGCGCTGGGATGCGTTTGTGATGCGCCACCCGCAGGCCACTTTTTTTCACCGTGCCGGCTGGCAGCACATTCTGGAAAACCATTTCGGCCACCAGACCTGGTTTCTGTATGCCGAAAGCGCGGGCCAGTTGCGCGGCATCTTGCCGCTGGCGCAAGTGCGCAGCGCACTGTTCGGCAATACCCTGTGTTCGCTGCCATTTTGCGTGTACGGCGGCATCGTCGCCGACGATGCTGCGGCCGCCGATTGCCTCGACCGCGAAGCCCAGGCGCTGGCGCAGCGTCTGGCGGTTGATCACCTGGAATACCGCCAGCTGGAACCGCGTCATGCCGACTGGCACAGCAACCCGCTGTACGCGACGTTTCGCAAGGACTTGCTGGCCGATCCGGACAGCAACCTGTTGGCACTACCGCGCAAACAGCGCGCCATGGTGCGCAAGGGCATCGCTGCCGGGCTGCGCAGCAGCATCGACAGCGACACCGGGCGCCTGTACGACTGTTATGCCGCCAGCGTGCACCGGCTAGGTACACCGATGTTCAGCCGCCGCTACTTTCGCTGTGTTGCCGATACCTTTGGCAATGCTTGCCAGGTGCTCAGCGTTGAACATGGCGGCAAGGCAGTCAGCGCAGTGCTGAGTTTTCACTTTCGCCGACAGATCCTGCCTTATTACGGCGGCGGCGACACGCTGGCGCGCCAGTTGGCCGCCAACGATTTCATGTACTGGGAAGTCATGCGCCGCGCCTGCCTGGCCGGCAGCACGCTATTCGACTTTGGCCGCAGCAAGGTCGGCACGGGCTCCTATGCCTTCAAAAAAAACTGGGGTTTCACGCCGCAGCCATTGCATTACGAATGCCAGCTGGTGCGTGCCAGCGTGCTGCGAGATTTGCAACCGCTCAATCCGCGCTATCAACTGCTGATCCGCGCCTGGCGCCACTTGCCGCGCACGCTGGCCAATGCAATCGGTCCGCACCTTGTGCGCCAGCTCGGCTAGAGATACCCATCATGCGCGATCTGCTGTTTCTCACACACCGCATCCCCTACCCGCCCAACAAGGGCGACAAGATACGCGCCTATCATATGCTGCGCTATCTGCAACAGTACTTTCGCGTGCACCTGGGCGCTTTCATCGACCAGCAGGACGATCTGCGCCACGCCGCTGCACCGGAACTCTGCGCCTGCGCCAGCAACTGCCTGATCACGCTGCCGGTGCGCCGCGCACGCTGCTGGAGCGCGCGCGCCCTGCTGACCGGCGAAGCGCTCAGCGTGGCCTATTACCGCCACCGCGCAATGCAGCGCTGGGTGCGCGACACCCTCGCCCAACACCGCATCACGACGGCGCTGGCGTTTTCCGGACCGATGGGGCAATACCTGCCGCCGTCAACCCGCCATGGCCCGCTGCTGCGGGTGATGGACCTGGTCGATGTCGATTCCGAAAAATGGCGCGCTTATGCGCAGCAGCAGCCATGGCCGATGGCCCCGCTTTACCGGCGAGAAGCACAGCGCCTCGGCGCTCACGAACGCCAGATTGCCGAACAATTCAATCACACGGTACTGGTGTCGCCCGCCGAAGCGGCTCTATTGCGAGAGCGTGCGCCTGCGGCGGCAGCGCATATCGACTACGTCAACATGGGGGTGGACAGCGCCTATTTCAGTCACGACGCCGCTGACATGGCGCCGCACAATCCCTATGCCCGGTATCCCGCCGATCCGGCCATCGTGTTTACCGGGGTGCTCGACTATCCGCCCAACGTCGAGGCCGTAGCCTGGTTTGCCGCACAGGTGCTGCCGGCGCTACGCCAGCACCCGCGCCCGGCCAGCTTTCACATCGTCGGCGCCCGTCCCTGCATCCAGGCACTGGCGCTGGCGCGTCTGCCCGGTGTGTACGTGCACGCCAACGTCGCCGATGTGCGACCGTATCTGCGTCATGCGGCGCTGGCGGTGGCGCCGTTGTGGCTGGCGCGTGGCGTGCAAAGCAAGGTGCTGGAAGCGATGGCCATGCAGAAAACCGTCATTGCCACGCCGGCGGCGCTGGAAGGCATTTCCGCTATCGCCGGCACGGAAGTGCTGGTGGCAGGCGATGCGCAAGCCTTCATTGCCCATGCAGGGCGTGAGCTCGACATGCCAGGCCGGCTCGGTATCGCCGCCCGCCAGCGCGTGCTGCGCGATTATCAATGGAACACCAATCTGCAGCGGCTGGGCCGTCTACTTGGCGTTGAAGATGTTCTGTCGGAGCAGCAGCCATGAGCAGCAAGCCGGCCTGCGCGGAGCCACACCGCCACAGCGACGTTGATGTGGCAGACCGCCAGCAGACGGCTGTGGCGCTGCTTGTGTCGATCTCCGCGCTACTGCTGCTGTGCCATGCCAGCGCGCTGTCGATGGTCGAGGTCTGGCGTCGCTCAGCCACTTTTGCCCATGGCTTTGTGATCGTTCCGATCGCCTGCTGGCTTGCCTGGCGCCAGCGCCACCAGCTGGCGCTGCTGCCGCTACGCCCTGCCCCCCTGGCACTGCTGCCGTTGGCGCTGCTGGGCATGGTCTGGCTGCTGGCCCGGCTGGCCCACGTGCAGGTACTGCATCAGCTTTGCCTGGTGCTGATGCTGATCATGACCGTGGTGGCGGTGATGGGCATTGCCTGGAGCCGTGCCATTGCCTTCCCACTGTTCTACCTGTTACTGGCAGTCCCATTCGGCGAAGTGCTGATTGCACCGCTGATCGATTTCACCACCAGTTGCTGCGTATGGATACTGCGCCTGTTTGCCATCCCCGTATTCCGCGAAAACAATCACCTGACACTACCTACCGGCAACTGGTCGGTGGTGGAAGCGTGCAGCGGACTGCGTTACCTGATTGCCTCGCTGGCGCTGGGCGCCGTATACGCCTTCATCACCTATCGGAGCTGGCAACGCCGTGCCGTCTTCATCGCCATCTCGCTGCTGCTACCCATCATCGCCAATGGCATGCGGGCAGCCATGATCATCCTGATCGGTCACTGGAGCGACATGACACTGGCAATCGGTATCGATCACCTCGTGTATGGCTCGCTATTCTTTGGCATCGTGACCGCTGTGCTGTTCTGGTGCGGGGGGCGCTGGCGCGAGGTCGAAGAAGGCGCTGCGCCTTTATCGCTGCCGGTCGTCCACAGCGCCAATCGGATCGCTGGAAAATACGGGGTGCTGGCGATCACCAGCGCTGTCATCGCGCTGACCGCCATCTGGCCGAGCGCGGAAAGACTGCTGACAGCGCTCCAGGCGCCTGCCATGGCCGCCGGAACGCTGCAACTGGCAGCACCGCCAGCGCCATGGCGTACAGCGCCCATGCAGGCTGGTGACTGGCAGGCGCTACATCTAGGAACACCACAGCGCTGGTCAGCCAATTTCCACGATGGCCGGCGTAGCATTTCCCTGCAACTGACCTGGTATGTCAGCCAGCAGAAAGATGCCGAATTGCTGGCCCCGGTACCGCGCATCACCACAGCGACAGGCCAGCAGCGCTGGCACGAAACGCCGCTCGGCCAGCACCAGGCCTACATCGGCGGGAAACTGCTCAGCGTGCGCGAAAGCGTGGAGCAATCGGCCAGCGTCAAGTTGCTGGTATGGCGCTGGTACCGTCAGCAAGGCAGCGATACAGCCAGCCCGGTGTGGCTCAAACTGATGCTGGCCAGGAGCAAGCTGCTCGGCGTTGATCAAAGCGCGGCCGAAATCGTCGTTGCCACAGCCTATGACGAAGAACACGAACGCCCCGCAGCCCGGCAAGCCATGACGGCCTTGCTGGACGCCATGTGGCCGGCCATCGCCCAGGGATTGCACGATGCCGGCGCCCGTTGATCGGCCACACACGGCGCCGCTGATCGCCCATCTGGTGCACCGCCTTGACATGGGCGGCCTGGAAAACGGCTTGATCAATCTGATCAACACCATGCCACCCGGACGCTATCGCCACGCCATCATCTGCCTGGATGGCCATGGCATATTTGCTGAGCGCATCGCCCGCGATGGTGTGCAAATCATCGACCTGCACAAGCGCGCCGGCAAGGACTGGCGCCACTACCTGCGCCTGTACCAGGTACTCAAACACTTGCAGCCGGCGCTGCTCCACACACGCAACCTGTCCACCATCGAAGGCCAGTTGCTCGCCGCCGCCGCCGGCGTACGCCTGCGCGTACACGGCGAGCATGGGCGGGACCTGCAAGACCCTGACGGCAGCAAGCGCCGCTACCGCCTGCTACGCCGGCTATTAAAACCCCTGATCGGGCATTTTATTGCGGTGAGCCGGGATTTGCACGACTGGCTGATCGAATATATCGGCGTGGCGCCGCAACAGGTCACGCACATCTGCAATGGCGTCGATACAGTGCAATTTCACCCGCGCCTGGGTCCGCGTGCGGCAGTGGGGCCGCCGGGTTTTATCGGCGAACGCTGTTTTGTCATTGGCAGCGTAGGCCGCATGGCCGCCATCAAGGACCATCTGACGCTGGTGCGGGCGTTTGTGCTGCTGGCCAAAGCCAACGAGCTGGCAGGCCAGCAACTGCGCCTGATCATCGCTGGCGACGGCGTTTGCCGCCAGCAGTGCCTGGACCTGCTGCAGCAGGCTGGCCTGGCGCACCTGGCCTGGCTGCCCGGAGCCCGCAACGATATCGCCGCGCTGCTGCGCAGCTTCGACGTGTTCGTGCTGCCATCGTGCGCCGAAGGCGCCTCCAACACCATCCTCGAAGCGATGGCCAGCGGCCTGCCGGTGGTGGCCACGAGCGTCGGTGGTAACCCTGAACTGGTGCACAACGGCTGGAACGGCGCGCTGGCGCCAGCGGGCCAGCCAGCGCTGCTGGCCGACGCCATCCGCTCCTACCAACGGGTGCCGGGCCTGGCTGCCCTGCACGGCGACCGTGGACGCCGGCGCGTGATCGAGCATCACAGCCTGGACGCCATGAGCAAGGCCTACCTTGCCGTGTATGACCGGCTGCTGCACGCCGATACCACGAATCCCCCTTCCCCTCCACCTCGACTTCCTCCCAACGCCACGAAAGGATGACCATGTGCGCCATCGCTGGAATATTCGATTTGCAGCAGCATAGCGTGATTGATACCGACCTGCTGCGCCTGATGACCGATTGCCAGCGCCATCGCGGCCCCGATGGCAGCGGCCTGCATTGCGAAGCCGGCATAGGCTTGGGCCATCGGCGCCTGGCCATCATCGACCTGGCGGGTGGCCAGCAGCCGCTGTTCAACGAAGACCACAGCATCGCCGTGGTCTTCAACGGCGAAATCTATAATTTTTCCGCGCTCCAGCGCACGCTGGAACAGTTTGGGCACATCTTCCGCACGCATTGCGACACCGAGGTGATCGTCCACGCATGGGAACAATGGGGCGTGCGCTGCGTGGAGCAGTTTCGCGGCATGTTTGCGTTTGCCCTGTGGGACCGGCGCCAGCAATGCCTGTTTCTGGCGCGCGACCGCCTCGGCGTAAAACCTTTGCATTACGCCCTGCTCGACAATGGCCAGCTGCTGTTTGCCTCCGAGATGAAGGCGTTGCTATTGCACCCGCAACTGCGGCGCGACATCGATCTGCTGGCAGTCGAGGACTATTTCGCCTACGGCTATATTCCTGAACCGCGCAGCATCCTGCGCCAGGTACGCAAGCTGGAACCCGGCTACACGCTGTTGCTGCGCAAAGGCGCCGCACTGGCAGCGCCCGTGCGTTACTGGGATGTGCCGTTTCAGCCAGCCGCCGGAATCAAACAGGCGAGTGAGCGCGACAGCGCGGAAGAACTGCTGGCCCGCCTGCGCGAAGCGGTCGAACTGCGCATGGTGGCCGAGGTACCGCTGGGAGCCTTTTTGTCCGGCGGGGTCGATTCCAGCGCCGTAGTGGCCATGATGGCGCAATATTCAAAGCAGCCAGTCAATACGTGTTCGATTGCTTTCGATGACCGGCGTTTTGATGAATCGGCCTACGCCGGCATGGTGGCGAAGCGCTACCACACCTCCCACCATTGCCAGACCGTGCAACAGCATGACGCTGACCTCATCGACGAACTGGCCCGGCTCTACGATGAACCGTTCGCCGACAGCTCGGCGCTGCCGACCTACCGCGTGTGTGAGTTGGCGCGCCAGCGCGTGACGGTGGCGCTGTCGGGCGATGGCGGCGATGAAAACCTGGCCGGCTACCGGCGCTACCGCGGCCATCTGCACGAAGAGCGCTGGCGCGCAATGCTACCGCTGGGCCTGCGCCGCCCCGTATTTGGCGCTTTGGGGCGCCTGTATCCCAAAGCCGACTGGGCGCCGCGCCCGCTGCGCGCCAAGACCACCTTCGAGGCGCTGTCGCGCGATACGGTGGAAGCGTATGCCCACAGCGTTGCCATCATGCCGGAAGCGATGCGGCGGCGCCTGTTCAGCACTACGCTGCGTAGTGCACTGGGCGGCTACCATGCGGTTGAGGCGCTACGCCGCCATGCTGCGGTCAGCCCTGCCGGCGATGCGCTATCGCTGGTGCAGTACCTCGATCTGAAAACCTATCTCCCCGGGGACATCCTGACCAAGGTAGACCGCGCCAGCATGGCCCATGGCCTCGAAGTGCGCACACCGCTGCTCGACCATCCGCTGGTTGAATGGCTGTCCGGGCTGCCGCCGTCAATGAAGCTGCAAGGTGGCGTGGGCAAGCATATTTTCAAACAGGCGTTGCAGGCGCATTTACCGGCCGAGGTGTTATACCGCAAAAAAATGGGTTTTTCGCTGCCGTTGGCCGACTGGCTGCGCGGACCGCTGCGTGCGCGCCTGCAAGCGAGCCTCGAGCATCCCGTTTTGGCCGACTGCGGCCTGTTCGATAACGCCTACATTGGTCAATTGCTGGCACAGCACCAGTCCGGGCGCCACGACCATAGTGCGCCATTGTGGTCGCTGCTGATGTTTTCATCATTCCTGCGCCAGCACACTGCGGCGCCCGATCACGCCACCATACGGCGGGCAGCATGAGCTGGCGTATTCTGCATATTCTCGATCATTCGCTGCCGCTGCACAGCGGTTATGCATTTCGCACCATCGCCATTTTGCGCCAACAGCGCCGCCTGGGCTGGCACACGGCGCAGCTGACCAGTGCGCGCCATGCGGCCGGTGCACCGGCCAGGGAAAGCGAAGATAGCTTGCGCACCGATACTGCCGGTGGCGAACAGGTCGCGGGCTGGCAGTTTTTTCGCACGCGGCCCCTGCACAGCTGGTGGACGCGCCTGCCGGTGCTGCGCCAACTGGCCGTGGTGGTCGGCCTGGCAAGGCGCCTGCGCCAGGTGGCGCTGCATGAACGGCCCGACATTCTGCATGCCCATTCGCCATCGCTCAATGCGTTGGCAGCGCTGCACGTGGGCCGTGCACTCGGCATACCGGTGCTGTATGAAATCCGCGCGCTGTGGGAAGATGCTGCCGCCGACCAGGGCAGCAGCCCGGCCGGCGGCCTGCGCTACCGCCTGACGCGGGCGCTGGATGACTACGTGCTGCGCCGCGTGCAGGCGGTGACAACGATCTGCGAAGGCCTGCGCACGGAACTGGTGGCCCGCGGCGTGGCGCCCGAGCGTATCACCGTGATTCCCAATGCGGTCGATCTTGAACAGTTCAGACCTGCCAGCGCCGGCGCTGGCCTGCTGGCCCATCAATTGGGCCTGACCGGACGGCTGGTGATCGGCTTTATCGGTTCGTTCTATCCCTACGAGGGCTTGATCCTGCTGATCCGCGCCCTGCCGCAGATGCTGGCGGCGATTCCATCGCTGCATCTGCTACTGGTTGGCGGCGGTCCGCAGGATACGACGCTACGCCAGTTGACCAATGACCTGGGGCTGGCCGGGCGAATCACGTTTACCGGCCCGATTGAACACGAAAAGATCGGTGCCTACTACGGCCTGCTCGAAGTGCTGGTCTACCCTCGCCTGTCACTGCGGGTGACGGAACTGGTCACGCCGCTCAAGCCGCTGGAGGCAATGGCGCAAGGTAAATTGATCGTCGCATCCGATGTCGGCGGCCACCGCGAAATGATCGAGCATGGCAAAACCGGCATGCTGTTTCGCGCCGGCGACGCCAATGCGCTGGCCAGCGAGGTAGTGCGCCTGCTCGGCCAGCGCAGCAGCTGGCCCGCGCTGCGGCTGCATGCACGCGCCTACGCCGAGCGCGAGCGCAGCTGGACCGGCAGCATCGCCCGCTACCGCGAGGTATACCAGCAACTGGCGCCGAAACAGCAAGCACATAAAGTAACTCGGCAGGTGTCGCCATGAGCGAAGCGCCGCCACGCGATCCCTCGGCCGGCATCGCCGGCCTGCGCCTGGCCCTGGTCGGCCCCTTGCCCCCGCCCTCGGGCGGCATCGCCAACCAGACCTTGCAACTGGCACGGCTGCTGCGCGAGGCAGGCGCCAAGGTCGAACTGGTGCAAGTGAATCCACCCTATCCGCGCTGGGTCGCCAGGCTGCGCGGTCTCCGCGCACTACAGCGCCTGCCGAGCTATATGTGGCGGCTGTGGCACGTGGCCGGCCGCGTCGATTTACTGCACGTAATGGCCAATTCCGGCTGGTCCTGGCACCTGTTTGCGGCGCCCGCCATCTGGATCGGCTGGCTGCGTGGCGCCGGCGTAATCGTCAACTACCGTGGCGGCGAGGCGCAAGCATTTTTGCAGCGGCGCGCAGCGCTGGTACGCCTCACGCAGCAGCGTGCCCACGCGCTGATCGTGCCTTCCGCCTTTTTGGCCGACCTGTTTCAACTACACGGCATGCGGGCGCACATCGTACCCAACGTGGTGGACCTGGCGCGTTTCCAGCCAGCGCCGGCGGGGACGCAGCGTGGTGCCTCGATCCTGGTGGCGCGCCACCTGGAAGCGCTGTACGACAATGCCAGCGCCATACGCGCATTGATGCTGCTGCGGCGCAGCGTGCCTGGCGCCTGCCTGACGATCTGCGGCGAAGGCCCCGAACGCACACGGCTCGAGCAACTGGCCGAGGCACTGCAATTGCAGGACGTCGTGCATTTCACCGGCAAGACCAGCCATGAACAGATGGCCGCGCTGTACCGGCAGGCCGATCTGCTGCTCAACCCCAGCCTGGCCGACAATATGCCCAACTCCGTACTGGAAGCCTGGGCCAGCGGCGTACCGGTAGTAAGCACCCGCGTGGGCGGCATTCCTTATCTGATCCACGAGGGCGAGGACGGCCTGCTGGTGGCCCCAGGCGACGTGGCGGCAATGGCGAGCGCCATGCAGGCGCTGCTGACGGACCAGGCGCTGGCCGGGCGGCTGGCGGGACGCGGACTGGCCAAGGCGCAGCGCCATGCCTGGGTGCACGTGGCGCCGCTGCTGCTGGCCCAATACCGCTGCGTACTCAAGCGCCCTCCGGCGCGCGGCTACACGGCCTGGGTGTCGCGCTGGCTGTTTCCGCTACAGGAATGGCTCAAACGCCACCACAGCAGGCGCCTGCTGCTGCAGCTTGAGCACTCGCAGTGGCAGGCCCCGCACGTTATCGAAGCGCTGCAGCTGGAACGGCTGCGCGCACTGCTGCTGCACGCCGGTCGCCATGTGCCGTATTATCGCCAACAATTCGTCCGGCTCGGTTTTGATGTGCACCGCGTACAAGCCTTGCGCGACCTGCGCAGCCTGCCGATTTTGCGCAAGGCCGATATCAACGGCCAGCGCGAAGCATTCCGCGCCGAGACTGCCGGCCAGCTGCAGCGCCTGACCACGGGCGGCTCCAGCGGCGAACCGCTGATTTTTTATGTCGGCAAAGGGCGCGTCAGCCACGACGTTGCCGCCAAATGGCGCGCCACCCGCTGGTGGGGCGTTGACATCGGCGACCGCGAAGCGGTCATGTGGGGTTCGCCGATAGAACTCAGTGTGCAGGACCGCTGGCGCGCGCAGCGTGATCGCCTGCTGCGCACCGAGCTGCTACCAGCGTTTGACCTGTCACCGGTACGGCTGGACAGCTATCTCGAACGCCTGCGGCGCCAGCGTCCGGCCATGCTGTTCGGTTATCCGTCCGTCATGTGCCTGCTGGCGCGGCACGCGCGCATGCGCCAGTTCGCACTCGACACCATTGGCGTCAAGGTGGTGTTTGCCACCGCAGAACGGCTGTATGAGGAACAGCGCACGCTGCTGGCCACGGCCTTTGGCGCACCGGTGGCCAACGGCTACGGCGGGCGCGATTCCGGTTTTCTGGCCCACGAATGCCCGGAAGGCGGTTTACATATCTCGGCCGAAGATGTGATCGTGGAGATCGTCGATCCGCAAGGACTGCCGCTGCCGCCTGGCGTCAGCGGCGCCATCGTCGTCACCCACCTGGCCAGCGCCGACTTTCCGCTAATCCGCTACGCCACCGGCGACGTCGGCGCCCTCGATACCACGCAATGTCCGTGCGGGCGTGGCCTGCCGCTGTTAAAACGTATCGAGGGCCGGGCGACCGATTTCGTCGTTGCCCACGATGGCACCGTCATGCACGGTCTGGCCCTGATCTACATCCTGCGTGACGTGCCCCAGGTTCGCGCCTTCAAGATCATCCAGGAAAGCCTCGACCATACCCGCATCCTGGTGGTGGCAGCACCGCCGCTGGCGGCCGCCACCTGCGAGGGCATCGTTGCCCAGTTTCATGCCCGCCTCGGCGCGGCCGTCGCCATCGACATTGAACAGGTCGAGCAGATTCCCGGCGACGCCTCAGGCAAGCATCGCTATGTGACCAGCAAAATCGTCCACTACCAGTAAGGTCCGCCATGACTGTTTCTGCCCTGCTCATCATGATCTCCGCCAGCGCGCTACTGGCAGCATTTCTGGCGCTATGGCACAAGCTGCGAAAGATGCAGCGCCAGTTGCATAAGGCCGACGACCGCAGCATCGCCCATCACCACGCCCTGTTTCAGCAACTGGAAGCCCTGCATGGACTATATGCCGAACTGGCCTTTGAACACAGCCTGCCGCCGACGCGGGGCTGGGCCGCCTCGCCCGACTTTTTACTTGCGCTGGCACGCCATGCGCGCGGTGCCCGCCCGCAGGTGGTAGTTGAATGCAGCAGCGGCGTATCGACGCTGGTACTGGCACGTTGCCTTCAGCGCAATGGCGCCGGCAAGGTCTACAGCCTGGAACACGATGCCGCCTATGCGAACCGGACCCGGACCGAGTTGCATCGGCTCGGCCTGCAGGACTGGGCGCAGGTGATCGATGCGCCATTGCGATCGTACGCGCTCGATGGCGACGACTACCCGTGGTACGACATCGACGGGATACCGCCCGCCATCGCCATCGATCTGCTGGTGATCGACGGGCCGCCGCAAGCCATGCGCAGCATGGCCCGTTATCCCGCCGGCCCCCTGTTGTTCACGGCGCTGGCGCCAGGCGCCGCCGTGTTTCTTGACGATGCGGACCGCGCCGATGAACAACTGGCGCTGCAGCGCTGGCATGCCAGCTTCCCTGCCCTCGCCGTGAGCAGTCTGCCCTGTGAAAAAGGCTGCACGGTTCTACGGTCCCCTCTTAACGACTTACCACCAGCGCTTTGACCATGGCTGCTGCCTGCGCCTGTTCGCGGTGGTACAGCGCACGGGCTGACTGCTGCCTGGCCTGCTGGGCTGCCAGCGTGGCTGGCTCCAGCTCCACCCCAAAATCATCAGGCGCCGAGCCCTGGCCGAACATACGCGCCAATATCATGCTGCCGACATTGAGACGGTAGTGCGACGTCTCCCAGTAATAGCGCATCTCCTCAAAGCCGCCAAGCTGCGGTATGACTTCCGTGGTCACGCTGTTAAAGCCGGAAAAATCATAAACGCGCGCATCGCAGCCACGGCCGCGCTGGCCGGCAAACAGCACGGCCAGTTGCTGCTGCCAGTGCGCCATCGCCGCACCCTTGCCCGCCTGGTGCAAGGCATCGATGGTCATCGCGTGGGTGGGATTGAGGTACACGCGCAGCTGCACGCGATGTTCACACAGCTGCGCAATGCTGGCGGCGAAAGCAGTCATGGCGTCGCTGGCCGGTCCTGCGCCACGGATGAATTCACGAATACGCGGCACGATGGCTGCACGCGTGCCACCCCAGCCATCGATACGGTCACGCACGCAGGCTGCATCGCGCTGGCCGTACAGAGCCAGGCTGGAATGACAGACGGCGCCATAGCTACCTTGCAGCAGCCTGACGGAATCGAGCGTCATATCGACAGTGAGCGCACGGCCGATGTCGATCAGACGGCGGCGCAGCAAGTACCATCGATCGTTCGCTACCAGTGCGCGATCAAACTCGGTATTGCCGGCTTCCAGCGTAAACGAAGGTGCATCGATGCCCCACACCACGGTGGTTGGAGGACCAACCATCACGGCGTGACGGGCCATGGCGATGGCGTCGCCCAGCGAGGCGCCTGACAGCGCCGCATTGAATACCGTGCGACCGCCAAACTGCGCGCTGCGGGACGGCAGTCCCAGTTCGGTGCGCGAGTTCCCCAGGTACACCACCTCGGGCTGGAAGCGCGCCAGCGCATAGGTCTTGCCCCAGGCGCTCAATCTCTCGCGTGCGGGACGCAACTGCTGCACCTTTTCCGTGTCCCACTGGTGGATCAGGTAGGGATCGACGTGATAATTGAGCGCTGCCACCGCCACCAGCAGGCTGACACTGACGCCGCAAATGATGGAAACATAGGTACGCCATTGGGCGGGCGTATGCGCAAGAACTGCAGGCATGGTGGACATGGCTCAGAACTGGAAGTAGAGGAATTCGGACACGCGATTCATGCTGAACACGCAGCACAGAAACAGCAGCGTCAACGCCAGGCCCCAACGCCGCGATGGTGTCCAGTGACAGCACCACCGCCATTGACGACTTTCTGCAAAGTCCTCAATGGCCGGTCCGTAACGGTGAAAAATTTGCTGGGTGTTCGGTGCATACCAGGCCAGCAGCCAGGCCACGACCAGCGTTGGCAGAGCGATGCCGCTGACGTCGATCCAGCGGATGCCGTTAAATAGCGGTTGCCAGCCGATCAACTGCAGCTGCGCGGCATACGGCGCAAAGTGCGGCGCCCAGGCACGCGGCAAGGATATGCCATTAGCGCCCGTCATGGCATGCAGAATGTCGCCAGCCGTCGCCATATCGGGCGCGCGAAACACCACCCAGGCCAGCAGCACCGCCAAAAACGTCAGGCCGCGCGCCCACCAGCGCGGTGCGGTATTCCCCTGCCATGCATGGTGGATCACCAGATAAACTCCGTGCAGCGCGCCCCAGGCCACAAAGGTCCAGCCGGCGCCGTGCCATAGTCCGCCCAGCAGCATGGTCAGCATCAGGTTGCGGTAACGGCGCACAACGCCATGGCGGTTGCCGCCCAACGGCAGATACAGGTAGTCGCGCAAGAACCGCGACAAGGTCATATGCCAGCGGCGCCAGAATTCACTGATATTGGCAGCCTGGTAAGGCGAATGAAAATTCAGCGGCAGGCGTATGCCGAACAGCCGCGACAAGCCTATCGCCATATCCGAATAACCGGAAAAATCAAAGTAGAGCTGCAAGGTGTAGGCCAGCGCGCCTGTCCACGCCTCGACCAGCTGCGGCTGCGCGCCCGGTGCAAAAACAGGCGCCACCAGCACCGACAGCGGATCGGCCAGCAACACTTTTTTGCCGAGGCCGACGACGAAAATCGACAGGCCAATCGCCATGTCGGCCACCTGCGGGCGTTGTAGACACTGCCGCGCAAACTGCGGCATCATTTCCCGGTGGTGCAGCACCGGGCCGGCGATCAGGTGCGGAAAGTAACTGACGAACAGGGTGTAGTGCACCAGCCGGTACTCGCCAGCCAGCCCACGATAACAATCGACCAGGAAGGCAATCTGGGTGAACGTAAAAAACGAGATGCCGACCGGTAGCACGACCTCCCGGAACGGCAAGGGCTCGCCGAGCGCACGGCCGAGATTATCGACGAAAAAATTGGCGTACTTGTAGTACGCAAGCAGCAGCAGATTGACGACCAGTGCGCAGCATAACCAGTTGCGGCGACGGGATTGGCGAGCGGGACCGGCACCGGCGATTTTCAGGCCGCACCAGTAATTGGCGACGATAGAGGCAAGCAGCAGCATCAGATAGCGGCTGTCCCAGTAACCATAAAAGAACAGCGACGCCAGCGCCAGCCATGCGGCGATCCAGCCAGGACGCCAGCGCGCCAGCAGCAGGTAGCCAGCCAGTACCAGGGGCAGATAGAGGAACAAAAAGCTGAATGAATTAAACAGCACGGCGCGCCTCCGCTGCATTGGCCGGGGGCGATAACTGATGCTGCGCGGACGTATGCAGCGTGCGATAGCAATCGGCCAGTTGCAGCGCCACGCGGCGCCACGTGTAGTGCTCGACCAGTGCGCTGACCGCCGGTCTTGACGGCGGGCTGGCGAGCAGCGCCCGGATCGCGCTGCACCACGCGGCCATATCGTCAAAAGCGAGCTGCTTGAGGGCGAAGTCGCTTGCTGGCAGGTGCAGGGCGCTGGTGCGTGTCATGACGGCGGGCGTGCCGGTCGCCAGCGCTTCGAGCACCACCAGCGGAAACACCTCGCCCTGGCTGGGCAGCGCCAGCACGCTGGCGGCGCCATAGGCGCTGGCCAGCAGTGGATCATCGTGATCGAGCTGGCCCAGCCAGCGCACCTGCGGGCAGCGCAGCAACTGATGCAGATAATCGTGATGGAGCGGCTGGGCGGCGCCGACCACCACCACGGGCAGATTTTCCCGGGCTAACGCCTGCGCCAGGGCCAACTGGTTTTTGTACGGAGAAATCGCGCCCACCATCAGCACGAAAGGCTGAACGATGCCTGTGCGGCGCTGGAACAGCTGCGGATCGGCGTGAAAAAAGCGCTGCTCAACGCCATTGGGTAATATGCGGATTTTGGACGGATCAGTGCGGAATGCTTCGACGATGGCCGTGCTTTCCGCCGCGCCGAGCGCAATCACCGTCTGCGCCAGTTGCAAGGCGCGCTTGGTCTGGGCATAACTGGTCTGCACGTTCCAGGAAGTCAGCCGACCTGTCACACAGTCGGCCAGCCGCGCACGTACGCCATCGGCACGGCTCCAGCCAGGCGACACCAGCGCCGACAACACCACCGGCACACCGATTTCGGAGGCCAGTTCCAGCATGCGGTAATTGCCATTAATCGCGGAGAACACGTGGATGACGTCGAAGCTGTCCAGCCGCTGCTGGTGCGGATCGACCAGTGACACTTCCAGCGCGGGATCATTCAGCTGCTGCAACGCCGCCAGCGTGGCGCGCACCTGCACCTGCAAGCCGCCGGCGCGCTGAAACAGCATGGGATAGGACAGAAGACCAATGCGCATCGGATATCCTCGCTGGTTATTTGGGCGACAACGACAACAGGAGCAGCAGCTTGCGGAAGGCGCGCAGGCACTCGGCGGCCAGTTCATGGCGCAACCACGCCGCAGTCAGAATCCAAAGCACCAATGCGCCGAGCGTGGCGACCAGCAGTTGCGCCGCCGCGCCTGCGCTGATGAACAGCCACGCCGCCAACGGCCCGCACAGGCTGACAAGTGCGATCAGCGCGCTATGGCGCACGGCGTCCCACAGCGCAGCCAGGTCGAGTACTGCGCTCAAACCCACCAGGCGGCGCAACGCACGCAAGGTCAGCCAGCTGCGAAACAGCGCCCCCAGCACTACCGCCCACGCCACCCACCACAATCCATAAGGCGCCGCCAGCCATAGTGCAGCAATCCGCAACGGCACGGCCGTGGCATCAAGTCGGGCTTGCCCTTTGACGTCGCCCAGCGCCACCAGCAGATAGCGCGCCATGCTGAACACGCTGTACACGGCTGCGGCCAGACACAGCACGCGAATCAGCGGCACCGCCGCCAGCCACTGTGCGCCGTACAACAGCTGCACGAGTGCTGGCGCCATCAGTGCGACGAAGCCGAAAAATGGCCAGGCCAGCGCCGTCATGCAGCGCGCCGTCAACAGATAGGCACGCCGCACATCGTGCCCTTCGCGCGCCTGCGCCGAAAACAGCGGGAACAATACCGGCGACAGTGCCGCCGTCACCAACAGGTTGAAGACATTGATCACCGCCGTGGCCTTGCCGAAGATAGCCACCTCGCTGACGCCCATCAGCTTGCCGATGATGAGTTCGGGCGCCGCCACGCCAGCTTCGTCGATCAGGGTGCCGCCCGTGGCCACGGCGCCAAAGCGCCATATCTTGCGCATGCCGCGCCAGCCCGGCAACCAGGGCAACTGGCGCGGCCGGTGGCACAGGCCGGCCAGCCATCCGGCCATGGCACCTGCCAGCGCGCCATACACGAGGCTCAGGTAACCATGTCCGCGCCATGCCAGCCAGATGGCGCACAATGTTTGTACGCAAGCCTGGCTGACGTTAATGGTAAATATCGCGCCAAAGCGCAGTTGCCGGCGCAGGCAGCTCATGGTCAGCGCACTGAAAGGCAAGAGCAGAAAATGGATGGACAGGAGCTGCAACACCAGCCGCAGGCGTGGTTCGCTGTAAAAGGCGGACACCGGCCAGCTTGCGGCAAACACCAGCGCGGCCAGCAGCCAGCCCACCAGCAGGCTGATGCCGAAGGCGGCGCGCCATGTTTCACGGCTCAGTGTTTTTTCCTGCACCAGAAAGGCGCCCACGCCAAAGTCGCGCAGCACCTGCGCCAGCGCCACCAGTACGGCGCCCAGCGCATAGACACCCACCTCGGCAGGTGTCAGCAAACGCGCCAGCACCATCGACGCCGCCATATTCACGATCAGCAGCGTGTATTTTTCAGCGAACGAGGCCAGCATCGGCCGCCGCGCGCCGCCCATCATGGCAGCAACCCGCTATAAAAATCCTGCACTTTCCGGCCCACGAATGGCTCGCTGTACCGCGCTACCGCCTCGTTGCGCCCCGCCAATCCCATGGCGCGGCGCCGCAGCGGGTCGGCCAGCAAGGCAGCGAGCACCGGCAGTGCCGCCCCGATATCACCAACGGGAACCAGCATTCCGCCAGCGCTACCGGCCAACACATCGGCGCTGCCCGGTACATCGGTGGCGATGGCCGGCACGCCGCAGGCCATCGCCTCGATAGTTGCGATGCCGAAGCCCTCGTTCTTGCTCAGCAGGATATGCAGGTCAAAAGCCGGCATCAGCGCCGCCATGTCGTCTATATAACCGGTAAATAACACGCTGTCGCCTAACCCCATGCGCGCGACCTGCGCGCGCAATGCCGCCTCAAGTGGACCGCCGCCGGCAAGTACCAGACGCAGATCGGCAAACTGCCGGCGCAGCAGCGCAAACAGTGCTATCACGGCGCCAGGCTGTTTTTGTTCCGACAGGCGTCCCACTGCGCCGATCACCAGCGCTTGAGTGGGCAAGTTCCAGCGCTGCCGCGCCGCATCCCGCTTTTCGGCAGATGGCTGGAAGCGCTCGACATCGACTGGATTAGGGATCACGGCCAAGCGCGTGCCAGCCACGATATACGGCTGATAGATCGCCATAAAATGGCTGAGCGCTGACGCCGACACGGCATAAATGCCGCGTACGCCGGAAAAGGCCTGGTGCAGCAGCGGCGCATGCCAGGCGCTGATGGCAGTCATCGGAAAAGCATTGTGCACGCTGATCACCGCCGGCACCCGGCAATGCGCTGCCAGCCACAAGATGGAGGCGCCATAATGCGTCCAGCAAAACGCCACGTGAACCAGGTCGGCGCGAAACGCTCGCAAACGCCGTGCCGCCAGCCAGCGCGCGCACCACCGCTGTCGCCTGCGGCCGGACCACTGCTCGAAAAAAAGCGGCGGTGCAAATAGCGCTAAGCTGATCTGCTCTGCCGCCAGCCGTTGGCTCCAAAGCTCCAATCCATCGAAGGGGCGCAGCGCCAGCGTAGCGGCGTAACCGCTTCGCTGCAGATAGCGTACCTCTTGCGCCATGCGCAATTCCATGCCACCGAGTTCGCCCGAATAACTGGTGACCAGCACCCGGGGTGTGGTGACCGGCATCGACCTGCGTGTGCGCCACGCTTCAAGAAAGTAGCCTTGCAGATAAGCCAGCTCCCAGCGCTGGCGCCAGCGCGCCGTGCCGTCCGAACGCAGGATGGCCAGCAGCCAGCGGCCAGCGTGGACCAGATACTGGCGCAGCATCCAGCGTGGCATGCCCCTCCATTCGGGAAACTGGCCGGGACTGTCCTGTCGATACTTGCCGCGACCGAAACGGCGCGCTTTTTGCAGCGCATACGCTGGCGTGAGCTGGTGGGCGCGAATGTGATGGGCAACGCGGGCGCTGCTGCAATGCCAGGCGCCGTTGCCGGCGCGCGCCAGCCGGCGTAGCATTTCGGTCTCGCTTCCCATGGCGTAGTCGCCCTCTGCAGGGCCGACTGAGGTATCGAAGCGCTCCCCCTGCGCCAGCAGGCGCCTCCGCAGCAGCATATTGGCGCCCCACACCAGGCCCGGATACAGCGGGCCGTCCGTCAGGCCGGGTGCCGTCAGGCCAAAGGTCAGGCCGAGCGGTGTGTGATGCAGCAGCCAGTCCGGTGCCGGCGCAGACCAATCAGGCAAGATGGCGCCGCCGAAAATCGCGTAAGCACCATGGTCTGCGGCGCAGCGTTCCCATTGTTGTAGCCAGTCAGGATCGGGGATCACATCGTCGTCGGTAAAGATCAGCAGATCATCGGTCGCCAGCGGCGCCGTCAGGCTGTCCAGCGCCGTGTTGAGCGCGAAGTTCTTGCCACGCCGGGCTTCGTGCAGGCATTGCAGCGGCAAGCGTGGCAGGTAACCCGCCAGGATGGCCGGCGTGTCGTCGGTGCTGGCGTTATCGACCACCACCAGTTGCCAGGGCTGCGCAGGCGGCAGCAGCCGGCAACAGGCATCGAGCATGCGCGGCAAGGTCGCTGCGCCATTGTAGGTGGCCATGAGAACAGTCAACAAGGGCGCCGCTCCTCTGTCCTAAGATTGCAGGGTAAGCATCCAGTGTACTGACGCGCTCAAGCGGTTAGTTGAGCCAAATCAACAACTGCCCACCGTATGCGCGACCTGCTTGTCACCCTCATAGTGTTCGCCAGCCTGCCATTCATCCTGCGCAATCCGGTCACGGGAGTGCTGATGTGGATCTGGATCAGCGTGATGAATCCGCACACCCAGGGCTGGGGCTACGCCACCACGTTTCCGTTTGCCTTCATCATCGCTGTTGCCACGGTATTCAGCCTGGCCGTCTCGCAGCAAGCGAAAAAACTGCCCATTACCGGCATCAGTCTGACGCTGATCGCCTTCATCGTCTGGATGAATGTGACGGCACTGTTTGCGCTGTTTCCTGACGCCGCCTACAACCAGTGGAACAAGGTCATGAAAATCATGCTGATGAGCCTTGTGACCATGATGGTCATCCGTAGCCGCGCCGACATCCAGCGCATGATCTGGGTGCTGACGCTGTCGCTGGGCTACTACGGCGTCAAGGGCGGTATTTTTACCTTGCGCAGCGGTGGCGAAGACCGCGTATGGGGACCGGTCGGCACTTTTATCGGCGATAACAATGCGCTGGCGCTGGCGCTGATCATGACCATTCCGCTGATGCGCTATCTGCAGCAAAGCAGCCCGCAGCGCTGGATATGGCACAGCATGAACCTGATGATGCTGCTGTCGGCGCTGGCGGCGCTGGGTTCTTACTCGCGCGGCGGCTTGCTGGCGATTGGCGCCATGATGATGTATATGTGGCTGCAAAGCCGTAACAAGCTGGCGACAGGCTTGCTGATTTTCCTGCTGGCGCCACTGGCCCTGCTGTTCATGCCCGACCAGTGGGGGGCACGCATGGACAGCATCAGCGAGTACCAGTCCGACGGTTCCGCCATGGGCCGTATCAACGCCTGGTACATGGCATACAACCTGGCCTGCGACCGGTTTTTCGGCGGCGGCTTCGAGATCGCCGAAGCATCGACTTTCCTGCTGTATGCGCCGAATCCCACTGCCATCCACGCCGCCCACAGCATTTATTTTCAGGCGCTCGGCGAACACGGATTTGTCGGACTGACGATTTACCTGCTGCTGGCCTGGCATACCTGGCGTTCGGCCTCGTGGATCGTGCGCCATAGCCGCGGCGTGGCCGACCTGGCCTGGGCCGGTAATCTGGCACGCATGATACAAGCCAGCCTGGCCGGCTTTGCCGTCGGCGGCGCCTTTCTCAGCCTGCTGTACTACGACGTGCCGTACTACCTGATGGCGGCCGTGCTGGCCACCCGCAAGGTGATGGAGCACGCGCCAGCCATCGCCTTCACTCCAGCCATGAAGGAAGCACCATGACGGGCGACCTGTCAATTTTGATCTATCACCGCGTGCTCGATCAACGCGATCCCCTGCTGCCTGGCGCACCCGATCAACGCACGTTTGCGCGCCACCTGCGGTTGCTGCGGCGTTGTTTTCGCATACTGCCGCTGGAACTGGCGCTCGATCTCATTGCGCAAGACAAGCTGCCGGCTCGCACACTGGCCATCACCTTCGACGACGGTTATGCCGACAACGCCGAGCTGGCGCTGCCGGTGCTGCGCAGCCTGGGCATGCACGCCACTTTTTTCATCGCCACCGCATATCTGGACGGCGGCTGCATGTGGAACGATCACGTCATCGAACAGGTCCGCCGGTTGCCGGCGCAGCAGTACACGCTGGCGCAACGACTACAACTGATAGACGACATCCTCGCCAGACTCAAATACCTGCCGTTTGCCGAACGCCAGCAGCGTGCCATCGAGCTGGGGGCCACACCTTTGCGTCCACTAATGATGACTGGGGCCCAGGTGGGGCAGTTGGCTGCCGCCGGCATGGGTATCGGCGCCCACACCCATCGCCACCCTATCCTGGCGTGCATGGATGACCACGAAGCGGCACGCGATATCGCCACTGGCAAGGCACTGCTGGAACAACTGTGTGGCCAGCCGGTGACGCTGTTTGCCTACCCCAACGGCAGGCCAGGCGCCGACTATCGGCCGCAACACGCTAACATGCTGCGCTCACTCGGCTTTCGCGCGGCGCTGAGCACCAGTGCAGGGATCACGCGGCCCGGCAGTGACCTGTTCCAGCTTGCGCGCTATACACCGTGGCAAACCGGCAGCGCACGTTTTCTGCTGGCCATGCTGCTCAACCGTTACCGGACAGGCGCCCTGCACGGCGCCTCATGCTGACGCTGCACGTACGGAAAGCGCGTCCTGCTGGTGCAGCCATTGTTCCAGCATCATCAGGACCCACACCATGGTGCCGTGATAGGCCGGATGCTCGTCCACCAGCTTGCCGCACAGGGTATCGATAAAATCAGCGCGCACCAGGCGGCGCGCCTTCAGCTCACTGAGGCTGTCGTAAGCGAGTTCGCGCAAGCCCGTATGCTTCTGCAGCCAGTAACCAAACGGCAGACCAAAACCATGTTTGGGCTTGCGCAGAATCTCAGGCGGCAGATGATCGCGCAGCACCTGCTTGAAGAAATAGCGCAGTCGCCGCCCGTTCAACTTGGCCTCGGGGGCCAGTTGCGCCGAAAACCCCAGCATGGCGTCGCTCAGGAACGGAAACGCCACCTCCACGCCAGCGAGCTCGCAGGCCCGCCTTACCTTGGGTAAGTCATTGTCGGCCAGCGTGTAGCGCATATCGAGCGCCTGCATGCGGTTGATCTGGCTCGACGCCTGCGCATTCCAGTAACAGTCATGCAGCAGCGATTGCGGCAGCGCCAGCTCCACGCTGTCCAGAAAGTCCGCCGTCAGCACCTTGGTGGGGTCATAACGCTGCAGCAGATTATAGGTATCGAGGCGCGCCGGCATGTCCACCATCGCCTGCGTGATATAGCTGCGCGCCTTGCGCAGAGGCGCCAGCGCAAGTCCTCCTGCAGCGCCGAACAGCAGCGGCTCGATCAGCACTTGCCGCAGCGCCGAAGGCAAACACTGGTAGCGCGCCAGCAACGCCTGGCGTGCATAGCGCTCGTTGCCGCCGAAGAGCTCATCGCCACCATCACCGCCAATCAGCAGCTTGATGCCATCGGCGTGCGCCATGCGCGCACAATAATAGGCGGCCACCATCGAAGCATTGCCGAAAGGCTGATCGGCTGCGGCGGCAATGCGCGGAATCGCCTCCACTACCTCATCCGCAGTCACGTAGTGTTCGTGATGGTCGGTGCCGAAATGGCGCGCAGCGATGCGCGCGTAGGCCATCTCGTCATAGCCAGGGACATCGAAACCGATCGAATAGCTGCGTGGCCGCTCATCGCGCACCATCCCCAGGATACCGGCCAGCGTCGAGCTGTCGGTGCCGCCGCTGAGGAAGGCGCCGACTTTTCCTGCCGCGTGGTCAGTTGCGGCGCGTACGGATTGTTCCAGCGTCGTGCGAAAACTGCGCTTGAGTTCTGCAAACGGTGGCCGCTGCTGTTCATTGAACTGCAGGCGCCAGTAATACCCGCGCGCCACGGTACCATGCCGATACAGCAGGTACTCGCCCGGCAGCAGCCGGCGCTGGCGGGCAAAGGCTGTGTGCGGCGCCGGTATCACATGAAAATGCATGTAATGATAGAGTGCCTGTGGGTCGAGCGCGTGGCTGGCCTGCGGATGCGCCTGCACGGCCGCAGCCGACGAGCCAAACAACAACCCTTGCGGAATGGTCAGATAGCTCAAGGGCAGCGAGCCACAGCGGTCCACGGCCAAAAATACCTGCCCTGCGCGATTGTCGATGACTGCCAGTGCAAATGCGCCCGACAACGATTGGCACAACAGGCTGCCCTGCTCCGCCCAGGCTGCGGCTACGCGCGCGGCAACGTGATCGCCGCTGCCGTCGAACAGGGGCGTACCGCAGATAGCCACCAGCAAGCCGTCGCGCTGGAAAAACCCGTCCGTACCAGCGGCCAGCGCCAAGCCGCTGGCGCCCGATTGCACGCGCTGAACCGCGCTGCCATCGAAAGCGGCCAACCTTGCACCCATGGCCCTTAACGTCTCTGCGCCATCGTGAACATACGCACCTTCGGGATGGTGCGGTGGCTCGCTGTAAAACCCGCAAAGGCCGCTCATACCAGCACCTCGAGCGGCGCGGGGTGGCCGAGAAAACCCGTGGGACTGGCACTCAAGCCATAGGCGCCCGACTGGAACACCACCACCAGGTCGCCCGGCTCGGCGCGCGCCAGTTCGAGCCGGTCCGCCAGCAGGTCAAGCGGCGTGCACAAGGGCCCGACCACGGTAGCGGTTTCCCGCAACATGCCCTGCATGCGGTTACCGATGGCGACCGGGAAGTTCTTGCGCAGTACCTGGCCAAAGTTACCGGACGCCGCCAGGTGATGGTGCATGCCGCCGTCGGTGATCAGGAATATCTGGCCGTGCGACTGCTTGCGTTCAATCACACGGCAGACATACACGCCCGCTTCGGCCACCAGGTAGCGCCCCAGTTCCAGCACCAGCTGCGTTGACGGGCTGGCGCTGGCCAGGCGGCTGGAGATGGTGTGCAGGTTTTCGGCCACCGCCGCCAGGTCCAGCGGCTGCTCGCCGGGAAAATACGGCACACCAAAGCCACCGCCGATATTGAGCAACCGCAGCGGCGATGGCGCCGATTGCGCCAGTGTCAGACCAAGTTCAACACAGGCATGCTGCGCTTCGCAAATGGCGGGAGCCGACAGATTCTGGGCGCCGCAGAACAGGTGGAAGCCGTAAAAGTCCAGCCCCAGCCCCGCCATGCGCCGCAGCATGGCCGGCACACGCGCAGCATCAACACCGAACTGGCGCGCACCGCCCGCCATCTTCATTCCCGCCTGTTTGAGTTCAAAGTCGGGATTGACGCGCACCGCCACACGCGGCGTCATGCCCAGCAAGTCGCCTGCCGCCACTACCCGGCTCATTTCCTCGTCGGACTCCAGGTGCAGTACCACGCCGGCCGCCACGGCGCTGCGCAACTCGGCGCTGCGTTTGCCGGGACCGGCAAAGCTGATGGCAGACGCGCCGATGCCGGTATCGAGCGCAGTTTTCATCTCGCCGGCCGAGGCGACATCAAAACCATCGACCAGCGCCGCCATCTGCTGCACCAGAGCCGGCATCGGGTTGGCCTTTATCGCATAGTGCAGATGTACTGCTGCCGGCAGCACACGGCGCAGCAGGGCCACGCGACTCGCAATATGGCTGCGTTCATAAGCATAGAAAGGCGTGCGTCCGACGCGTTCGGCCAGGCGCGGCAAGCTGATGCCGCCGATCTGCAGGCAGTCGTCCTGCACCGGGAACTGCTGCTGCGATGCGTGGCGCGGCAACTGATCAACAGGGTTGGCGATTTTCATGGTCGTACCTCGCGCGTTATTGCCTGCATCAGTTCCTGCCGCAACAGCACCCGATCGAACTTGCCGTTCGGGTTGCGCGGCAAAGGCTGTGTGCGTATCTCGATCAACGCCGGCACCATATACGATGGCATGTTGCGCTGGCAGGCTTCGCGCAGCGCCGCTTCGCCGCCACCATGTTCGGGATGCGCGGTGACCACCAGCGCAATTGACTGTCCAAGCTGCGGATGCGGCAAGCCGATGGCGGCAGCCTCGCTGATCATGCCGCTCTGGTAAGCTACCTCCTCCACTTCTGCCGGGCTGACGCGATAGCCGGAAGTCTTGATCATGTCGTCGCTGCGGCCGATAAAGTACAGGTAGCCTTCTTCATCCATGCGCACGGTATCGCCGGACCACACGGCCATTTCCACCATGGTCAGGCCGCCGGCAGTATCGGCCAATGGCCGAAAGCGTTCTGCAGTGCGTTCGGCATCGTTCCAATAGCCGAGCGACACCAGCGCGCCTCGGTGCACCAGTTCTCCCGCTTCATTCGCAGCGCACGGCGTGCCATCGGCGCGCAGCACGAGAATTTCGGCATTCGGGATGGCCTTGCCGATCGAGTCGGGCCGCCGGTCAAGCTGTTCTGGCGGCAGATAGGTCGAGCGGAAAGCTTCGGTCAGGCCGTACATCAGGTAAATCTGAGTTTGCGGCAAAGCACACTGCAAGGCTTGCAGCGTGGGGCGCGGCATCACCCCGCCCGAATTGGTGATGTAACGGAGTTGCCGCGTATGGCCCCACTGCAGTGCGGACAACGGTATCCACAGCGGCGGCACCGCCGCCAGACCGGTGATGCGCTCGCGCGCCACCGTCTCGATGACGTCGCGCAGCAGCAGGTGGTTGAGCAGCACTGCGCAGGCGCCAACGGCAAAGGCCGTGGTCAGCTGGCTCAGGCCATAATCAAAACTGAGCGGCAGCAGGCACAGAATGCGATCATCCGCCGCATTATGCAGATAAGATGCCACGCTGCGCGCACCTGCCACCAGGTTACGGTGCGACAGCACCACGCCCTTGGGCCTCCCGGTGCTGCCCGACGTGTACAGGATGGCTGCAATATCGGCATCGATGCAGCGGTGCGGTGGGCGTGGCGGTGCATCGTCCAGCGTCTGCCGCCAGCGCTGCAGCCTGATGCCGGGCAGTTGCACAGCCACGATGGTTTCATCACCGGTCAGCACCACCGTGTGCAGTGCCGGGCATTGCGCCAGCACCGGCGCCAGCGCCGCCAGGCGGTCGGGTGAAGTTACCAGCACGCGCACATTGCAGTCCTGCAGAATGTAAGCGACCTGGCCCGGCTTCAGCACGGGATTCACCGGCACAAACACCGCACCCGCCGCCGCAGCGCCAAACATGGCGATGACAGCTTCCACGCGCTTTTCGAGGTACACGGCCAGCCGTTCACCACGCCCCAGCCCCTGGTCCAGCCAGGCGTCGGCGGCCCGTCGCACCGCGCTGGCCAGTGCCCCGTAGGTAAGCGCTACGCCATCGTGCGACAGCGCGGTGCTGTGCGGGGCGCGCTGCGCCGAATCATCGATCAGTTCATGCACGAGCTCTGTCATGGCGGGGTTCCTGTGTTGGCTGGGGGGCTGCCGTTTTTCTGCTACAGGAATAACGGCGAGTCCTCCATGATCGGAAGAAAGAGCTGGCTGCCTGTTGATACCGATCAACCGTCCAGTGGGCTTGCGCTGGAACAAACCCGCCATGGGCGCGCCATAGTCTAATCGCCGTTCTTTCCTCTGGAGCCACGCCATGGCAACCGGGCTACGCCAAACACTGCTGCAACTGGGCTGGTTCGACGCCTGCCTGTACTGGCTGGGACGCTTGCTGATACGGGCCAGCGGCGGGCGCTGGAGCCTGCACCGCTACCGCTACGTGGCCCAGTACATCGGGCCGCAACCGCTGCTCGGCGCACATGCCCGTGGGCGAGGACGTGATATCGCCATCCACCTGCACGCCGCCCCGTATCCGGTATCCGTGCCATGGCCACGGCCGCCGTCCGCCATCGCCAGCCGCCATGCGCAAGGCGCATACAGCCTGGTGGCACTGCGCCATGGCAAACTGGCCGGTTTTCTGTGGCTGATCGATGCGGCTTACCAGGAAGACGAAGTACGTGCGCGCTTTTGCCTGGCCGGCGCCGAGGCCTGCTGGGATTTCGACGTCTGGGTCGATCCGGAAGAACGCCTGGGCATGGTCTTTGCGCGCCTGTGGGAAGCGGCGCGTGTACTGCTGCGTGCGCGCGGCGTACGCTGGAGCTGTAGCCGCATTTCCGCCTTCAACCCGGCATCGCTGCGCGCCCATGCCGCCATCGGCGTAGTGCCCCTCGGCGCCGCACTGTTCCTGCGCTGCGCCGGCTGGCAGTGGACCTTTGCCAACATCGCACCCTATGTTCACCTGTCGCGCAGCGCCTCCTGCTGCCCCGAATTCAGATTCGATACCAGGTCGCTAGCCGACCTCACCCTGCCGGAGCCACCATGTCCACCGAAGAACAGTTGTGCACCATCCTGAAAAACACGCTTAGCCTCGGCAACACGCCGCTGCATGCGCACACCGCTCTGCTGGGCAATCTGCCGCAACTCGATTCCATGGCCGTGCTTCAGGTACTGACGGCACTCGAGGACTGGTTTGGCATCGTCATCGACGACGATGATATCCACGCCCGCCACTTCGCCACCGTCGCCACGCTCACAGCATTCGTCGAGGCCAGGCTGCCATGATCTGTACCGCCAAGGCCACTGGCGCCCAGCCATTTTTTCTGCCGATGCAGCACGGCGCACGATTTTGCATCTTTCACGCCGCCCATCCAGGCGTGGCAGAGCGTGGCGCCGTACTGTACGTGCATCCGTTTGCCGAAGAACTCAATAAAAGCCGGCGCATGGCGGCCGTGCAGGCTCGCGCGCTGGCCGCGGCCGGCTACGCCGTGCTGCAACCGGACCTGTACGGCTGCGGAGATAGCAGCGGAGACTTCGCCGACGCCCGCTGGCCGATCTGGCTGGACGACCTGGCCGAGTCGCAGCGCTGGCTGCTTCAGCGTAGTAGCGGACCGTTTTACCTGTGGGGCCTGCGCCTGGGCGCCTTGTTGGCGCTCGACTTCGCTGGCAGCGCCGCCCACAGCGCCAAACCCGATGGCCTGCTGCTGTGGCAAACCGTGACCAGTGGCGGCAGTCACCTGCAACAGTTCACGCGCCTTCAAGCTACCGCGCGACTGTTCAGCGAAACCCAAGCGCAGCCATCGGACATGGACGGCGAGGAAATTGCAGGCTACAGGATAGCCACGGCACTGGCGCAAGCGATACGCCGGGCGGATGCCCTGTCTATGGTCCCGAGCTGCCCCGTGCAATGGCTGGAACTGGCCATGGCCACGCCAGGTAACGCCTGTGCATTGGCGCCGGCGACGGCACTGGTGCTCAAACGCTGGCGGGCAGCAGGCGTCAGCGTGGACGCCAGCGCGCTGCGCGACACGCCGTTCTGGAACAGCAGCGAGATTACCGAAGCGCCCGGGTTGCTGGCGGCGTCCCTGGCGGCATTGCAGGCTTTACCTGCGATGGCACGGAGCGCCGTCGCATGACAACCATCGAACACGCGCTGCGCTTCGCCTGCGGCGACGACTGGCTGATTGGCGTGCTGCACCTGCCTGACGACGAACAGCCGCTCTCACGCGGTGTGCTGGTGGTTACCGGCGGACCGCAGTACCGCGCTGGCAGTCATCGCCAGTTCGTCCTGCTGGCACGCCGACTTGCCGCTGCCGGTATCGCTGTCATGCGTTTCGATTACCGTGGCATGGGCGATAGCGAGGGTGCCATGCGAAACTTTGAGAACATCGGCGATGATCTCGATGCAGCGGTGCAGCATTTTTTTGTCAGCGTACCGGCGCTGCGCGAAATCGTGCTGTGGGGTCTGTGCGACGGCGCCAGCGCTGCCGCTTTTTACGCCATCCGCGACCCGCGCATTAGCGGCCTGGTACTACTCAATCCCTGGGTGCGCAGCGGCGACGGCTGGTCACCACACACTTTGCGCCACTATTACCGGCAACGCCTGCTGTCGCCGGCGTTCTGGCGACAGCAGGCCGTGGGAATGATTACCTTCAGCCGCCTGCGCTCGCTGAAGGAAAAATTCCAGGAGCTATTTCAGGCACCACACACTTCGACAGCCGCCAGCCTGCCAACGCGCCTGCATAGCGCCCTGGCGCAATTTCCGGGCCAGATACTGATCATCCTTTCCGGCGCCGATCTCGGGGCGCGCGAATTCAGCGCGCTGTCAGCACAGCATCGCCAATGGCGCGAGCTGCTACGCAGCGAACGGATCACGGTGCATGAGATCCCTGGAGCCAACCACACGTTCGCGCGCCGCTCCTGGCGTGATCGCGTAGCCGCCCTGTGCCTCGATTGGATCACATCATGGTAAAGCGCGTGCTGATGGTCGCGTTTCACTATCCGCCGCTACAAGGGGGCAGCGGCATCCACCGTACGCAAGCATTCGTCAGCTACCTGCCTGCCAACGGCTGGACACCGCTGGTGCTGACCGTGCGGCCCCTCGCCCATGCCAACGTTGACTTGCAGGCCCAGCCAAGCGGCGCCATCGTAAAACGCACCCTTGCGCTCGACACAGCGCGCCACCTGTCACTGCGCGGACGCTACCCCGGCTGGCTGGCCCAACCCGACCGCTGGGCATCGTGGTGCCTGAGCGCCGTGCCGGCAGGCTTGCGCCTGATACGCCAGTACCGGCCCGACCTGATCTGGTCCACCTACCCGATCGCCAGCGCCCACCTGATCGCACTGGCCCTGCATCGCCTGACCGCCATCCCGTGGGTCGCCGACCAACGCGACCCCATGCTCGATGACGGCTACCCGGCCGCCCCGCTGCGCCACCGTCTTCATACGCGCATCGAGCAGCAAGCCATGCGCCGCTGCGCCGCCGTGGTCTGCACCACGCCAACCGCCTTGCGCGCCTTGGCCGACCGTCATTCCGGCACTGATCGCACCCGCCTGTACCTGATCGAAAACGGCTATGACGAAGCCGCCTTTGTCCCACCTCGCCAGCAGGTTCCGTGCGATCCTGAACGTCCCCTGATGCTGCTGCACAGTGGCCTGATTTACCCATCCGAACGCGACCCGCGCCAGCTGTTCGTGGCCCTGGCACGTTTGCAGCAGCAAGGCATGATTGATCGCCAGCGGTTAAGGCTGGTGCTGCGCGCCAGCGGCCATGACGACTACCTGCGCGCCATGCTCGTTGAATATCCTGGTCTCGATGGCATCGTAATGCTGGCCCCGTCCCTGCCCTACCGGGCAGCGCTGGCCGAGATGCAGGATGCCGACGGCTTGCTGCTGTTGCAGGCAGCAAGCTGCAATGGCCAGATTCCCGCCAAGCTGTATGAATACCTGCGTGCCAGGCGCCCGGTGCTGGCCCTGACAGATCCCGCCGGCGATAGTGCTGCCACGCTGCGCGCTTCCGGTGTTGGCACCATTGCCCGCCTCGACAAGGCCGGCGACATCGCCCGTGCCGTACTGGATTTTATGAACCTGTGCCGCGGGGGCACGGCCACCGTCGCCAGCCAGGAGGTGATCGCTCGCCACGCAAGATCGGCGCGCACGCGCGAGCTGGCCACCTTGTTTGACCACATCCGCGACCAGTCCCGCATATCCTGAGGAGCCATCATGAAGCGTATCGCCGCCACACTGCTATGCCTGTCGATATCCATCCCGGCGCTGGCCGCCAGCAACCCGCTGGCTGGCTGCGACGATTATGTGCCGCACAAGCCCGGTGGCGACTACACCAATGCAGAAGACCGCAAGGGCTTGAGCGTGGTCGAGCAGTATCACTTTACCGCCAGCGTGGAAGGCCTGATGAAAGGCGTTTCCGGCCCGCTCGGCGGCGACATCGGCTACACGCTCGACCGTTTCCCCAATCACCACCGGGCGCTGGCCGCAATGGCGAAACTGGCGCTGCGCGAGAAAAACCGCAAGCCGCACGGCGCGCGCTACACCATCGACTGCTATTTTGAACGGGCTGTGGGTTTTCGCCCACAGGATGCCAGGGTGCGCACGCTGTATGGCAGCTATCTGCTGGCCGTCGGCCAGGCTGACGCAGCGCTGTCACAGCTTGAACAAGCCACCGTACTGGAGCCGGGCAACCCCACTGCACATTACAATCTCGGCCTGCTGTATCTGCAAAAAAAGGACTACGCCAGGGCGCGCAGCAGCGCCGACAAGGCTTACAGCCAGGGCTTTCCGCTGGAGGGGCTGAAAAACAAGCTGCAGGCCGCAGGCGAATGGCAGCAGCAACAGAATTGACAGCGCTACTTCAGCCCGTGATGGTTCATCAGATCGTACAGGGTGGGCCGGCTGATGCCCAGCAGCTCGGCGGCCCGGACGATATTTCCATCAACCCGCGCCAGCGCCTTGACCATGACGCGGTACTCGGCGGCGTCGCGCACCTGCCGTAGATTCAGGCTTTCCTCCTGCTCTGTCGCCGGCGCCAAGCCCAGGTCGGCCACCGTGATCTGCGCGCCATCGGCCATGATCACGGCGCGCCGCAGGCAGTTTTCCACTTCGCGTACATTGCCCGGCCAGGCATGGGCTTCGATGGCGGCCATGGCGTCAGCACTGAGATGGAGCATAGGCCGCGACTCACTGGCGCAAAACTTGTTGCGGAAGTGGTGGGCCAGCAGCGCTGCATCGCCGGCGCGCTGGCGCAATGGCGGTATCTCGAGAACGATCTCACTCAGGCGGTAATACAGGTCCTCGCGAAAGCGGCCTTCGCCGGCCAGCGCCTTCAGATCCTGGTGGGTCGCGCAAACAATGCGCACATCAATGGCAATCTCGTTACGCCCCCCTACCCGCTCGATCACGCGTTCCTGCAAAAAGCGCAGCAGCTTCGCCTGCAGGGGCAAGGCCATGTCGCCGATTTCGTCGAGGAAGAAGGTGCCGCCATGGGCCAGTTCAAGCTTGCCCAGCGTTTGCCGCTGCGCGCCGGTAAACGCCCCCTTTTCATGGCCAAACAGCTCGCTTTCCAGCAGGTGCTCGGGAATCGCTGCACAGTTGATGGCGACAAAGCGTTGCGCATGACGGGGGCTGAGCCCATGCACGCCGCGTGCGATCAGTTCTTTGCCGCTGCCCGACTCGCCGAGTAGCATCACGGTAGCGGACGATGGCGCCAGCTTTTCCACCTTGCGGCACAGCGTCAACATGCCAGGGTCGCGGCTGATGATGCCGGCCAGCGGCGAGTCAGCGGCGATTTGCAGCATACGCCGCTGCTCCTGCTGCAATGCGTGCAGATAGAAAGCCCGCGCAGTCACCAGCGCCAGGGTATCGGCCTCCAGAGGCTTCTGGTGAAAATCGTAGGCGCCGATGGTAATCGCCTGCAGCGCGTTGGCGCGCTCCCGGTTGCCCGACAGGACAATCACCTTGGTGTCAGGGGCAGCATTCAGCACCTCGCGCAGCAGCGCCAGGCCCTCGCTGGCGCCGTCAGGGTCGGGCGGCAAGCCGAGGTCCATGGTCACCACGGCTGGCTGGTGGCGCCGCAGTTGCGCCATCGCCGATGCGCGGTCCTGTGCCACCACCACCTCGTAGGCATCAAGGCACCAGCGCAGCTGGTTTTGCAGCCCTGGATCATCTTCCACCACCAGCAGTTTAGCTTTTGCCATCGTTTTCTCCCTGGGTTGACGCTATCGGCAGCAGTGGCAGCGTGATCGTAAACACCGTACCGCTGCCTGGCTGGCTGCGCACGTCCAGGCGCGCGCCGATCTGCTGAAGATAGTCGCGACTCTCGAACACGCCGATGCCCATGCCAGCGGCCTTGGTGGTGGCGAAAGGCTGAAATAGCTGATCGCGGATAAACGCCGCCGACATGCCGCAGCCGCTATCGCGAATTTCTATATGGGCAGCAGCACCGTGCGGCACCAGCCGCACGCTCACGCTGCCGTCAGCAGGCGTGGCTTCGACCGCGTTGAGGATCAGGTGGCCGAGTACGCGCTCAAGCCGTCGTCGATCCGCCAGCACATGCCAGACGGCGGCGCTCGGCGGCAGCTGCGCCAGGACTGGGCGCGGCCGCATGGCGGCGCAGGCATTCACCACCTGCGCCAGCAAGGGAGACAGCGCCACTGCTGTTTGATGCCCATCCTCGGCCCCCACTGGCTCCTGGCGCAACTTGTGCAGCAAATGCTGCATCTTGTCGAGCGAGTGGGCAAGCGTTGCCAGCATATCGTCCTGGAACGCCGGATTGGCCTTGTGACGCTGCGCGTTCGACAACAGCAGTGACAGCTGCGCCACCAGGTTCTTGAGGTCGTGCACGACAAACGTCGCCATCCGGTTGACCGCCTCGAACTGGCGCGCCATGGCCAGGTTGTCTGCCGCCGCGCGCTGGGCCAGAAAACTGGCCACCTGGCGCCCGGCAATGCGCAGCATGTCGCGCACTTCCCAGTTGACCGGCACCGGCGTGCGAGGCTGCGCAAGGCAGACGAAACCGAATAGCTGCTGCTCGATCATCAACGGCGTGAGCAACCACAGCGATGGATGCGCATCGAGCCAGGACGGCAAGCGCAGACCGCCATACGGGCGCGCATCACGGCGCCAGTCGTCAAGCTCGATGACCCATGCGCGCACTGCCAGAAAGCGGCACAGTTCACCATCTGCCGCCTCGCATTGCTGCAGCGGTGTCATATTCCAGCTGGCCGCCGGCTGAAACCAGGCCTCGCCGCAGCGCGTCCACAACATCCCGGCCGGACTTTCCACCAGGCCCGCCAGCGCCTGGATACAACGTTCACCGGGCGCCTCGCGCTGGTCCGCCAGCAGATCGGTCAGGCGCCGCCATTCCGCGCGGTAGTCGTAGCGCCCCCGATAAAAGTGTTTGCCGATCAGTACGCGCAAGCGCGCCTGCACGGTTCCCGAAAAAATCAGCGCTGCGAGCAGCAGCACCGCGCCAGCCAGGCAAGCAAGCTCCATCACCGGCCCCCACGCACCGCCGATGGCGCGCAGATACCAGGCGCTGGACGCCATCGCCAGCAGATAACAGGCGGCCCCCAGCAGCGCGACCGAGCGGAACATCAGTTGGCGCGACAGGTGCAGCTCACTGGTCCAGTTGGGCGTACGTGTCAGCGCCGCCGCCAGCAATGGCGCGCACAGCGCGTTGACGATGCCGCGTGCGCTCCAGATATCGCCATGGATGCGCTGGAACAGCAAGGCGTCCGCGTACAGGTAAAAGTCGTATGCAAACATGGCGCCCATGCCAAGGCAGGCCAGCTTGATGCCCCAGCGCGCCCGCAGCGGCGCAGCACGATAGACCTGCTCGACCAGCAGCATGCCTGCCACTGCGGCCAGCACACGCATCGCCGTCAACATCAAGGAGATATGGGCATGCCACAGGAAGAAAAAGGTGGAGGCACCCAATTGCAGCGCCAAGGCGGCCAGCAACATCAGCAACCAGCGCCGGCGGCGTCCACCGTCATCGGCTTTGCTGGCGATCATCACCAACAGCAGCAGCCAGGCGCCGCTGCGCAGCACTTCCGCGCCGTCGATCAGCCATCGCTGTGACGTCGCAAGCGCACCGGCCATGGCGGTTGTGCCGGCCCATGCGGTGGACAGGATCGCCGCTATAGCAAACCATCTACCCTGTCCACGATGCAAGCGGGACCACATGATAAACAGCAGCAGCGCCATGAAAGCCAGCGCCCCCATGCCATAACTGAACGTGGCGACCAGTTGCGGCGCCATGCCGAGTGAAAAATTCACCGGCCAATCCGCCGCCCCAACCCCAGCCATCAACGCCCCTTGCCGAGCAGGACCACCTGCACCGTCTCGATCAGGATCAGCACATCGAGGAACAGGCTGTTGTTCTTGACGTAGTACAGGTCGTACTGGAGCTTGCGCAGCGCGTCATCCACCGAAGCGCCGTAGCTGTAGCGCACCTGCGCCAGCCCGGTAATGCCGGGCTTGATACCGTGGCGCATGGTGTAATAAGCGATCTCGCGCCCCAGTTGTTCGACAAAGTATGCGCGCTCGGGGCGCGGTCCGACAAAGCTCATGTCTCCCCGTAACACATTGAGCATCTGCGGCAGTTCATCGATGCGCAGCTTGCGCAGCCAGTGGCCAACCATGGTTACACGCGGGTCGTCCTGGGTCGCCCAGCGCGGCTGGCCATCGCCTTCTGCATCGATGCGCATGCTGCGAAATTTCAGCACCTTGAACAGGCGGTTGTCGCGTCCAACGCGCTCCTGCTGATAAAACACCGGGCCGCCATCTTCCAGCCGGATCGCCAGCGCCGCCAGCAGCATGACCGGCAGCGCCGCCAGCGCAATCGCGCCGCTGGCCAGCAGATCAAACCCGCGTTTGACCATGGCCCGCAAGGGGCTTTGATCAAAGCCGCCGCCAAAAATCAGGTAGCTAGGCTGTAGCGAATCAATGCGGATCTGGCAGGCTTCGCGCTCGAAGAAGCTGGCCGCATCGGTTACCCGGAACCCGCCCACAGCGCATTCCAGCAACTGGCGCACCGGGAAGGCGCCATTACGGCGGTCGCTGACGGAAACAATGATTTCATCGGCGGCGTAGCGGCGCGCCAGCAGCAACAGCGGCAGCTCGGCCGGCAGCACCAGCGCCGGCGCCACGCAGCGCTGCTCGCCGCCCACCGGCACGCAACCGACCACGCGAAACTGCTGAAAACCGCCGCCGGCGCCGGCCAGTTCAACACACTCGCGGGCGGTGGCGCCGTCGCCGATGATCATCAGGCGTTTTTCCAGCATGCGCGAGCCGGCCGACGTCAGCACCACCAAGCGCGCCAGCAGCACCGCTGCGCCGCCCAGTACAAACACTGCGCTGCCCAGGCGCCCCAGTTGCGAGTCCGGCGCCAACAGCGCCAGTGCACTGACCAGGCCAAAGCCGAGCAGAAACGATGGCAGAATGCGCAGCAAAGTGCCACCCAGATGTTCGCGCGTGGGCAGCTGGCGGTACATGCCCAGCGCTCCCATGCACAACACCAGCACCAGGGCAAAACCCAGCGCCGGCAGGTATGGCAGCCCAGGCAGCTCAGGCCGGCCGGGGCCCGGCAACCACCACGGCGCACTGGCCAGCGCTGCGGTCAGCAACAGCAACACCTCCATCAGCAACAGCATGAAGGCCATCTTGGACACATAATGATGAAAAATCCGGATCACGGTCAGCTCCCTGCCGCCTGTCAGCGGCGGAACTTCGATGATGTAGAAGGCGGCGTCAGCCGGGTTTGAGACGTGACAATGGCCAAGGGCGCCTGCACAGCAGAGGTTAGTGCTATCTCAAAACCTGTACAGAAAGAGGGTTAATGTGACCAAAGTATGACAAATCGACTATCATGCTCATTCCAGCATTCAGCCATGTAATCATGAAATTTGATGTTGCCATCGTCGGCAGTGGACTGGCCGGCCTGTCGGTCGCCCTGCACCTGGCCGAAACCCATACCGTCGCCATCATCTCCAAGCGCGCCCTTCTTGACGGCGCCAGCAACTGGGCCCAGGGCGGCATAGCTGCCGTCCTCGATTCCGGCGACAGCCACAGCCAGCACATCGACGACACCCTGGTGGCCGGCGGCGGCCTGTGCGACGAAAGCGCCACGCGCTACATCGTCGAGCACGGCCGCGAAGCTATCGAGTGGCTGATCGCACAAGGCGTGCCATTTACGCGTGACGCCACGGCGGAACTGGGCTTTCATCTGACGCGCGAAGGGGGCCACAGCCAGCGCCGTATCATCCATGCGGCCGACGCCACCGGCCATGCGGTACAAGTCACGCTGGAAGAAAAAGTACGCGCCCACCCGAATATTTCGCTGTTCGAGCATCACTGCGCCATCGACCTGATCACCTCGGACAAGGTCGGGCCGCAGAAAAAAGCCCATTCGCAGCCGAAGTGCCATGGCCTGTACGTGCAGGACGAACGCAGCGGCCAGGTACTGACCTTTGCCGCCGAACACACGGTCATGGCCACCGGCGGCGCCGGCAAGGTCTACCTGTACACCACCAATCCCGATACCGCCAGCGGCGACGGCATCGCCATGGCCTGGCGCGCCGGCTGCCGCGTGTCGAACATGGAATTCATCCAGTTCCATCCGACCTGTTTGTACCACCCGTACGCCAAGTCTTTCCTGATCACGGAAGCGATCCGTGGCGAAGGCGGCCTGCTCAAGCTGCCGCCGGAGGCCGGCGCCGCTGCCGGCACCCGCTTCATGCTGGCCCACGACGAGCGCGCCGAGCTGGCGCCGCGCGACGTGGTGGCACGGGCGATCGACTTCGAGATCAAGAAACGCGGCCTCGATTACGTCCACCTCGACATCAGCCACAAGCCGGCCGACTGGCTGATCGAGCATTTCCCGACCATTTACGCGCGCTGCCTGGAGCTGGGCATCGACATTACCAAGGAGCCGATTCCGATTGTGCCGGCCGCGCACTACACCTGCGGCGGCGTGGTCACCGACCTGGTTGGCCGCACCGATCTGCCTGGCCTGTACGCGGTCGGTGAAACCGCCTGCACCGGCCTGCACGGCGCCAACCGCCTGGCCAGCAATTCGCTGCTCGAATGTGTGGTGATCGGCAGCGCCTGCGCGCGCGACATCGCTGCACGGGAAAAAGGCGAAATACCGTATCTGCCCGACTGGGATGAAAGCCGCGTGACCGACGCCGACGAAGAAGTGGTGATTGCCCACAACTGGGACGAGCTGCGCCGCTTCATGTGGAACTACGTCGGCATTGTCCGCACCACCAAGCGCCTCGAACGCGCTCAGCACCGCATTGCGCTGCTCAAGGAAGAAATCGACGAATATTACCGCAACTTCCGCATTACCCACGACCTGCTCGAGTTGCGCAACCTGGTCGATGTGGCCAGCCTGATCGTCAACAGCGCGCTGCAGCGGCGCGAAAGCCGTGGCCTGCACTTCAGCCGCGACTACCCTGAGACTTTGCCGAAAGCGCTGCCGAGCATCCTGACGCCGCCCCACCGGCGCTGAAGCGCACCAATAATGACAAAGGCCGGCAAACGCCGGCCTTTTTTATGTCTTTAAACCCTAGCCGACAATGCGCAGCGAATAATCGGTGGCCCGCACATCCTTGGTCAGGCTGCCGATGGAGATGCGGTCCA
>JBEVNE010000215.1:0-6666 GCA_040508275.1 Duganella sp.
ACCATCAACTCGGATGATTTCAGCCTGGTATCGCTCGGTGTTTCGTTCCTGGGGGCGCTGATCCTGCTGGCGCTTGTCAATCTGGTGCGGAGGGGGAGCGTGCGCTGACGGCGGCGTGCATGCCCGGTGGCACGCGTTGTTCAGCGTCCAGATCCGGGCTCAGTCCTGCACCCAGTTCGGCGCCGGTCAGCGGATCAGAATCCGGGTCGGAGCGCGTGCGCGCCGCCATCTGGTCGAGCAGGGCGCGCTCGGTGCTGTTCACCTGCACGCTGGCAGAGCCATCGCCACCATCGACCGCCATCTGCTGCTCGCGATCGCTCACCACATCCCACTGCTCACCGTCATTCCACGGTCCTCGCACTTCCGCCCCACCCTGCGACATATTGAAGTACACGCTGGTAAAGCGCGGGTCGCCCTGCATTTTTCCGGGTGGAAAGTTCGGCTCGATCGCATACAGCGCTTTTTCAAACGATTTCTGGTGGGCGATTTCGCGCGTCATCAAAAAGCCCAGCGCTTCTTTTACCCCAGGATCGTCGGTGAGATTGATCAGGCGTTCATAGACGATCTTGGCGCGCGCCTCGGCGGCGATATTCGAGCGCAGGTCGGCGGTCGGTTCGCCGATGGTGTCCACATAGGCCGCTGTCCACGGCACGCCTGCCGAATTGACCAGCGCCGCACCGCCGCCGTACAGCACCTGCGTGAGATGGCTGTCGTTACCGGCGCCGGAGATGCTGCGATAGAGTTCGCCCGCCTCGTCCACGCCTTCCGCCAGCCTGGCCCTGGAACCCTTGTTGAGCATGACCACGATGCTGCCGATCACCTCCAGGTGGCTCAGTTCTTCAGTGGCGATGTCGAACAACATGTCGCGCCTGCCCGGATCATCTTCCGACAGCGCCTGGGTAAAGTAGCGCGTGGCGGCCGCCAGTTCGCCTTGCGGGCCGCCGAACTGTTCAAGCATCAGGTTGGCCAGGCCCGGGTTGGGGGCGCTCACGCGCACGGTGTATTGCAGTCTTTTGTTATGGGAAAACATGGTGGCTTACTCCTTTGGCTATGGTTGAACACCAGCGCATGCGGCCTCCCGCGTGCGCCAGCAACCATGGTGCGCCGTTGCCACGGCGGTCCGTATAGGAGGACCACGGCATGCCATGTAGGATAGCTAGCCTGAACAGATTTGCTGCGCCAGCGCTGCCAGGCGCACCGGTAGCCGATAGGCCAAAGCTCGGTGCGCAGAGCCTGCCACCGCCAATCGTCGCGATTGGACAGGATGCGGGAGGATTTTGTGTTTTGACTATGTTAGTCTACGGCCTGCGCGCAGCAGGCGTGCTCTGGCAGATTTTTACGAGGATAGCAGGCATGGTAAGTTTGGTTCGGGCGGCAAGCCGCCTTGCTTTGGGAGGCATGCTGTTACTGGCAGCGCCGTGGACGATGGCTCAAGACGGCGTCAAGGAGGGAGCCAAGGTGGGCGCTACAGTGACACCCAACGCTGAGAAAACGGCAGTGTCGCCGCTGCCCGATTCTGCGCCGCAAGGCTCGCTGGTGATTGCCGGCGGCGCGGTGCGCGGTGATAACGCCGTGATCTGGCAGCGCGTGGTGCAACTGGCCGGCGGTCCCGGCGCCCGTATTGCCGTGCTGCCCAGCGCGTCGGGCAATCCCGCCCGCGCAGGCGCCTACCTGGCGCAGGGCCTGAACCAGCACGGCGCCAAGGCCTTCGTGGTGCCGCTTTCCGTGCGCCTCAAGGACCGCGACTACCGCCGCGATGCCGACGACGACAGCCTGGCGCAATCGATCCGTGAAGCGGGCGGCGTGTACTTCTCGGGCGGCGATCAGGCCTTGATCACCCAAGCGCTGGTCCGTCCGGACGGCAGCCGCAGCAAGGTGCTCGATGCAATCTGGGACGTCTACCGGCGCGGCGGCGTGATCGCCGGCACCAGCGCCGGTGCCGCCATTATGAGCAGCACCATGTATAACGAGGCCAAGACCGTGTTTGGCACGCTCAGCCAAGGCGTAGCAGGGCGCGAGCTGGCGCCCGGCCTGGGTTTTATCGGCGACGATATCTTTGTCGATCAGCATTTGCTGGCGCGCGGCCGTTTCGCCCGCATGTTGCCAGCCATGCTCAAGAAAGGCTACAAGCTCGGCATCGGTATTGATGAAAATTCCGCCGTGGTGATCAACGCCCGCCGCGAGCTCGAAGTGATCGGCTACCAGGGCGCGCTGGTGATCGACCTGAGCAAGGCCACTGTCGATACTGCAATCAAGGATTTCAATCTGTCCAATGCGCGCATGACCTACCTGGACCGTGGCGACAGCTATGACATCAAGACCCACCGCTACACGCCGTCGGCCGACAAGGCGGAAGGCAAGGTCGATCCGAAAAATCCGTATTTTGACGAACCCGTGTATTCGACCGACGTGCTTGGGCACAACACCATCCTGATCATGATGTCCAAGCTGATCGACAACACCGGCACCGAAGCGATCGGCATCGCCACCGCCATGCCCGGCGCACCGCGCCAGGAGCTCGGCTTCGAGTTCAAGCTGACCCGCGATGCCGAGAGCACCGGCTATGCCTCGGCGTCGTCGGAAGGTTATACGGTGCTCAATCTGCGGCTCGATGTGCGGCCGCTGCAGATTACCCGGCCCTGGTATAAATAAGCTGGCTTTCCCCAAACTTCCTCCTCTTGTCGCGGCGCCTCCAGGCGCTGCACATGTCGAATTCGTCATGATGGCGCTTACCTGAGTGGTTACGCTGAATCCAGGCTCTGACGAGCCCGGTTTCACGTCACTAACCATGGGAGGTCATGATGGACGACGATATCTACACTTTGTTTTTAACGAGCGGGCAGGGCTGGAGCCTGGTTGGCAGCTTGCGCGTACGCTACCTGGCAGAAGGCGCCGCCAGGCTGGGCGGCGTCATTCCTGCTGTTGGCGGAGAGCAGTTGCAGCCCGCTAATCTGGAACTGGCGGTGGCGGCACTTGAAGGCTCGATTGCCGTGCCGCTGTTATCGGGCTGGCGCCAGGTGGCGCTGAACGGCATTGGCTACGGCACTACAGCCGGGCTGTTTTCCATTGTTCTTGGCAATACCAGCGGCCAGCCTGCGGTCGCTGTGCAACTGTTCCCGCTGCCCACGCCAACGGATGAACTGGCCGGCAGCGTGGTCTGGGATACCGGCAGTTTCGGTGAACTGGTGTTGAGTGTGCTGGCAACGCGTTTGCCACGGCTGGCATAGGGAGAACATATCATGGACGACATCATCTATAAACTGCTGATGAAAAGCCGGGCTGGCTGGACGGCGTTCGGCGTGTTGCGCTACCAGCTAACCGGGTTCGAGGTTGACGGCGCCACCCCCGGTATTTTCGCTGGCCAGCCAGCGCTGCAACAGCAGCCCAATGTCGGCGCGGTCGTGTATCGCGCGCAGGGCAGCATCAGTATTCCGCTGCTCGGCATCGTGCAAGCAAAGGCAGTCGAGGGCCTGGCGTTCTTCATCCAGATGGGGCCGCCGTTGCTGACGCGGCTGGAAAGCGATGCCGGCATCGTCAACCTTGCATTTAACCTGGTAAATAACGAACAGATGGCCGGCGGCCTGGTGTGGGCGCCCGGCAATCAGTCGTTTTGCCTGCTGGGAAGAAGGCTGATACAGCCTGCCTGAAACGCTGTGCACGGCGGCGTCCAAACCGATGGCAAATGTCGATTTGATCATACTCCGCGCTCCTATGGCTGGCTAAGCTGATCATCTGGCTCATCCCGGGCCAGGTGTTCAACCACCCATCCATAGGAGGTTATGATGGACGAGTTTATCTACAACCTGCTGCTCACAGGCCAACAGGGGCTGACCCTGTTCGGCACCTTGCGTTATCGCTTTGTCGAGCAGACTACAGCAATTGCCGATGGCGGCGTGCCGGCCGTGCTGGCGGAAGCGCAGCAGATCGGCACCATCACCGTGGTGGCCTTGCCGGTCACTGGCACGCTTTCCGTGCCCTTGCTGACGGGTTTCAGCCGCGTGCCGGTTTCCGGCCTGGTGCTGGCCACGGCGGCCGGACCGGTCGCTACCCTGTTTGGCAGCAGCGATCCCTCGCGTCCCCTGTTTAGCCAATTCAACCAGATCAGCAGCAACCGGATTGCCGGCGGCTTGCTGTGGCGTCCCAGCCAGCCCAGTGAACTGGCGTTCAGCATGCTGGGCACCCAGTTGATCCTGCCTTTCTGACCCTTTGCCGGTATTTCTCGTTGTTACTGAAGGAGATAATCATGGATGAAGTTGTCTATAACCTGCTGCTCAAGAGCGCTAGCGGCCTGGCTCTGCTGGGCACCTTGCGCTATCGCCTGACCAGCACCCAACCGGTCGAGCAAGCCACCGGCGATATCCAGACCTTGCTGGCACAGGCGCAGCAGCAAGCCACGATCGACCTCAGCGTTTTCCAGGTGGAAGGCTCGGTGGCTATCCCCTTGCTGACGGGGCTGCGTACGGTGCCGATTGCCGGGATTGCGCTGGTGAGTTTTATTGCCCCGCTGACGACCCTCGTCAGCAGCGCCGATCCTGCACGCAATCTGTTCTTCCAGTTCCACGACCTCGACAGCGACCATGTTGCCGGCGGCCTGGTCTGGCGCCCTGGCGAACCTGGCGAGCTGGTCTTCAGTGCGCTGGGCACGCGCCTGCTGACTGCGCCGTAAAACGTCCCTGAACAGTCATTTTCCCCGCAGTCGCGGCTGCGACGCACAACTTGCGCCGCAGTCATCTACAGGAGCTCATCATGGAAGAATTTTTGTACGGCGTGCTGCTGACCGGGCCGCAAGGCCTGACGCTGCCTGGCAAGGCGCGGTTGCAGATCGACTTTTCCGCTGGGGCCGACAGCATGGAGGCGCTGGCCGCAGCGCCGTTACAGCGACCGCTCATCGAGGTCAGCCTGGTGCCGGTGACGGGAACCGTCGTGATTCCGTTGCTGAGCGGGCTGGCGCCCATACCAGTCAGCGGCGTGTGCTACCTGGGCCTTTTCGGGCCGCTGTGGTTCGTGGTCAGCGGTGGGGCGTTGTTCACGCCCTTGGTCATGCAATTCAACTTTTCCGCCAACAACACCATCATCGGTGGCGTCAGCTGGCGCCGCGGGCAGCCGCTGGGCCGGGCCTTCGGCATGCTGGGCACGCGCCTGGCGTTGCCTTCCTGAACACCTGGCAATCACATGGAGGTTAGCATGGAAGACATCATCTACAAGCTGGTTCTGAAAAACGCTGCCGGGCTGACATTGCTGGGTACCTTGCGCTATCGCGTCACCGATATCGAAGTGCTGGCGCCAGCAGTCGAGGAAGACGGTGCTGACGCGAAGTTATTCCCCACTATCAATGTGGCGATTTATCTGGCGGAGGGGACGATCACGATACCGCTGTTGACCGGCTTGCGGGCGCTGCCCGTGCGCGGCCAGTCGCTGATCACGCTGGTGGGGGCGCCTGTGACCACATTCATGTCCCGTAATGCGCCGGAATTCGATATCGCCGTGCAGTTCAACCTGGTCGATGACATCTCGATCGGCGGCGGTTTTACGCGCACGGTCGGCGCGCTGGGGACGCAGGTCTATAGTTTGCTGGGTACACGCTCGCTGATCGGTTGATCGTTCTGAAAACAAACGCCGGCCGGCACGGCCGTGCCGGCGTGCTGTTTTAATACACTTCCGGAACGATGATTTCAGGCGCCACCGGGCGCCGCACGTAATCGTCGTGGTATTCGCGCTCCGGCAGCTGAATTTCCGCATGCGGCACTTCCACGTACGGCATTTGCGACAGCAGATGATGGATGCAGTTCAGCCGCGCCTTCTTTTTATCCACGCCTTGCACCACCCACCACGGGGCTTCGGGAATATGCGTGCGTTCAAGCATGATTTCCTTGGCCTTTGTGTATTCTTCCCAGCGGCGCCGCGATTCGAGGTCCATCGGGCTCAGTTTCCACTGCTTGAGCGGGTCGTGGATGCGGCCGAGAAAGCGGGCGTTCTGCTCTTCGTCCGAAATGGAAAACCAGTATTTGATCACCTGGATGCCAGAGCGGGCCAGCATGCGTTCAAACTCCGGCACGGTCTGGAAGAATTCTTCGTACTGTTCGTCGGTGCAAAAGCCCATTACGCGCTCGACGCCGGCGCGGTTGTACCAGCTGCGGTCGAACAGCACGATTTCGCCGGCGGCCGGCAGATGCGAGACGTAGCGCTGGAAATACCACTGCGTGCGTTCGCGGTTGTTTGGAGCGGGCAGGGCGGCCACGCGCGCCACGCGCGGGTTGAGGCGCTGGACGATGCGCTTGATCACGCCGCCCTTGCCGGCAGCGTCGCGGCCTTCAAAAATGATCACTACCTTGTGGCCGGTATGAACTACCCAGTCCTGCAGTTTGACCAGCTCGGCCTGGAGGCGGAACAGCTCGCGGAAATACACGCGCCGCGCTTCCCGCGCCGTCTCGCTGCGCTCACGCTCGACCACCTGGCGCGTGAGTGGGTCGATTTCGCGGTCTTCCAGCTCCATTTCCAGCTCTTCATCGTAGCCGTCGATCAGCTCGAACTGCACGCGTTCCAGCAATTGCTCTTGATTCAAGTTCACGCAACACTCCTCATCATGGACTTGCAGGAGGGTAGCTGGTGAATGTGACGGCTTCATGACTTCAAGCCCGCAAACCGTTATCGACACGCTTGCACCAA
>JBEVNE010000250.1:0-28103 GCA_040508275.1 Duganella sp.
GCGCCCAGTTGCGCCATCACAGAGCGCAGCGCCGGATCTGCCGCCAGGTTATTCAGCTGGAACGGATCGGTCTGCACATCGTAAAGTTCTTCGGCCGGGCGTTTGCCGGTGGCCAGTTGCAGCAGGCGGTCGATAGCCGGATCGCCGCGGCCGATCACCAGTGCGCTCTTGGCGGCGCCGGGCATAATCGCGGAAAATGCCGCCTCGGCCTGGTGCGTCAGCGCCCACGGCGTGACAGCGCCGCTGGCCGGGGCGCCGGCAGGCCATTGCTGTGGTGCGCGGTTGCGGATGTACAGGTATTGGGCGGTGCGCACTGCGCTGCAGGGGTAGTCGCTGCGTTCCATGATCACGCAGGCCGGGCCGCTGTGGTGCAGGGTAGCGTGGAGGTCGCTGGCGCTGACCACTTCGCGCACCACGCGGCCGGCGCCGGCTTGCGACGGCAGGCGCACGATCAGCGGCACGCGGTTGCCGGCATCGTACAGGGTTTCCTGCGCGCGCGGCAGTGACCAGCCGCTGCGCGCCGTGACGATCACCATGGTGTGCGCAAGCAGCGCGCTACGTTGCAGCTGCGCCAGCAGGCGGCCTGCCAGCGCGTCCACCTGCTGCAGCCCCTGCAGCTGCGCAGCCAGTTCGCTGCGTACTGCCGGCGTGTCGGGCAGGTAGGGCGGTGTATCGAGCATTGCTGCATCCAGGGGGGCAGGCAGCGACGCAGCCGTTGGCAGGGCGGTGGCATGTACGGTGTAGCAGAACGGTTGACCGACGCGCAGTTGTTGCGCCAGGAAGGCCGCGAACTGCGCCTCGTTAGTACCATCGGCCATGGCGTAATCGGCGCCGGCCAGCGTGGCGCCGAGGTGCTGCGTGCGGCTGGTGGAAAAGGCGTTGTCGAAAGTGAGACCTTCACGCTGCAGGCGCGCCATGGTCGGCAAATGGACAGCGAGCTTGCTGGCGCCTGCCGCGCCGGGCCAGCCCCAGTGATCGACTTCGATCAGCACGATGTTGGTGCCGACTGTGTTGATAGCATTGGCCGCATTGGCCGCATTGGCTGCATTGGCTGGCATTGGCGCCAGGCCACCCAGCACGGCGCCTGCCAGTGCCGCCGAGGTGCGCGCGAGCGCCTGGCGGCGGTTGATCGTGTGGCTCATTGCAGTCCTTGAAAAGTATGACGCTTAGCGGCCGCCGGATTTTGGCTTGCGCCCGCCTGCCTGCGCTGCTGCCTTGCCGGCTGAGCGCGCCAGCGACCTGGCGCCGCGTCCGGCCGTTACCACGATGGCGCTGCCCTTTGGCGCGGAAGAGGGGGCGGAAGGACGTGCCGCCTTGGCGTTTGCCGTCTTGCTGCCCGGAGCACCAACTGGTCCCGTAAACGGGCGCTTTTTCTTGCCCGGTGCAGCCGCTGCCAGTTTTTTGGCCGCCGCTGCAGCGGCAGCGGCTGGCGCCGTTTCCGGCACGCGGTGATCGGCCTCGAAGCCCGGTTCTTCGCGGCGCGCGATCACCTGGCGCGTGAGCGCCTCGATCTGGCGCAGCATGTCCGCTTCGTCGGCGCAGACCAGCGATACCGCTTCGCCTTCCAGACCGGCGCGGCCGGTACGGCCGATGCGGTGGATGTAATCTTCGGCCACCGACGGCAGGTCGAAATTGACCACCTGCGGCAGGGCGTCGATATCGAGGCCGCGCGCAGCCACGTCGGTCGCGACCAGCAGTTGCACTTCGGCGCGTTTGAAACGCGCCAGCGCCTTCAGGCGCGCAGGTTGGGTTTTATCGCCGTGGATGGTGTCGGCCGCGATGCCGTGTTCATGCAGTGTCTTGGCCAGCGCCTCGGCGCCCTTGCGGGTTTTGACGAATACCAGCACCTGGCGCCAGGCCAGCTTCTTCAACAGGTGCAGCAAGAGTTCGGGTTTGCGCCGCTTGTCGGTCGGGATCAGCCACTGTTTGACCGTTTTGGTGGCCGAATTGCTGGCCGCCACCTGTACCTGCACCGGGTCCTTGAGCATACCGCCTGCGAGCTTGCGGATCTCGTCGGAGAAGGTGGCCGAGAACAGCAGGGTCTGGCGCTTTTTCGGCAGCGCCGCCAACAGGATATCGAGGTCGCGTTCAAAACCCAGGTCGAGCATGCGGTCGGCTTCGTCGAGTACCAGCGTTTGCAGCAGCGCGAAGCTGACCGCGCCCTGGTCGAGCAGGTCGATCAGCCGGCCCGGAGTGGCCACCAGCACGTCGAGCCCCTTGCGCAGCTTGCTGATCTGCGGTTCGATCGGTACGCCGCCGTAGGCCACGGAGCAGCGCAGCGGCAGCTTGGCGCCATAGGTGCGGAAGCTCTCGTAGACCTGTTCGGCCAGTTCACGCGTGGGCGCCAGCACCAGGCAGCGCACGCCTTTGGCTTCGGTGGCGCCGTCCATGGTCAGCCGCTGTAGCAGGGGCAGGGCGAAGGCGGCGGTTTTGCCGGTGCCGGTCTGGGAGGCGGCCATCAGGTCGCGCCCCGCCAGCACGGCGGGAATGGCTTGTTGCTGGACCGGCGTAGGCTGGCGGTAGCCAAGGGCGTCGAGCGTTAATTGAAGCGGCTCGATCAGGGCCAGTGCTTGAAAAGTCATGGTAGGGGCAGTCGTGGTAAATGCGGTTTATATCAGTGGGCGGCGTGCAGGCTGTGGAACTGCAGTGCCGCGAGGTTGGCATAGATGCCGCCCTGGGCCACCAGCGAGGCATGGGTGCCGGTTTCGACGATTTTCCCATCTTCCATGACGATGATGCGGTCGGCGCGCTGCACGGTTGCCAGGCGGTGGGCGATGATCACCGTGGTGCGGCCCACCATGGCCGCTTCCAGCGCGCTTTGCACCAGCCGTTCCGATTCGGCGTCGAGCGCACTGGTGGCTTCGTCGAGCAGCAGCAGCGGCGGATTTTTCAGCAGCGCGCGGGCTATCGCAATGCGCTGGCGCTGGCCGCCCGACAGGCGCACACCGCGTTCACCGAGGAAGGACTGGTAGCCCTGCGGCAGGCGCTCGATGAATTCATGGGCGGCGGCCATGCGGGCGGCGGCGATCACTTCTTCGTCGCTGGCGCCGGCGCGGCCATAGCGGATGTTTTCCATCGCATTGGCCGAGAAGATCACGGTATCCTGCGGCACGATGCCGATGGCGCCGCGCAGCGTATGCAGGTCGAGTTGCTTGATATCGACGCCATCGAGCTTGATCACGCCATGCTGCGGATCGTAAAAGCGCAGGAACAGCTGGAACAGCGTGGTCTTGCCGGCGCCCGAGGGGCCGACTACGGCCACGGTTTCGCCGGGGCGGATATCGAGGCTCAGATTGCCCAGTGCAGCAGACTCCAGGCGCGACGGATACGAGAACGTCACATCTTCCAGGCTGAGGGCGGCGCCATTGGCCGCGCGCGGCGGCAGCGGCAGCGGTGCGGCCGGTGCTTCGATGGCCGATTTGACGGCCATCAGTTCGAGCAGGCGTTCGGTGGCGCCGGCGGCGCGCTGTGCTTCGCCCATCACTTCCGACAGTGCGCCAATGGCGCCCGCGACTATCGAGGCATACAGGATGAACTGACCGAGGTCGCCGCCAGTCATGTCGCCGTTGAGCACTGCATGGGCGCCCAGCCACAGCACGAACACGATGGTGCCGAACACCAGCACGATGGCGATCATGGTCAGCATGGCGCGTGCGCGGATGCGCTGCATGGCAGTCAAAAACGCTCCTTCGACCGAGCTGCTGAAGCGCGAGGCCTCGATTTTTTCATGCGTGAACGCCTGCACGGTCGGCATGGAGTTGAGGATTTCGCCGGCCATGGCCGACGCGTCGGCCACCCGGTCCTGCGAATCGCGCGACAGTTTGCGCACGCGGCGGCCGAACATCATGATCGGCAGCACGGTCAGCACCAGCAGGCCGATGATGATGGCCGACAGCCTGGGGCTGGTGACGAACAGCATCACCAGGCCGCCGATGAACAGCAGCGAATTACGCAGCGCCATGGAAATGCTGGTGCCGACCACGGTCTGGATCAGCGTGGTGTCGGTGGTGATCCGTGACAGCACTTCGCCGGTCTGGGTGGTCTCGAAAAACGCCGGGCTCTGGGTGACGACGTGGCGATACACGGCGTCGCGGATATCGGTGGTCACACGTTCGCCCAGCCAGGACACCGTGTAAAAGCGCGCGGCCGTGGCCAGCGCCAGCACCGTGGCGAGGCCAAACAGCGCCAGGAATACCAGGTCAACGTGCTGGATGCTCTTGTCGCCAGCGCCGCCGGCGCCAAATCCGAGGTCGATCATCTGCTTGAAGGCGGCGGGAATCGCCAGCGTGGCGCAGGCGGCCACCAGCAGCGCCAGGCCAGCCATCAGGAACTGGCGCTTGTACGGCGCCAGGAACGGCAGCAGCCCGCGCAGCGTGGCCAGGCTGCCTTTTTCAGCGACGCGGGAAGAGGTAGGCGCTAATGCGGGCGGATTGCTGGCATTACTGGCGGTGGTACTGTTGGTCATTGTGTGGCTGATCTCTTTGCTATTTCTGATTCTTGTTCGTCGCTTGCATTGCGAACGGCGCTGTTGCGCTACATGTTTTACTACAGTTTCATCGGTCGCACATACCCGGTCAGTTCCAGGTAGGCACGGCCAACCCGTTGTCCTGCACGCGTCAGCGTCACCGCACCTTCCCAGTACACGGCGCCGGTCGAGCGGCGCGAATCGAGTTCCTGGTCGTCCTGCAGCGGCTCCAGCTGCCACATCACGGCGCCGGTGCGCAGGCCCATGGCGACCGGGTAACTGGCCCCGGTGCGCGGCGAGCGCCAGTGCCGTTGCGGCGTAAATTCCACCTGCTCGGGCGTAAACTGCGTGATCTTACCGGAAGCGTCGCGCCATGTCGCGTGGGCCCATAGTTTAGCACCTGTCTTGCTGCGTATCTGAAATGCCATCATTGCACCGCCGTCATCGAGATTGGCGCCGACCCAGTCCCAGCCCGAGGCGTCGGCATCGAGCACCTGCGACGACCATTCGTGATCGAGCCAACTGGTCCCGCTGACGGCCAGTTTTCGCCCGTGGTGGGTGACCGTGCCACTGGTGCGCAGTTGCGGCTTGCTGTAGTAATAGCTGGCCTGTAGCGGCTGCGGCCCCTTGCGCGAGTAGCCGCGTTCACCCTGCAGCAGCACCGGCTGGGTCGGCGCCAGCGTGATATCGAGGGTAAAACTGGCGGCGTTGACGCTGATCCCGTAGCTGCCATCGGCCTGGCGTTGCATGGTCCAGTCATCGAGCCTGACATCGGTGTCGCCGACTTTGGCGTAGGCCAGGCCGAAGCCCTCACGGGCGCTGCGCTGGTCGTGCAGCAGGGCGCCGTTGGCCGGATCGGACAGCGCCGCGTGGCCAATGATCAGCTGTTTTGCCGCAAACTGACTGGGATTGGCGGCATCCTGGCCGGTGGCGCTGCGGAAGAACGTCACCTGGTAGCCGAGCGGTTTGCCGTCGGCCGTTTGCAGCCAGCCGGTGACATACCACCATTCGGTCTTGTAAGCCGGGTGGGCGCCGAAATCGGCGGGAAAGCGCAGCGACTGGCCGGCGGCCAGCGGCGTGACGGCGGCAAATGCCGGTTCGGCGGCCCGTGCTGGCGCATACCATAGCGCCAGCAGCAGTGCCCACAGCGCCAGCAGGGCGCTTTGCCAATAGCGTTTATCGCTTGCAGCATCCATTACCAATCCTCCCTCACGGCGCGTATCGGCCCACTGGCCAGCGCCTGGCGGCCGGCCAGCAGCGCAGTCAGCGCGGCGGCTGTCAATAGCAGCGCCGCCACCGTCGCCAGCAAGCCCCAGGGCAGGTGCAGTTGCATGGTCCAGTGGAAGGACTGCGGGTTGACCACGAAAATCAATATCAGGCTGATCACCAGGCCCAGGACAAAACCGGTGCCTATCCCCAGCGCCGTCAGCGCGCCGCCCTCGATGGCCAGCATGGCCAGCACCTGGCGCCGCGTCACGCCGACATGGCGCAGCATGCCGAATTCGCGGGCGCGCGCCAGCGTCTGAGCGGAAAAGGTGGCGGCCACGCCAAACAGGCCGATGACGATGGCAATCGCTTCCAGCAGATAGGTAATGGCAAAGCTGCGGTCAAAGATTTTCATCGACATGTCGCGTATTTCCGATGGTGTGCTGGTTTCCAGCGCTGCGGCAAACGGCAATTGCCGCAGCGCCTGCGTGGTGGCGGCGCGGCTGGCGTCGTCCTTCAGCCATAGCGCCACGCTGCTGGCGTCAAGGTCGCCGGTGATGGCGCGATAGTCGGCCAGGCGCATCTGGATCGAGCCGGTAGGCCGCGCATAATCGCGCCAGACCCCCGCCACCTCGAATGCATGGGGCTTGCCTTGCAGCGGTAGTTCGATGCGCTGCCCCGGCTGCATGGCGTACAGATCCACCATGGCCTCGGAAATCCATACCGGCGGCGGTGCGCCGGCGCTGCTCACGTGGACTGGCCCCACCATGGCCAGCATTTTGCCGGGATCGCTGGCGTCGATGGCGCGCGCCAGCAGCATCACGGCCGGGCGGTCCGGCGCCAGCGCCAGCGTTTGCATGCGCAGGAAATCAGCGTTGGCAACGCCGGGCAGGGCGGCGATGGCTTGCTGTTCGGGCGGGCGCAAACCGGCAGTGGCGCCGCCACTGACGGTGCTTACATATAAATCAGCCGGCAGAATATGGCGCATCCAGTCGTCGAGCGATACGCGGAAACTCGTGACCATGATGGCCATCGCCACCATCAGGCTGAAACTCGACAGCACGCCGCCCAGCGCAATGCCGGCCTGGCCCGAGGCGTTGGCAAGGCGCGCCAGCGTCAGCGTCAGTACCGGTGAGGCTTGCGGATTGGCGGCGCTGGCCAGGCTCCAGCGTTGATGCGCAGCGCGGAATACGGTCGAGGCCAGGCGCGGCATCAGCGCGATCACGCAGATCAATAGCAGGGCAATGGCCAGGTAGCCGAACAGCGGCAACTCGAACACGGGCGGCGCCTGCGACAGCGCTGCCGCCACGGCGATGCCGGCCAGCGGGGCGCGGACGCCGCCGAGCCGGCGCAGCGCTGCTTCCTCGGCGCCGGACTTGAGCGCCACTGCCGGCCGGGCGCGGGCGGCGTCCCAGGCCGGGGCGGCGCAGCCGAGCAGCGCCACGCTGACGCCGAGCACGAAGTAGACCAGCGCCGCCACCGGTGTAAATTGCACGGTCGGCTGTACGCCGGCAAAGTAGCCGGCGCCCAGGTCGCCACCGATGAAGTGCAGTGCGGCGGCGGCCAGCGCATAGCCGCCGGCGATGCCCAGCGCCGATCCGAGCACGCCCAGGGCCAGGCCTTCAAGCAGAATCTGTCGCAGCAGGCTGCGCCGTTCGAGCCCCAGCACGCGCAGCAGTGCAAACTGGCTGCGCCGGCGCAGCACCGACAGCGCCTGCGTGGAAAACACCAGGAAGGCGCCAGTGAACAGCGCCACCAGCGCCAGCACCGTCAGGTTGACGCGGTAGGCGCGGCTCATGCCGGCGTTGCGGCTGTTCTGGTTATCGTCATTGGGCTGGCTGACCAGAAAGCGCCCCGGGTAATCGTGCTGCAACTGTTGCGCCAGCTCGCGCTGGAATACCGCGCGGTTGACGCCGTCGCGCAGCTTGAGGTCCACGCGCGACAGCTTGCCCAGTTGTTCAAAGCGCCACTGCGCTGCGCCGATGTCCATTACCGCCAGGCGCTGGCCGGCGCGGGCGGATGCCAGCAGGCCCGCATAGCGCAGCTGCAGCGTGCCCATGCCGAGCTGAAAAATCAATGGCTGGCCGCTCTGCGCCTGTAGCCACTGGCGCGCTGCCGGCGACAGGAAAATGGCGTCATCGGCCAGCGTGTCGAACAGGCGGTCTTCTGCTGGTACGCCGATCAGGTCGGGCGCCACGAAGCCGGCGCGCAGCGCGTCAATGCCGATGATGGTCAGGCTGCCGGGCCGCGATGGCAACGATGCCTGCACCGTCAGCATGGGCGAGGCGAGCGCCACGCCGTCGCGCTGCGCCAGCAGCGGGTAAATCGCTTCGTCAAAGGTCGCTTCAGTGCCGCGCACCTCGATGTCGGCCACGCCGTACAGGCTTTTGACGGCCGAGGAAAATTCGTTGAAGGCGGCAGCGTTGATCAGGTGGATGGCAAAGCCGAGCGCGATGCCGACTGCAATCGCCGCAATCGCCACCAGCGTGCGCACGGGATGGGCGCGCCATTCACCGAGCAACAGCCAGCGCGCCAGGCGGCCGGTGGCGGCAGGGGCGCTGTCCAAACTGTTTGAGGTGTGCTTCAAGGCCCGCATTCGAGCGCCAGGCTGTCGGCCGCGCGGCCAGCTTTGGTGCGCGCGCTGTCCAGGCGGGACGCATGGCCCGCCAGCGGCGTGGTGCTGGCTGCGCGGCGCAGATCGTCGTCGGCCCATTGCTTGGCCAGGCGCAGCTTGTCGCACTTGCGCCGTTGCAGCGTGGCGGCTTTGGCGGCCTTGCCAGCGGCGACATCATCGGCGGCGTCGCGTTGCAGCCGGGCTTTTTCCAGCGCGGCGGCTTGCTTGCGCATGGCCTGGTAGGCCCGCGCGGCGCTCGGATCGGCGGGCGGCGCAGCGGGCGTGGCCAGCGTGGTGGCGGTGGCGCCGTCGGGGCAGGGCTGGTCGCCGTAACTGACTTTGCCGTCCAGCGTGCATTTATAGACTTGCTGAGCAAGCGCCGATGCTGGCATGGTCAAGGTCGCGCAGCACAGCATGGCCGCGCAGGGGCGGCGAAGATGGTGGTTCATGGCGGTCCCGTTCACAGAATTTTCCCGGGATTCATGATACCGAGCGGGTCCAGCGCAGCCTTGATGGCACGCATCATGTTGAGCTCGACCGGCGACTTGTGCGCGGCCAGCGCTTCGCGCTTGAGCGCGCCGATGCCGTGTTCGGCGGAGATCGAACCGCCAAACGCCGCCACGCTGGCGTACACCACGCGGTTGACCTCGTCCTGGCGGGCCAGGAAGTCGGCGTCGCTCACGCCGGGCGGCGGCGCCACATTGTAGTGCAGGTTGCCGTCGCCAAGGTGGCCAAAACAGACCAGCTGGCAGCCGGGAAAAGCCGCATCGAGCTGCGGCCCGGTGGCGGCGATGAACTCGGCCGTGCGTGAGACGGGCAGCGAGATATCGTGCTTGATGTTCTTGCCCGCCCTGGCCTGCGCCAGCGGTATGTGTTCACGCAGGCGCCACAGCGCGGCCGACTGCTGGCCGGAACTGGCCACCACGGCGTCGTTGATCACCTCAGCCTCGAGTGCCGCACCGACTGCCTGTTCCAGCAGCGCGACCGCGTGCTGCTCCGATTCGCTGCTCGACAGCTCCAGCAGCACATACTGGGCATGGAAGGTGGTTGACGCCGCAAATGGATATTGCAACTGCGGGAACTCGCGCGTGACCAGTTGCAGGCAGTAGTCGGACATCAGCTCGAAGCCGGTCAGGCTGGCGCCGCAATGGTCCTGCATCAGCGTGAGCAGACGCAGCGCGTGAGCCGGTGACTCCATGGCTGCCAGCGCCGTGATGCTGGCCTTCGGTTGCGGGTACAGCTTGAGCACCGCACCCGTGATCACGCCCAGCGTGCCCTCGGCGCCGATGAACAGGTCGCGCAGGTCGTAGCCGGTGTTGTCCTTGCGCAGGCCGCGCAAGCTGCTCCACAGTTCCCCCTGCGCGGTGACCACTTCCAGCCCCAGGCATAGCTCGCGCATATTGCCGTACCTGAGCACGGCCGTGCCGCCGGCGTTGGTGGCCAGGTTGCCGCCGATGGTGCAACTGCCTTCGGCCGCCAGCGACAGCGGGAACAGACAGCCTTGCGCTGCTGCCGCCTCCTGCACCTGCTGCAGGATGCAGCCGGCATCGACGGTCATGGTGCGGTTGACGGCGTCCACCGCGCGGATGCTGCGCATGCGCGCCAGCGACAGCACCACGGCGCCGCCGCTGGCGTCCGGCACGCTGCCCAGCACGAGTCCCGTGTTGCCGCCCTGCGGCACCAGCGGCACGCGCCACCGGGCGCAGGCGCGCACCACGGCCGCTACTTCGTCGCTCGATGCCGGGCGCAGCACGGCCAGTGCCTGGCCCGTGTAGCGGCCACGCTGGTCGGTCAGGTAGGGGGCCATGGCCTCCGTGCTGCTGAGCACGTGGGCCTCGCCGAGCAGCGCGCGGCAGTGGCCGAGAAAGTCGGCGGAGGGGTTTGCTGCGCTCATTATTTGACGGTGCTGACCTTGACCTTGTCCAGCAGTTCCTTGGCCAGCTTGCGCGCAGCTTTTTTGTACGGACGCAGATACAGCAGCGCGCAGACAAAATACACGCAGACGATGGCCGCCTCGCCCCAGCCCAGCCAGGCCGATTCGCGATCGGCGTCGCTCCAGCCGCGCACCACGCCTTCGGTAAAGTACAGCAGGATCATCATCGAGGTCCATTGCAGCGTGTAGAGATCGCGCTTCCATACCCCGTACAGCGGCAGCAGCAGCGGCGCCGCCTTGAGCACCAGCCAGGAGCCGCCCGGCTTCAACGGCGCCAGCACCATTTCCCACAGCACGCACCATACAATCAGCAGACCGAGGCTGCCGAGGGCGCCCCAGTGAAAATATTTGTGCAGTGTGCTGTGCATGGTGGCTCCGGATCAGTGGTGGGCCAGGCGCCGCGCGGTCTCGGCCAGGCGCCGTCCCTGGGCGATGGCCAGGCGTTTTTCATCGTCGCTGATGGCTTTTTTGCCGTCCAGCCCGGCCCAGTGGCTGGCGCCGTAGGGCGTGCCGCCGCTGGCGGTGGTCATCAGTTCGGGCTCGGTGTAGGGCAGACCGATCACCATCAGGCCGTGGTGGAACAGCGGGATCATCATCGACAGCAGCGTCGATTCCTGGCCGCCATGCAGGCTGCCGGTGGAAGTGAAGACGCAAGCCGGCTTGCCGGCCAGCGCGCCGGACAGCCACTGGCTGGACGTGCCGTCCCAGAAATATTTCATGGCCGCGGCCATATTGCCGAAGCGCGTGGGCGAGCCCACGGCCAGGCCGGCGCAGTCGCTCAGGTCGCTCAGTTCGACGTACGGTGCGCCTTCGCCGGGCACGTCCGGCTCGGTGGCTTCGGTGACGGTGGAGACGGCGGGCACCGTGCGCAGGCGCGCTTCGCAGCCGGGTACGCTCTCCACGCCCTGGGCGATCAGCTCGGCCAGTTTGCGCGTGGCGCCATGGCGCGAGTAATACAGTACAAGAATAATCAGATCAGGTTGGCTCATCAACGGTATTATAGGGCGGTTTACAAGGCGGCAACGCCGCTATGGGAAGCTCGAAAACCTGCTGCGGTTTTTAAGGCTCCCTTCTGAAATCCGATTATCGCTCATGTTCGCAAAAACCATCCAACCGATTTTTCAGTATATTTTTCGCAGCTGCCGCAATGGTATTAATACCGTGCGCGCATTGTCGTGGTCCGAAGTGCGCGACCTGGTGCTGTTTGCCCACCGCCGCCTGCGCGAGGAAAGCCTGCCGCAGGTCGCAGGCAGCCTGACGTTTACCACCGTGTTTGCCTTGGTACCTCTGCTCACGATTGCGCTGGCGATCTTTACCACGTTCCCGATGTTTAATACCTTCCGCGCCTCGCTGGAAGCGTATTTCATCCAGAGCGTGATGCCGAAGACGATCTCGAGCACGATTCTGAACTACCTGACCATGTTTGCGTCCAAGGCCACGCGGCTGTCGGCGGTCGGTGCGGTAGCGCTGATTTTCACCTCGATCGCCATGATGAGCCTGATCGAGCGCGTGTTCAACCGCATCTGGCGCGTGCGTGGCGAGCGCAGCTGGGCGCGCCGCATCCTCGTGTACTGGGCGATCATCACGCTGGGGCCGCTGCTGATCGGCGTCTCGCTGACGCTGTCGTCGCAAGTGTTCCTGGTCACCTCCGACCTGTTTGCGCAGTTGCCGGTGGTGGGCGCCGTGGTGGTCACGGCGGCCTCGCTGGCGGTGACCACGGCCAGTTTTACGCTGCTCTACGTGGCCGTGCCCAACCGCGACGTTGACTGGTACGACGCCGCCTGGGGCGGTCTGGTGGCGGGCGTGGCGTTTGAACTGGCCAAGCGCGGCTTTGCCGTATTCATTACGGAGTTCCCTACCTATTCGAAGATTTATGGTGCGCTGGCGGCGTTGCCGCTGTTCCTGCTGTGGATTTATGTGTCGTGGGTGATCACGCTGATCGGCGCCTTGCTGGTGGCGGCGCTGCCGGTTGTCAAATACGAGCGCTGGTGGCACGAGGCCAAGCCGGGTGGCGAATTTGTCGATGCCATGGCGGTGCTGAAGGTACTGCATGTGGCATCAAGCTGTGGCGATACCGCGCTGGTCAGCGCCGGCGCCATCCGCCAGCGCACACGGCTGGGATTTGACGAGCTCGACAATTTATTGGAAAAAATGCTGGCCGAAGGCTGGGTTGGGCGCGTCAATGTGCCGGCGCCCAAGCGCGTGCAATGGGGCAAGCGCGTGGCCGATGGCAGCGATCAGTGGGTGCTGCTGGCCAACGTCGACAAACTGACACTGGCCGAGGTCTATCGCCTGTTCGTGTTTGGCGGCATGGCCGTCAACAGCGGCGTGCCTGGCGATGGCGAGGATGAGCGCGACCGGCTGGCCGCACGTGAAGCGGCGCAACTTGCGCGCACGGTCGAAGAAGCCGTCGAGATGGGGCTGGACAAGACCCTGGCGGCGCATTTTGGTCCGATGGATTGTCAGTAAGTATGTGCGCAAGCGATGCCCGCAAGCGGATAAGGGCTGGATTTTTTAACGGGCATCGGCTACATTCGCCATAAGGCTCCCATAATCACAATAAACAATGACATTTTCTACCCACGAAGCCTCTCAGCGGACAGGACGGTCTAATATGAAAGTCTCCGAAATCCTGCAGGTCAAAGGCAGCATACTTTACACAATTTCTCCAGATCAACCGTTGGCAGAAGCCGCCGACATCATGGCCGAAAAAGACATCGGTTCGCTGGTAGTGATGGAATTTGGCGATCTGGTCGGCATGCTGACGTTCCGCGAAGTATTGCGCGCGCTGCATGCCAACGACGGCACCGTCGGTGGCGGCACCGTGCGCAAGCACATGGACGACTACCCGATCACGGTCACGCCAGACACCGAAGTGAACGAAGTGCGCCGCATCATGCTGGAAAAACACGCGCGCTATCTGCCCGTGATGAACGCCAAGACCATCCTCGGCGTCATTTCCTTCTACGACGTGGCGCGCGCGGTGCTGGAAGCGCAAAGCTTTGAAAACCGCATGCTCAAAGCTTATATCCGCGACTGGCCGGGCGACCAGGCCGACACGCATCCCGACTAAGTTGCCGGCGCTGCCTTTAATGGCGTAGCGTCATGCTGCGCCGTTGATCGCCGACTGCTGCATCCAGTCTTCCAGCGCGTCCGCGCGCATCGGCCGGGCAAACAAAAATCCCTGCGCCAGCGGACAGCCGAGCGCGTGCAGGATGTGCGCCTGCCGTTCGTCCTCCACCCCTTCGGCAATCACTGACAGGCCCAGGTTGCGGCCCAGTTGAATCACCATTTCCGCAATGCTGCTGCCGCGCGCCGAACCGGTAATTTCCGTCACAAACGTGCGGTCGATCTTGAGCCGGTCCACCTGCAGCCGCTGCAGGTAGGACAGCGAGGAAAAGCCGGTGCCAAAATCGTCGATGGCGATGCTCACGCCCGTCTGCTTGATCTGGTCGAGCATGCGGATCAGCAGGTCCGGCTCTTCCATGGCCATCGATTCGGTGATTTCCAGCTCGATGTTTTGCGGCGGCGCGCCGGTTTCGTCAAGCGCGCGGCGCAGCATGTCGAGAAAGTGCGGATGGCGGAACTGCACCTGCGAGACATTGACCGACATGACAAAATCGTGGTGGCCGGCGGCGCGCAGCACCACCAGTTCGCGGCAGGCGGTGCGCAGCACCCAGGCGCCCAGGTCGAGGATCAGGCCTGAGTATTCGGCACTCGGAATGAAGCGGTCGGGCGAGACGAACTTGCCATCGGCCGTTTGCCAGCGCAGCAGCGCTTCCGCGCCGACCGCGCGCCGGGTGGCCAGGTCGATCTGCGGCTGATACATGACAAACAGCTGGTTCTGGCCAAAGGCCGTGCGCAGCGCGTGCATCATGCGCACGCGTTCGCGGATTTCCACGCCCATCGCCCGGGAAAAATAAAAGTGGCCGGCGCGCTGCTGCGACTTGGCGCGCTTGAGGGCGATATCGGCATCCTTGAGGGCGTCGCCGCCGCTGCCTTCGTGTTCGCACAGGCGCACCAGGCCGAGGGTGGCGGTCAGCTGCACTTCCTGGCCGTCGATGCTGAACGGCTGCTGGAACAGCGCCAGCACCGTCATCGGGTTGACCTGGGCGGCATTGCCCAGCAGGCTGAAAATATCGCCGCCGATGCGCGCCACCATGACTTGCCGGCCCAGCGAGGTTTGCAGCCGCTGTGCCACGCTGACCAGCAGCATGTCGCCAAACTGGTGGCCGAGGGCGTCATTGGTCTCGGCAAAATGGTCGAGATCGACCAGCGCCAGCGCCGACTGATCGCGTCCCGGACCGGTCAGCGTGGCGTCGAGCACTTCGATCAGGCGCGTGCGGTTGGGCAGCTTCGATAGCTGGTCGTAAAAGGCGGCGTTGTGCAGGTGGCTGAGCAGTTCGACATTATCGAGGCCGACCGCCACGTTGCTGCAAAAAACGTCGAGCAGGCGTTCGTCAATCTCGCCAGGGGCCTGGCTCAGCGCCAGAAACGCGACGAAATCGCGGCTGGCCTTGCCTGCGAAGTAGAGCGCGATGTAATCGGCGCCATAGCTGTTGCGGCGCTGCGCCAGTGCGTGCTCCATCACCTCGTGCATGCGTGGGTGGGTCTGCGCCGTCAGCGGCGCATGGGAGAGGTGGGCCAGGGCGAGGTCGCTGAACTGGCCGCAGGCGGCAATCACCTGTAATTCGTGGCAGCCTTGTTCGGGACAGTCTTTGACGCACAGCACGCCATTGGCGGCAATGCCCAGCAGTTCGCTGGCTTGCGCCAGCACGCCGCTGGCGAAATTATCCACGCCGTGTAGCGCCATCAGCGCGGTGCTGGCGTGGACGATCTGGTTCAGGCCGCGGCGACTGTCGTCGATCTTGCGTATTTGCTGGTAGGAGCGGATCGCCGAGGTCACGGTGGTGTACAGCTTGATGCGGGTGAGCTCGGACTTGGTCTTGTAATCGTTGATATCGAAGTCGCGGATGGCGTCGATTTCGGGCGCATAGCCGGGCTGGCCGGTGCGCAGGATGATGCGCACATCGGCGAGGCGCAGCGTTTCGCGGATGTAGCGCACCAGGTGCAGGCCGGCGTCTTCCTGTTCCATGACGACGTCGAGCAGGATGACGGCGATGTCTTTTTCCTGCTGGAGCAGGGTGCGCGCATCGCTAGCCGAATATGCATGCAGGAACTCGAGCGGACGCTGCTGCATGTCGAGATTGCCGAGCGCAAAAGTGGTGGTGGAGTGCACGTCCTCATCGTCGTCGATGATCATCACGCGCCACACATGGCGGTGGCTGATCTCCACCGGCCCCGCTGGATGCTCTGCCAGGAATACCAGATCGTCGTGATCATCCTTGACCGCTTGCTGTGCAGGCGGCGTGACCGTTGGGGGCATGTGTCGCATCTCCAGAATTGCTCATGTTCTCCGGTTAAGTATATAGAAATTTGTTAAGAAAAACAGAGTTCCCTCCAGTAAACATCGTTCTGCCAGCAACAATCTGTGGCGGATGTTGTTAGGGCAGTAAAGGAAGATGATGTTTCTTCATAAAAAGTGTTGGCCCGGTAGCTTGCCGTACCGTCCCTTGGGCGGACCGTTGCCCGGGCAGAACTGGTAGAATGTGGAACTTCCCACCTTTTTCCAAAGATTCTCTTCCTATGTCCGGCAATACATTTGGTAAATTGTTTTCCGTTACAACTTTTGGTGAGTCGCACGGCCCGGCGATTGGCTGCGTGATCGATGGCTGTCCGCCCGGATTGCCGTTGTCGGAAGCCGACATTCAGCCGGACCTGGATCGTCGCAAGCCCGGCACCTCGCGCCACGTCACTCAGCGCCAGGAGTCGGATACGGTGGAGATACTGTCCGGCGTGTACCAGGGCGTGACTACCGGCACGCCGATTGCCCTGCTGATCCGCAACGAAGACCAGCGCAGCAAGGACTACGGCAATATCGCCGAGAGCTTCCGCCCCGGCCATGCCGACTACACTTACTGGCATAAATACGGCGTGCGCGATCCGCGCGGCGGCGGCCGTTCGTCGGCGCGCCTGACCGCACCGGTGGTGGGCGCGGCAGCTATCGCCAAAAAATGGCTGCAGCAGCAGTACGGCACCGTGTTCAAGGGCTGCATGAGCCAGTTGGGCGATATCGCCGTGCCGTTCCAGGACTGGTCGCACGTGCATGACAACCCGTTCTTTGCCGCCAGCGGCGACGCCGACCTGATCGCCCGCATGGAAGCAGCCATGGATGCGCTGCGCAAGGATGGCGATTCCATCGGTGCGCGCATCGAGGTAGTGGCGCAGAACGTGCCGGTGGGCCTGGGCCAGCCGATCTACGACAAGCTCGATGCCGACATCGCTTACGCCATGATGGGCATTAACGCCGTCAAGGGCGTGGAAATCGGCGCCGGCTTCCGCTCGGTGGCGCAAAAGGGCACCGAGCACGGCGACCAGTTGACGCCGCAGGGTTTTATCGGCAATAACGCCGGCGGTGTGCTCGGTGGTATCTCCACCGGCCAGGACATCACGGTATCGCTGGCCATCAAGCCAACGTCGTCGATCCGCACGCCACGCCAGTCGATCGACAAGGATGGTAATCCGGTTCTGGTGGAAACCTTTGGCCGCCACGATCCGTGCGTGGGCATCCGCGCCACGCCGATTGCTGAAGCGATGCTGGCGCTGGTGCTGATCGACCACGCGCTGCAACACCGCGCCCAGTGCGGCGACGTGCGCGTTGCAACGCCAGTGATCGGCGCGTAAGCTTCAACTACGGCTGGCGACGATTTCCTGTTGGTGGCGCCGTTCGGCGGCGCGCACCACCATCATGCGGATGTCGTTGAGCAGCGAGAATTCGGTGGGGCTCAGTTGAATTGGCGGGAAGGTGTCGTCCCAGTCGCCGTATAAAAAGCCGGCCGGCTGGCCGTTGTAGGACAGCGGCACGATGACGAAACTGCGCGCCTCTGCCAGCGAGACCTTCCACCACCGCGGCAGCTTGGCGGCAAACTTGGCGTCGCGCGCGTTCTCGATAAAAATCACGCGGTCGCTGTTGAGGGCTGCGTGGAACACATTCGGTTCGTAGGCGTCGTCAAAGCTCATCGCCGCCAGCAGCTCCTTGTTATCGTCACCGAAGCACAGGCGCGCCGCATAGTTGTTTTCCTTGCGGTTGCGTACGAAGGCAATCGCCCGCGAAAATTCCATTCCCTGGTGGATCGTCTCTAGCGCGATCTGCACCATCTGGCCGGGACTGGCGGTATCGAGCACGTCGCGCATGTCGGCCAGGCCGCCGAGCAGGATATTGTTGCCGGCCGTGCGCTGACGGTTCTGCGCCAGCGCGCGGGCGCGCCGCTCCGCTGGCCGCGATAGCGGAGCGATGGTCAGATCGTTGGCCGCCACGACCTTGGCCTGTTCGATGGCCTTCAGCAGATTGTTGGATTCCACGCCGAGCATGCCGGCATAGCGTTCGGTCAGCACGCGTACCTCGGCAGCGCCGGCGGCATCGTCATGCCACAGCGATTCGGCACAGAGTGCGGCCATGGTGGACAGACCGGCCACCCAGTCTTCCGCGCTGCTTTTTACATCGACTTCGGGCGGCATAACTTTGCGCATGCCCTGGATCAGGCGTGCCGGCAAGCGCCAGTGCAGGGCGGCGGCATGCCCCAGTTCTTCCAGGCTCAGGCCCAGCATGGCTGGCGCCACATCATCGACCCGACAACCGTGGTCGTCGGCGCTGCGCTGCATCTCCAGCCAGCGCTCGGGCATGTAAAACGTCAGCATCATGCGGCCCAGCGAGTGCAGCATCGAGCACACCACGGCTTCTTCGCCTTGCGGATGGGCCGAGGCGGTGGCGATTTGCTGGGCTACCATGCCCGCCAGTACCGCCTTTTCCATCTCGATATGGGCCACCGTGGCAACGCTCACGCCCGCGCTCGGATCGACGGCCATTTCTTCGATCAGCTTGAGGCCCAGCGCCAGGTGGCCGATGGCGTCGGTGCCCAGCACCATCACTGCCTGCGACACCGTGTTGACATGCTGGCCGAACGCCGAATACATGCCGCTGTTGACCAGTCGCAGCACCTTTTGGGTCAGCACCGGATCGGACAGCACGGTATGGGTCATGTCGAATTGCTGCTCATCTTCGCCACGCATGGCGCCGAGAATGGCGTTGATCGCCTTGGCAAAGCCGGGCATGTCGCCGCGCCGCCGCGTGCATTCCCATAGCTGCGCCAGGGTTTTGTCGCCCAGCGCCGTGCTGGCCTTGAAGTGGTTGCTCATGGCGCCACCAGCTTGGCGTGGATGCTCTCGCGCAGCGCCGCCATGGCGACGTTGGCGGGCATCGGCTTGCCCGTCAGGTAGCCCTGTAAAAACTGGCAGCCGCGCTCATCGAGCCAGGCCAGTTGTTCCTCGGTTTCCACACCTTCTGCCACCACCGACAGCTTGAGGTGGCGCGACAGGTCCAGCACCGTGCTGCAAATGGCGCCGTCTTTTTGCGATCCGGGCAGGTCGCGGATAAAGGCCCGGTCAATCTTCAGCACTGATATCGGAAACCGCTTGAGGTAAGCGAGCGACGAATAACCGGTGCCGAAATCGTCGATGGCGATGCGGGCCTGGCGTTCGGTCATCTTGGACAGTATGGCTTCTGCGTGCACCGGATCGACCATCAGCGTGCCCTCGGTAATTTCCAGCACCAGTTGCGAGCCCGGCAGGCCGGAAAACGCCAGCGCGTCATCGAGCACGTCGAGGAATTTGTCATTGCGGAACTGGCGTGGACTGATATTGACCGAGATATACAGGTTGCGCCGCGCTACCTCCTGGAACTGGCGCAGCTGCACGCACGCCGCCTTGAGCGCCCAGGCGCCGAGCAGATTGATCAGGCCATTGGCTTCGGCAATTGGAATGAAGCGTGCCGGCGGCACCATGCCCAGCGTTGGATGCTTCCAGCGCATCAGGGTTTCGAAACCCTGGATATCACGGGTGGCGGCGTTGACGATGGGCTGGTAGTACAGCAGGAACTCGCCTTCGCGCACGGCCTGGAACATCGCCGCTTCGAGCGAAATATCGTGCTGCGGCGGCCCGGCCTGGGCCGGACTGTAAATGATGGCGCGAGCCTTGCCGGTTTCCTTGGCGCGCGACATGGCGGTATCGGCCAGCGCCACCAGGCGTACTTCGTCCTCGGCATGTTGCGGATAAATCGATACGCCGACCGAGGCGCCGACATAGATCGTGTGGGCGTCGATTTCGAACGGCGACTGCAGTGCCGCGATCAGGCGCCCGGTCACCAGCTTGATTTGCGCCTCGGTATAAGTGCCCGGCAACACGGCGACAAATTCATCGCCGCCCACGCGCGCCAGCGTATCGCTGTCGCGCAGGGTTTTGCGCAGGCGCGCTGCGGCCATGCGCAGCAGTGCGTCGCCGACCGGATGGCCAAGGCCGTCGTTGACCTTTTTAAAGCTGTCGAGGCCTATGGTGGCGACCGCAAAGCCCTGGCCCGAGCGCCGTGCATTGGCAATGACCATGCGAATGCGGTCCGACAGCAGCAGGCGGTTGGGCAGTTCGGTCAGGCCGTCGTGGGTGGCCAGGTGGCGCAGGCGCGCCTCGGTGGCGCGCTGCTGCGACAGGTCACGCCCCACCACCAGTAGCGTTGCTGCAATGCCAGCACTACCAGCAATACATGACAGGCGCAGCTCATGCCAGGTTTCAGTCTCCGGCGTTCTCAGGCGCAGTTCCAGCAACTGCGTGGTACGTGCTTCCAGCACCTGGACCAGCGTCGCCGCCAACGCGGCCTGGTCGGCTTCGTGGACCAGCTGCGACAGGACAGTGCCGGTCAGCGGGGCTGCGCGGGCAAGCAGCGCCGTGGCGCGGCGGCTGGCGAAGCAGATCGTGCCGGCTGCATCCAGACGAAACACCACGTCACCCGCTTCCTCCAGAAGATGGTCCAGTAGGTGACCCGGTTCTGGTTGCATATCCTGTGAAGCTTGGGGAGAGGGGCTGGAGTGCATTGCAAAAACGAAGCTTTCAAATTATTTATGTCACATTGGACGCACGGGAATCTTGCAAATCCAGAGCGCAATGTATCACTTCTCAGCAGTGAATCACATGAAAAAAGGCAACATTCTATTAGGATTTATAAATTTCTTTTGAGAAATCTCTAACTTGTTGGTTATCGGCGCCAAGCGGGTGCCAAACGGCGTGTCTCGGAGAAGCGCAGCCAGACCAGTATAATCATGACCATAACCGTCCCGCGAGCAAACCATGAAACAAGATCCACGCTTTCCCAACCTGTTTATTACCGACCACCCGCTGATTCAGCATAAGCTCAGCCATATGCGCGCCAAGGATACGTCCACCCGTACCTTCCGCGACTTGCTCAAGGAAATCACGCTGCTGATGGGTTACGAAATCACCCGTGACCTGCCGCTGACCACGCGCACGATTGAAACACCGCTGATGACTATCGACGCCCCCGTCATCGCCGGCCGCAAGCTGGCCATCGTGCCGATACTGCGCGCCGGCATCGGCATGAGCGATGGCTTGCTCGACCTGGTGCCGTCGGCACGGGTAGGGCATATCGGCGTGTTCCGCGATCCCGCCACGCATCAGCCGGTGGAGTACCTGGTGCGCCTGCCTGATACGGCCGAGCGTACCTTTATTCTGTGCGACCCGATGGTGGCTACCGGCAACTCTGCGGTACACGCGGTTGATGTGCTGAAGAAGCGCGGCGTGACCGATGAACAGATTATCTTCCTGTCGCTGGTGGCGGCGCCGGAAGGCATCGAAGTATTCCAGAAAGCGCATCCGGGCGTGAAAATCTACTGTGCATCGCTTGATTCCCATCTCAACGATCACGCTTACATCGTGCCCGGCCTGGGCGATGCTGGCGATCGCATCTTTGGGACTAAATGATGCCCACGCCCACCGATCCCGATTTTCGCGCCCGCCTGGCGGCGCTCAACGACAAGTTTGCCGCCACCGTGCCGCCTACCATGGCCAGTATTGCCGAGGCCCTGGCGCAGTGCCGCCGTCTTGAGGGCGCCCTGCCTGAGCAGGCTCCGCTGCACCGGCTGCACGAGCTGCTGCACGGGCTGGCCGGTTCGGCAGGCACCTTCGGCTTTGCCACGCTGGGCCAGGAAGCGCGCCGCATCGAGCAGATGGTGCGTGCAGTGATGCGCGGTGAGGGCGGCTGGCAGGCGATTCCCGTTGAAGTGGACAAGCTGCTGGCCTGGGCGGCGCGTGACGCGCGCGCAACAACATTCGATTGAGTGCACGGTCCATTTGACCTGGCGCAAACAAGATGTGGTAAGGTTGTCTATAGTGACACATACGCCACGACCAAAAGAAGCAATTGAAACGGAACCGGCAGGGTGGGTGCAGTAAAACGGCAAGGGCTGCAGTAGCATTCGTAGCGTCTGCAGCAAGGTCGTTTCACAGTGCCAGCATTCTCCTTTCAGCAAAATGCGCTGTTTTGCATTTATTTCTGTGAAAACGTGCTTTTCTTTTGTAAATGGGTATAATGCGGGATCGTTTAGATTCAAGAGTACTGCAGTTTGTATGTCTTTCTTGCCTCGAACGATATCACGGGCGCAAGCCCAACTTAACTGAAATAGGAATTGTAATGGCAACTGGTATCGTAAAATGGTTCAATGATTCGAAGGGTTTCGGCTTTATCACCCCTGACGAAGGCGGCGAAGATCTGTTCGCTCACTTCTCGGCGATTCAGTCGGCAGGCTTCAAGTCGCTGCAAGAGAACCAACGCGTTTCTTTTGAAGTGACCGCTGGCCCTAAAGGCAAGCAAGCTTCGAACATTCAGCCTCTGTAATACGCTGGATCTAACGAAATGAAGAAATCCTCGGTATCCGAGGATTTTTTTTCGCCTGCAGTTTTGTGGCCTCCGTGTCTTGGTGCCCATGTGGCGCCCAGGTTGTGCCACCACTGCGCTACGTTTCAGCGCGAGCGTCGCCAGTAGTCCGGCTGGCCGTAGGCACGGCGCAGAAAATCAACAAACACGCGCACGCGCAGCGGCAAATGGCGTCGCTGGGCAAACACGGCATGGATGTCGTTGCCGGGCGCTGCATAGTTGTCGAGCACTGTGCAGAGCTTGCCTGCCTCGATTTCACTACCCACCTCCCACATCGAGCGCCACGCCAGGCCCTTGCCGGCCAGCGCCCAGTCGTGCAGCACCTGGCCGTCGTTGCAGCCCATATTGCCGCCTACCTTGATCACCACGTTCTTGCCGTTCTCGCGAAAAGTCCAGCCGCGCTGGCTGCCTTCGCTGCTGATCGCCAGGCAATTGTGGCGCGCCAGGTCGGCCAGCGTCTGCGGCGTGCCGTAGCGCTTGAGGTAGGCGGGCGCCGCCACCACCACGCGCTCGTTGTCGGCCAGCTTGACGCTGACCAGGCTGGAATCGGCCAGGCTGGCGATGCGGATCGCCACATCGACGCCTTCGCCGACGATGTCGGTCACACGGTCGGTCATGTTGAGCGTGGCCGTAAGATCGCGGTGTTCGCTGAGAAACGATGGCAACAGCGGCGCCACGTGTTGGCGGCCAAAACCGGCCGGTGCGGAAATCATCAGGTGGCCGGTGACGTTGGCGCTGCGTTCGGCCACGGCGGTTTCGGCGGCTTCCAGTTCGGCAAGGATGCGCTGGCAATCTTCCAGGAAGGCCGCGCCCTCGTCGGTCAGGGCCAGCTTGCGCGTGGTGCGCTGGAGCAGCTTGACGCCCAGGCGCGCCTCCAGCGCGTCGAGCCGGCGTCCGATCATGGCCGGTGCGATGCCTTCGGCGCGTGCTGCCGCCGACAGGCTGCCGCGCGCCACCACTTCGACAAAGGTGGAAATCTGTCTGAATTGCCCCATCGGGTCATTGCTTTCTATTTATGATAAAAACGCACAGATGATGTGATTTTTAGTCTCGTTTGCATAACTAAAACGTGAATATACTGTATAACATCGCGCTGTGTCACCGGGCTGCCACACAAAAAAAGAATCCGGTGTGCCCGCTTCAGCGCTGTTTATAATTTGGTATGAAAGCTAACCTTTCTCTTGGAGATATGCACATGACGCTGTCCATCACGCTGCCGGAAGGCATGGAAATCACGGGCGCAATTCAACCCGGTTACGAAAACATTCTGACCAGCGAGGCGCTGGCGCTGGTGGTGCGGCTGTCACGCGAGTTTGAAGCGCGGCGCCAGCAATTGCTGGCAGTGCGGGTGGAGCGTGCCAAGCGGCTCGATGCCGGCGAACGTCCCGACTTCTTACCGGATACCGAACACATCCGCAATGGCGACTGGCGCATTGCCCCCATTCCGCCCGCACTGGCGTGCCGCCGCGTGGAAATCACCGGTCCGGTCGAGCGCAAGATGGTGATCAACGCCCTGAATTCGGGCGCGGACAGCTATATGACCGATTTCGAGGATTCCAATACGCCCAACTGGGATAACCAGATCTCCGGCCAGATCAATATGAAGGACGCTGTGCGCCGCACGATTTCCCTCGAGCAGAACGGCAAGTCTTACCAGCTCAACGACAAGATCGCCACGCTGGTGGTGCGTCCGCGCGGCTGGCATCTCGATGAAAAACATGTGCTGGTCGATGGCAAGCGCGTGTCGGGCGGGATTTTCGATTTTGCGCTGTTCATGGTGCATAACGCCAAAGAGCAACTGGCGCGTGGCGCCGGCCCGTATTTCTATCTGCCCAAGATGGAGTCGCACCTGGAGGCGCGGCTGTGGAACGACATCTTCGTGCTGACGCAAAGCGAACTGGGTCTGCCGCAAGGTACGATCAAGGCGACCGTGCTGATCGAGACCATCCTGGCAGCGTTCGAGATGGACGAAATCCTCTACGAGTTGCGCGAGCATAGCGCTGGCCTGAATGCCGGCCGCTGGGATTACATTTTCTCGTGCATTAAAAAATTCAAGCTCGATAAAGATTTTTGCCTGGCCGACCGCGCCAAAGTGACAATGACGGCGCCATTCATGCGTGCCTACGCACTGCTGCTGTTAAAAACCTGCCACAAGCGCGGCGCCCCCGCCATTGGCGGCATGGCGGCGTTGATTCCCATCAAGAATGACGCCGAGAAAAACGAGATCGCCATGGGTGGCGTGCGCAACGACAAGGCGCGCGACGCTACCGACGGCTACGACGGTGGCTGGGTGGCGCACCCTGGCCTGGTCGAGCTGGCCATGACCGAGTTCAAGAAAGTTCTCGGCGACAAACCGAACCAGATCGACAAACAGCGTCCCGATATCGACGTGACGGCGGCGCAGTTGCTGGACTTCCAGCCGGAAGCACCGATCACGGAAGCAGGCCTGCGCTACAACATCAATGTCGGCATTCATTACCTCGGCAGCTGGCTGGCCGGCAACGGCTGTGTGCCGATCCACAACCTGATGGAAGATGCCGCCACCGCCGAAATCAGCCGCTCCCAGGTGTGGCAGTGGATACGTTCGGACAAAGGCGTGCTGGAAGATGGCAGCAAGGTGACGGCGGACATGGTGCGCGCCATGATTCCCGAAGAACTGGCCAAGGTGCAGCGCGATGCGCCGGGCGGCGACGGCCCGACCTATCCGCGCGCAGCAGAAATCTTTGAGCAGATGTCTACCTCGGAAGAGTTTGCCGAGTTCCTGACCTTGCCGCTGTACGAAGAGATTTGACTTTAGTTTTTGCGCAAACTGGCATCCATGCAGCGGCATGGATGCTTCGCTCTAAAAATCATTCTTCCACAGCCGCAGCGCGGTAAACGTTGCCAGCGGCGTATCGATACGGTCAAGCTTGCCTTGCTTGACCAGTTGCTGTGCAATGGCCGCCTCTCGGTAGCGTAAAAACGGATTGGTCGCCTTTTCCAGTCCGATGGTGCTCGGCACCGTGGGCAGGTCGTGCTCGCGCTTGTCCGTCTCCACTTTGACCCTTTCCTGTAACGCGATATTATCCGGCTCCACCACGCGCGCAAAGCGCAGGTTGGACAGCGTATATTCGTGGGCGCAATAGACCTTGGTATCATCGGGCAGCGCCGCCAGTTTGCCGAGCGAGCTGATCATTTGTGCCGGTGTACCCTCGAACAGGCGGCCGCAGCCGCCGGCAAACAGGGTGTCGCCGCAGAACAGCCAGCCAGGTTCGCCATCGGCCGGCGCGCGCACGTAGGCGATATGGCCCATGGTGTGGCCTGGTACGTCGAGCACGCCGAGGCGCAGCGGCAGGCCCGGCACGTCGAGTTGCTTGCCTTCGCCCACCGGCAATGTGACGGCGGCGATGGTCTCGTTGCGCGGACCGAAAACAGGCACCTGATAATGCTGTAATAATTCGGGTACGCCGCCGATGTGGTCAGCGTGGTGGTGGGTCAGTAGAATGGCGGTGAGTTTGAGTCCGTTTGCCTTGAGGGCAGCCAGGACCGGCTTTGCTTCACCGGGGTCCACCACGGCGGCATGCACGCCATCGTGGATGAGCCAGACGTAATTATCGCGGAACGCAGGAATCGTCAGAATACTAAGAGCTTGATGAGAAGAGTTGGTCATTGGAACGCTGGGATTTAGGCATGGATAAAGCAGGATCGGAGAAATCCATTATAGCGCTGGAGGGCTGGATGCAAACGCCGGCAGGCGTGTACTTGCGTGCGTGGGAACAAACATGTCTGGATAATCTGACGGTCGATATCTTTGGCTACAACGCCGTGCAAATCGGAATGCCGCAAATCGACGCGCTGGCTGCCAGCCGCATGCCCAATAAATGGCTGGTGGACCGCAAAGTACGGCCCGAGAACATCGTGCCGCCAGCATTGCCTGCACCGGCTGGCAGCATCACACCGGTGATCGAATTGCCTGCGCCTGCGCCGCTACGTCCGGTTGCCGTGACGTGCGACGTGACCGAATTGCCATTTGCCTCGCAAAGCATCGACCTCGTGGTGCTGCCCCATGTGCTGGAATTTTCCACCGATCCGCACCAGGTACTGCGCGAAGTGGAGCGCGTGCTGATTCCGGAAGGGCAGGTGATCATCTGCGGTTTCAATCCCGCCAGCCTGTGGGGCGCACGCCATGTGCTGCGGCGCGTGGGCGGCACCTCGTTCCTGCCGCGCACGGAGGAGCTGATTACTTTGCCGCGCATGAAAGACTGGTTAAAATTATTGAATATGCGCGCCAGCCACAGTCACCTCGGCTGCTACGCGCCGGCCTGCCGTACAGAAAAATGGCTGAAGCGCTACGCATTCATGGATAATGCCGGTCCGCGCTGGTGGCCGTTCTTTGGCGGCGTGTATGTCATCCAGGCCATCAAGCGCGTCAAAGGCATGCATCTGATCGGCCCGGCCTGGGCCAAGAAACCGGCCAAGGCCACGGCCGTGGTGCCGGCAACAAACAAAAGACGGGAACAGCAGGATGGATAAGGTTGAAATTTTTACCGATGGCGCATGCAAGGGTAATCCTGGCCTGGGCGGCTGGGGTGCGCTGCTGGTGGCGGGCGACGCCGAAAAGGAAATCTTTGGCGGCACGCGCGACACCACCAACAACCGCATGGAACTGCAGGCCGTCATCGAGGCACTGAACGTGCTCAAGCGTCCGTGCTCGGTCGTGCTGCATACCGACAGCCAGTATGTGCAAAAAGGCATCAGCGAATGGATACACGGCTGGAAGGCGCGCGGCTGGAAAACGGCGGCCAGGGAGCCCGTCAAGAACGAAGACCTGTGGAAGGCGCTCGACACCGCGCAAGCGTTGCACACGGTCGAATGGCGCTGGGTGCGCGGCCACAACGGCCATCCCGGCAACGAACGTGCCGACATGCTGGCCAACCGCGGCGTGGAAGTAGCGCGCGCCCGCTGATCGGGCCTTTGCGCCTGTTATACTCAACCGCTTGTCTGTAGCACATCCCAACACTATGCGCCAAATCGTACTCGATACCGAAACCACCGGCATCAACCCCAAACTGGGCAACCGCATCATCGAGATCGGTTGCGTGGAACTCAACAACCGCATGCTGACGGGGAATAATTTTCACGTCTACATCAACCCCGAACGCGATTCGGAAGAGGGCGCACTGGCGGTCCACGGCCTGACCACCGAGTTCCTGCGCAACCAGCCAAAGTTCCATGAGATAGTCGATCAGTTCCGCGAGTACATACAGGGTGCCGAAGTCATCATCCACAATGCGCCGTTCGATCTGGGCTTTCTCAACCACGAATTCAAGCTGCTCAATCTGCCGGATTTCAGCAGCCACATCGGCAATGTGATCGACACCCTGGTGCAAGCCAAGGAACTGCACCCCGGCAAACGCAACTCGCTGGACGCCCTGTGCGACCGCTACGGCATTTCCAACGCCCACCGCAAGCTGCACGGCGCACTGCTCGACTCGGAACTGCTGGCAGACGTCTACCTGGCCATGACCCGTGGCCAGAACAGCCTGGGCATGGATGTGGAAGAAGTGGTGGTGGTCGACAACGGCGCGCTGGAACAGGTGCCGCTGGCCGACATCATCCTGCTGTCGGCATCGCCGGAAGAACTGGCCGCCCACGCCGAAGCGCTGGCGGGGCTGGACAAAGCGGTAAAAGGGCAGTGCATCTGGAGCGCCAGCCTGACGCCGCAGTTGCCGGCCTGAAGGGGAGCATCAAGTTTTTCATGCCAGCCCTTCTATTTTGCATGACGCCTGTGGCATAATTTGCCGCTTGGGGAGGTTAGCTCAGGGGTAGAGCACTGCATTCACACTGCAGGGGTCGCAAGTTCGAAACTAGCACTTCCCACCAGAATTCTTTAAAAATCAAGGGATTACGAGAAATCGTATAGCCCTTTTTTATTTCTCAGGTGAATTGTACGGAAAAAGTACGGACAATAAGGGCGGACTGCGGTGGGTCCACCCGGACTCAAGAGTTCTAAATCAATGGGACGCATGAGTTCAAGGGCCATCCTGGGGTGGCAAGCAATCAGTGGTTA
>JBEVNE010000098.1:0-5672 GCA_040508275.1 Duganella sp.
AGCGTATCGGCTTTCAGCAGGTGCAGCGCCGGCGTGCCTTCCCTGCCGATGCCGCCATTTACGCCCGCCGGCTTGTGCAGCAGCAGCGTGACCGGCACGATGTCGAGCAGGGTGGCGTCGGCTGCCACGGTGATCTGCTGCTCCGGCGCCACGCGGGCCCCGGCGTCTTCCACCAGCACGCCGTCAACGCTGACATAACCGCCCTCGATGTACAGCTCGGCCTCGCGCCGCGAGCAAGGGTGCTGTTCGGCCAGGCGCTTGGCCAGGCGCACGGTATTGTCATTGTCTGGGGTGTTCATCCGAAAAAATCTCCAAATACGGTAATCGCGCGTTCAATGTCGTCGCGCGACGCATCCATGTGCGTGACGATGCGCAGGCGCGGCGCCATCGATACGCGGATGCGTGTCAGTTGCAATACATCGTTCAGTCCCGCCATCACGAACGACGGAATATCGACGTAAAAAATATTCGTCTGCGGCGTGCTGACCTTGAGGTTTTTCATCTTGGCCAGTTCACCGGCAAAGTACGCAGCGTTGTCGTGGTCTTCCGCCAGGCGCTCGATATTATGCTCAAGCGCATACTGGCCCGCCGCCGCCAGCATGCCGGCCTGGCGCATGCCGCCGCCGAGCATCTTGCGCCAGCGTTTGGCTTCCTTGATCAGCGGTTTGCTGCCGCACAAAACCGAGCCGACCGGCGCGCCCAGGCCTTTCGACAGGCAGATCGAGGCGCTGTCGAAACCTGCCAGCGCTGTACGCGGGCTCACGCCCAGCTTGACCGCGGCATTGCACAGGCGCGCACCATCGAGATGGGTGGCCAGGCCGCGCTGGTGCGCCAGCGCCGTCGCTTCGCGCGTGTAATCGAGGCTCAGCACCCGGCCGCCGATGGTGTTTTCCAGCGCCAGCAAACGCGTGCGGGCAAAGTGAAAATCGTCGGGCTTGATGTAGGCAGCGATGTCGTCCAGCGCAATGCTGCCGTCAGGCTGGTTGATGATCGGTTGCGGCTGGATGCTGCCCAGTACCGCCGCGCCGCCGCCTTCGTACTTGTAGGTGTGGGCTTCCTGGCCGACCAGGTATTCGTCGCCACGGCCGCAATGGACCAGCAGCGCAAGCAGGTTGCTCTGGGTGCCGGATGGCGCGAACAACGCATCTTCAAAGCCGAACAGGTCGGCCGCGTATTCCTGCAGGCGGTTGACCGTGGGGTCGTCGCCATACACATCGTCGCCCACCTCGGCAGCCATCATGGCGGCGCGCATTGCCGCGCTGGGGCGGGTGACGGTGTCGCTGCGCAAATCCAACCAGTGTTCGTTCAGCTCAGCCATCGTTCCCTGCCCTTTCTAGTTGATTTTTTCGGGAGTTACTTCGCTAAAGAAGCGCGTTCCCATTTCCTGCAATCCCACCGTTTCCAGCACTTCGCGCAATCGCCCGGCGGGCCGCTGGCGTGGCAGGTTTTTATAGGTGGCGATGATCAGCTCATTTTTCATCGAATGCTCCCAGCCCACCAGCTCCGTCACTGTGACCTGGTAGCCATGGGCTTCCAGTTGCAGGCAGCGCAGCACGTTGGTGATCTGGCTGCCGAACTCGCGCGTGTGGATCGGGTGGCGCCAGATTTCCGTCAGCGCCGACTGGCCCAGCGACTGGCCCTTGTTCTTCTTGAGCACGGACGCCACTTCAGCCTGGCAGCATGGCACCAGCACGATGTGTTTGGCCTTTTTTTGCAGGGCAAACTGGATCGCGTCATCGGTGGCCGTGTTACAGGCGTGCAGCGCGGTGACGATATCGATCTGCGGCGGCAGCAGCGACGATTGCGTCGATTCGGCGACCGACAGCGGCAGGAAGGACATGCCGGGGAAATTGAATTGCGCGGCCAGTTGCTGCGAACGCGCCACCAGTTCTTCGCGCGTCTCGATGCCGTAGATGTGCGAACCGGCTTCCAGCGTCTTGAAGAACAGGTCGTAGATGATGAAACCCAAATACGACTTGCCGGCGCCATGATCGACCAGCGACACTGCGCCCCTGGCGGCCAGCACGTCCTTGAGCAGCGGCTCGATGAACTGGTACAGGTGGTAGACCTGTTTGAGCTTGCGGCGGCTGTCCTGGTTCATCTTGCCGTCGCGCGTGAGGATGTGCAGTTCCTGCAGCAGGGCCACGGTCTGGCCTTCGCGGATTTCGGGCATATTGTCGGCGCCGGTCACGGTGGCGCCAATCTTCGCTGCGGCCTGCTTGCCGGCCATATCAGTGGCCGCCTTCGCTGGCATGGTTGATCGTGTATTTCGGGATTTCCACCACCAGGTCTTCGTCCGCCACCACCGACTGGCACGACAGGCGCGACACAGCCTCCAGGCCCCAGGCCTTGTCGAGCAGGTCTTCCTCGGTTTCGCTGGCTTCGCTCAACGAATCAAAGCCTTCGCGCACCAGCACGTGGCAGGTGGTGCAGGCGCACGATTTTTCGCAGGCGTGCTCGATATGGATGTCGTTGGCCAGCATGACGTCGCACAGGGTCTGGCCTGGCTGGGCTTCAACGACAGCGCCGTCCGGGCACAGTTTAGCGTGGGGCAAAAATACGATTTGTGGCACTTGATACCTCTACATTTAATTTTGGCGCTACCGTCATCCTCGCGAACGCGGGGATTCATAGACACATGATTGAGCCGGCTCAGTATGGATTCCCGCTTGCGCGGGAATGACGGAGCGCAGGCCAATGGTTTTACACTACCTGGCTCACCGTCTTGCCGGCCAGTGCGCTGCGCACGCTGCGGTCCATGCGGCGCGAGGCGAATTCTTCGGTGCCATGGGCCAGCGCTTCCACTGCCGCCTTGACGGCGCTGTGATCGGCCTCGCCGCTCTGCGACTGCGCCAGCACCGCGCGGGTGGCGGCCAGCAGTGCATCGATGGCGCTGCGCTCATCATCGGCCAGCAGTGCGGCGTCTTCATCGAGCGCCGCTTGCGTCGCCAGCAGGATGCGTTCGGCTTCGACCTGTTCTTCGCGCAGCGCGCGCGCCACCATGTCGATGTCGGCCGAGGTATAGGACTCCTGCAGCATACGCGCGACGTCGTCGTCGCCAAGACCATAGGCCGGCTTGACGCTGATCGACGCTTCCACGCCCGAACGCAGTTCGCGTGCCGACACCGACAGCAAGCCGTCGGCATCAACCTGGTAAGTGATGCGGATGCGCGCTGCGCCGGCCGCCATCGGCGGAATGCCGCGCAGCTCGAAGCGCGCCAGCGAGCGGCAATCGGCCACCAGTTCGCGCTCGCCCTGCAGCACGTGCACGGCCAGCGCCGTCTGGCCATCCTTGAAGGTGGTGAACTCCTGCGCACGCGCGCATGGAATCGTCGAATTGCGCGGAATGATTTTTTCCACCAGCCCGCCCATGGTCTCGATACCGAGCGACAGCGGAATCACGTCGAGCAGCAGCCAGTCGTCGCCCGGTGCGCGGTTGCCGGCCAGCAGATTGGCCTGGACGGCCGCACCGAGCGCCACCACCTTGTCGGGATCGATATTCGCATGCGGCGTGGTATGGAAATACTCGCCGACAGCGCGCTGCACGTGCGGCATGCGCGTGGCGCCACCGACCATCACTACGCCATCGACATCGTCGGCATCGACGTTGGCGTCGCGCAGCGCTTTCTTGATGGCGCTCATGGTCTTGGCGATCAGGTGTTTGGTGATGTCCTGGAAGATCTCGGCGCTGATGCGCAGGTGGACTTCCTCGCCCGAATTGAGGATGGCGTCCACCGTCACTTCGGCCTTGGTGGACAGCAGTTCCTTGGCTTCGCGCGCCTTGATCATCAGCGTGGCCGTGTCCTCATCGGACAGCGGCGCCAGCTTTTCCTGCTGGTGGATGTAGCAGAACAGACGATGGTCAAAGTCATCACCGCCGAGCGCCGAATCGCCGCCCGTGGCCAGCACCTCGAACACGCCCTTGGACAGGCGCAGCACGGAAATATCGAAAGTGCCGCCGCCGAGGTCATACACGGCGTACACGCCTTCCGAAGCGTTATCAAGGCCATAGGCGATGGCGGCGGCGGTCGGCTCGCTGAGCAGGCGCAGCACATTCAGGCCGGCCAGTTGCGCCGCATCCTTGGTGGCCTGGCGCTGAGCGTCGTCGAAATACGCCGGCACGGTAATCACGGCGCCCACCAGATCGTCACCGAGCGCATCTTCGGCGCGCTGGCGCAGCGTGGCGAGGATTTGCGCCGACACTTCGACCGGGCTCTTGACGCCGGCCACGGTTTTCAGCTGCACCATGCCGGGCGTGTCCTGGAAGTCGTAAGGCATGTTCTCGACATAGGCGATGTCGGCCAGGCCGCGCCCCATGAAACGCTTGACCGAGACGATGGTATTTTTAGGGTCGGTCGCCTGCGCCTGCTGGGCCTTGAAGCCGATGTTGGCGTGGCCATTGGGCAGGTAGCGCACCACCGACGGCAGCAGCGAACGGCCTTCTTCATCACTGAGCACTTCTGGAATGCTGTTGCGCACGGTGGCCACCAGCGAATTGGTGGTGCCCAGGTCGATACCAACGGCCAGCCGGTGCTGGTGCGGGGCGGTGGACATGCCGGGTTCGGCGATTTGGAGGAGTGCCATAGTCGTGATACCAATATTGTTTTTCTGCGCCGGGAGTCGAACGGCGGACCGTCCGACAAGCGATCCGCAGCGGATCAGGCGTCGATCGCCTCGAAGGCGTACTGCACTTCGTCGCCGAATTTGTCGAGGAACATCAGGCCACGCACGCCTTGCGCGGCGCCACTGAAGTCGCCCGCGTCGAGCTGGCGTGCAACGGCGGCCAGCATGTTCTTGCGCTCGGCGCGCAGCTGCGCTTCCAGGCGGTCGAGTGCGATGGCGTCCTTGGCCGCGCGTGCGTCCTCGAGCTCTTCGCGCCATTCCATCTGCTGCATCAGGAAGGCCGGCGGCATGGCCGTATTCGACTCGGTCTGCAGGTCGACGCCGTTCAGCTCGCACAGGTATTGCGCACGCTTCTGCGGGTTGCGCAGCGTTTGATAGGCCTCGTTGGCGCGGGTCGCCCACTGCATCGCGACGCGTTTTTCGGCGTCGGTGGCGTTGACAAAGCGGTCCGGGTAGACGCGGCCCTGGACTTCGCGGGAGGCGGAATCGAGGGCATCCTGGTCGACCTCGAATTGGGCCGGCAGCTGGAACAGGTCGAAGTGATTCTGCATCGGCTTAAATACGGAAGCTCTCGCCGCAGCCGCAGTTGTCCTTGACGTTCGGGTTGTTGAAGCGGAAGCCTTCGTTCAAGCCTTCGCGCGCGAAATCGAGCTCGGTGCCGTCGATGTAGGCCAGGCTTTTCGGGTCGACGAAGACCTTCACGCCATGCGACTCGAAGACCTGGTCGTCCAGCGTCATTTCATCGACGTATTCGAGCTTGTAGGCCAGGCCGGAGCAGCCGGTGGTGCGCACACCGAAGCGCAAGCCGATGCCCTTGCCCCGGCGTTCGAGGTAACGGTTGACGTGCTTCGCGGCTTTTTCGGTCAGGGTGATTGCCATGTGCTTCTCCAGCTCTGTTCTACTAAAATATTACGCTGCTGCCTTTTCGTGCTTCGCCTTGTAGTCGGCGACGGCGGCCTTGATCGCGTCTTCGGCCAGGATCGAGCAGTGAATCTTGACTGGCGGCAGGGCCAGTTCTTCGGCGATCTGCGTGTTCTTGATCGCCAGCG
>JBEVNE010000290.1:0-4009 GCA_040508275.1 Duganella sp.
TGGAAGACGCCGCCTGCGCAAGGCTGGCGCGCACGCTCGCGGCGCGCACATGAGGGCGCCCACCACGGCGATGAGTGCGCAAATGCCCATGCAACAGCGACGTCCATGGTTGCACGCGCCCATCGGGATCGCCTGCCGCCCGTGGCTGCTGATGCTCGTGCTGGCCCTGCTGTGCTGCGCCGCGCCGCCGGCCCTGGCGCACAAACCGAGCGACAGCTACCTGTCGCTGTATGTGCACGACCGGCAGATCGTCGGCCAGTGGGACATCGCCCTGCGCGACCTCGATTTTGCCCTCGGCCTCGACCAGGACGGCGACGGCAAGCTGACCTGGGATGAAATACGCCAGCGCCACGCCGCCATTGCCGCCTACGCGCTGGAACGGCTCACGCTGTCCACGCTGCAAGGCGGCTGCACGCTGCAGCCCGGCGAACAGCTGATCGATCACCATACCGACGGCGCCTACAGCGTGCTGCGCTTTCAGGCCGCCTGTCCGGCGCCGGTGAGCGAACTCACGATCGGCTACCGGCTGTTTGCCGACACCGATCCCCAGCACAAGGGCCTGCTGCGCCTGACTCACGGCAACGCCGCCGCCCCGCTCACCGCCACCGCCATCTTCGATCCGCAGCATGCGCGCCAGACCCTGTCGCTGGCCACGCCCGAGCGCTGGCGCCAGTTTGCCGCCTATGTCAAGGAAGGCGTCTGGCATATCTGGATCGGTTACGACCACATCCTGTTCCTGCTGGCGCTGCTGCTGCCGGCCGTGCTGCTGGCGCCGCCGGCCGACAACCTGCGCGGCGCCGTGTTCGACGTGCTCAAGGTGGTCACGGCGTTCACGCTGGCGCACTCGCTGACGCTCACCTTGGCCAGCCTGTCGCTGGTATCGCTGCCGTCGCGGCTGGTGGAGTCGGCGATTGCGGCCTCGGTGGTGCTGGCCGCGCTGAACAACCTTTACCCGCTGTTGCGCGCGCGGCGGCCGCTGGCGGCGTTTATTTTCGGCCTGATCCACGGCTTCGGCTTCGCCAGCGTCCTGGCCGGCCTGGGTCTGCCGCAGGGCGCGCTGTTCCTCAGCCTGTTCGGTTTCAATCTCGGGGTGGAGCTGGGGCAGCTGGCGATTGTGGCGGTGTTCCTGCCGCTGGCGTTTGCGCTGCGCCACACGCGCCTGTATCGCGGGCTGCTGACCTGGGGTTCTGCCTTGATTGCCGTGCTGGCAATGTTGTGGCTGATCGAGCGGGTATTTGACCTTCGGCTTGTCAATACCTGAGACTCAGTTGCCTGTCTGCACCGGCCCTTGCGCGTGCCAGTGCGCCGTGCCGCCGGCATCAATAATGTAGCTGATTAATTATCTATGTTGTTAAACGCCAACGAGCATCGGCAATATTTTTTCTGACTTCAACAGTAAATGATGGTTTCTAACCAGCATTTCTTCATCGGATAGAATTGGAGAGATTTGGCCAGGGCATAATGGCGTAGCATTCTCCGAAATGCCAAGTGGCAACAATGTGTCTTGCTTGGCAAAAAAGGCAACAATGTTGTTGCCGGCCCCGCTTTTTCGATCTCAGGAGAATTCCATGAAAAAAACGCTGTTCCCCCGTCGCCTTGCGCTCGCTGGCGCCGTCGCCCTCATCAGCACACTCCCCATGACCGCCAAAGCCTGTTCGTACGAACCGACAGTCGGCGACGTCTGCATAGTGGTCATGAATTGGTGCCCGCAAAATTACATGGTTGCCAACGGCCAGACCCTGACGATCACTCAATACGCCGCGCTGTATTCGCTGCTCGGCTTCACGTATGGCGGCGACGGTCGTACCACCTTTGCACTACCTGACCTGCGCGGCCGCGCCCCGATCGGAACAGGAACCAGTCCAGAGTTCACCGGCACGGTGCTGCTTGGGCAAAAGTCTGGGCAGCCCGCGACTACGCTGAGCATCGCGCAAATGCCAACGCACACGCACGCAGCAGCGTTTACGCCCACCACCGGAACTGTTCAAGTCACCATTCCGGCCCAGGCCGGTACGCTGGCAGTGGATGCTTCCGTGCCGGTCGCCACTTCGCCGACCGGCGCCCTCAATGGCACCACGGTGGCGCTGGGCGCCGGGCAAACCGGCTACCTGGCTGGCATCAAGGGAACGGACGGCAACGATGACATCATCTTTACCGGTCCTTACACGACGGCTAATCCGGGCACGACCGGCGCCAAGCTGAAAGTCAACGCCCCGGTAACAGGTAATGCCCCCACCGCAGCAGCGACGGTCCCGGTTCAGACCGTTACCGGCGGCACGGTGGTGGTGGGGGCCAACGGCGCCTCAACTGCGGTCAGCACCCAGTCGCCGTCGCTGGGCATGACCTACTGCGTGGCCGTGAATGGTATTTACCCAGACCGCCCCTAAGCCCGGCCAAGCAAATCGTCCAATTTAACCAGAGATACAAAGATGCATAACTCCGCCACCGCCCTCTTTTCATCCATCTGCACCACCGTATGGCCGCACGCGCCGCAAGCACCGCTGAATCTGCGCGCAGCCGATCCGGTCGCAGCAGGCGGCAGCAGGCAAGCCTTGCTGCTGGACGCGGCGCTCGACGACCTGCACGTGCTGGCAGCCGGCGCCGGTGCAGGCATGGCGGTGGCACAGTTCGGTGGCGGCGCAGATGGCCTGGCGCAACTGCTGGCATGGGCAGCGACGGCGGAGAATTACGATGCACTGCACATTGTTTGTCACGGTGAACCGGGACGTTTGCAACTGGGCGCGCGCGCGCTCGACCGCGCCGCGCTCGAAGACCCGGCTGTGCAAGATGCACTGCGCGCCATTGGCCTGTCGCTGCGCGACGGCGGCAGTGTGCTGCTGTACAGCTGTAACGTCGCGCAAGGTGAACAAGGCGCCGCCTTCGTCGCCGACCTGGCGCTGGCGCTGGGCGCGCCCGTGGCTGCGGCGCGCGGCCTGGTGGGCGCGGCAACGCTCGGTGGCAGCTGGAATCTCGATTTCAGCAGCGCACACATTGCGGCCAGTGCGCTGGCCTGGCCCGATTACGCTTACACGCTGCAGTACTTACAGACCACGACCACTTTTTCGACGATTCCTGCCAATACCAACTATGCATCGCTGCCTTCGACCTACCCAAGTCCAAGCGTACTGAGCGTTAATAACATTGCCACGTCCGGTTGGGACGTGGTAGCGCAGGCTAACAACGCCATCGGTAACAATAAATCGTTCCTTGTGCGCGGCATTAACAGTAGTAACAATGGTGACGGTGATACCACTTCGATTCGTTTCGAAGGTTATGACATGGATTACATCACCTTCCGCTCCAACGAAGGCTATTTCTTCGATTTGACGTCGTTCTCTTTCCGTAACGCTGCCCTCAGTGATTTCACGGTGCAGGCGCTCGATGCCAGCGGTGCAACCACCGGGACTGCCGTAGCGTTTAGCAACATCCCAGCAGGCAACCCCGGATCTACCACCCCCTTCAATGTCATCTCCCTGGCCGGCAACACCGATTTTCTCGGCATTTACGGTTTCAAGATCACGCTGACCACCGGCAGCGACGCGCCCAACTTCGACAACCTGGTGGTGGCCAACATCGGTCTTCCTCCCGATACCACGCCGCCGGCCAAGCCTGGCGCACCGGACCTGCGCATAGCTGACGACACCGGCAGCTCCGGCACCGACAACATCACCAGCGTCAACACGCCGATCTTCACCGGCACAGCCGAAGCCGGCAGCACCGTCAGACTGTACGACAGCGACGGCACCACCTTGCTCGGTTCGGCCGTGGCCACCGGCGGCAACTGGTCGATCACCAGCAGCACGCTGGCGGAAGGTTCGCACACGCTGACCGTCAAGGCGACCGATGCCGCCGGCAATGTGTCGGTCGCTTCCGACAGCCTGGTGGTGGTCATCGACAGGACTGCGCCAACGACCGTGGCCCTGAGCAGCCAGAGCGCCACCACGTCCACCGCCGCCGCCAACGCGGCGGTGGCCACGCTGTCGTCCAGCGACGTCACCGCCGTCACCTA
>JBEVNE010000122.1:0-14477 GCA_040508275.1 Duganella sp.
GCGATGGAGTCGGCAGCAGCCTTGCTCCACAGGCGCTCGGCGCGTTTTTCGGGATCGTTTTCGTCTTTTTTAAACTTGGTGTCGAGCCAGCGGCCTTCGTAGACGCCGGCGGCGCAGACGAACTCGGCACGCACTTCCCAGTAGTCGCGCGGCACGAACTTTTTGATCTTTTCTTCGCGCTCGACCACGATCGACAGCGTCGGCGTTTGCACGCGGCCCACGGTGGTCAGGTAAAAACCGCCCTCCTTCGAGTTAAAGGCGGTCATGGCGCGGGTGCCGTTGATGCCGATCAGCCAGTCGGCTTCGGAACGGCAGCGGGCGGCGTCGGCCAGCGGCAGCATTTCTTCGTCGCTGCGCAGGTGCGAAAAACCGTCGCGGATGGCGGCCGGCGTCATCGACTGCAGCCACAGGCGCTTGACCGGCTGCTTGGCCTTGGCGTTCTGGGCGATCAGGCGGAAGATCAGTTCTCCTTCGCGGCCCGCGTCACAGGCGTTGATCAGGGTGGACACGTCTTTACGTTTGATCAGCTTGTTCAGTACCTTGAGCCGCGCTTCCGTCTTGGCAATCGGATTGAGGGCAAAGAATGGCGGAATCATCGGCAGGTGCGCAAAGCTCCATTTGCCGCGCTTGACGTCGTACTCTTCCGGCACGGCGATTTCCAGCAGGTGACCGACGGCGGAGGACAGCACGTACTCGTCGGATTCAAAGTACTCATCGTGCTTGGTAAAGCCGCCCAGCGTCTTCGCGATGTCGTTCGCGACAGATGGCTTCTCGGCGATGATGAGGGTTTTGCTCATATTAGGTATCTCGTTTTTTTTAACACTTGGGGTGGTTTAGCATGCGCATCATACATGGATCGCGCCGCAGTCTGCACTTTTGCCCTGTTCATGGCAAGGGCATGTGTGACAAAGTTATCAAAGAGACCAATGATAAACACGTTAGCAATCAGGCTGCAAGCGCTGCCTCCAAACGCTCACTACAAACGCTGACTACAAGCGCTGGCGAAGCAATGCAGAGTAAGGGAGTTGGTGCAGCGCCGCGTGGACGGCGGCAGATGCTCAGTGCAGCAGGCGCGGCGGCTGGTCTTCGTCGCCACCGAACAGATCGTCGAACATCAGCGCGTCCGGCTCCTTGCCCTGGCTCCACAGCAGCATCAGCACGATGACCTTGAGCTGGCCCAGCGACACGGGCGCTTCATCGAGCGACAGGACGCGCTCGATAACGATTTCACGTTGCAGCGGGGACAAGACCTTGGCCGACTCGAGAAACTGGATGAAACCGATTGCATCGGTGCCCAGCACATCGCGTTCTTCGTCCACGTAAATCCGCATGCCGGTCGAAGCGGCGGTCAGCGAATGTTCCACGCCTGCCATGGCGGTCAGGTCGTTGAGCCATACCAGCGCCTCGGAGATCTCGACGTCGTCAAAACCGACAGCCGACAGCTTCTTGGCCAATGCTTCCGGTTCCGGACAGGCATCGGGGCGATAATAAGTCTCGTAGAGATAAACAAGGATGTCGAACATGGCTCTACTCTATCAGCTAAAACAAAACCTACACAAGTAGCATACCAAGTATGCGCAGCGCCGCAAAACCAACAGGTATCAGGTACGCAGACGCTGAAACAGGCCGCCGGGCAGGCGTTCGATCAGGCCGGCGAGCTCGAGCGCCAGCAACTGCGCCTGCAGTTCGGCGGCAGACTGTTGCAGATGAGCAGCAAGCAAGTCGGCGCGGGCCGGTTCGTCGCCCATGGCTTGCAATACGCGATCAACAAAACTGTCGTCAAAATGCGACCCCGTCTGCGTCATACCGGCTCGTCCGGCATCCTGCATGGCCAGCTCGGACAGGATATCGTCCGCCGTTTCCACCAGCTTGGCGCCTTCTTCACGGATTAATCGATGGCAACCTTTGGCCAGCGTCGAATGGACCGAGCCCGGCATGGCATACACGTCACGCCCCTGCGCCGCCGCCAGCCGCGCCGTGATCAGCGAACCGGACTTGGCGGCCGCTTCCACCACCAGCACGCCGCGCGCCAGTCCGCTGATCACGCGGTTGCGTCTTGGAAAGTTGTCACGCAAAGGCGGCGTACCGAGCGGATATTCGCTGACGATGCAGCCCTCGGCGGCGATGCGCCGCGCCAGCTCGGCGTTGCGGGCCGGATAAATCCGGTCGGCGCCGGTGCCGATCACGGCAATCGTGCCGCCCGCTGCGCGCAAGCCACCGGTGTGGGCAGCGGCATCGATGCCCAGCGCCAGCCCGGAAACGATGGTCACGCCGGCGGCCGACAAGGCTTGCGCCATGCGTTCGGCGTTTTGCATGCCAGACATACTGGCATTGCGCGCCCCCACCATGGCCATGCAGGGACGCGACAGCAAGCCGACTTGGCCTTTTACATAGAGCATCAGCGGCGCACCGGCGATCTGGCGCAGCCGCTCGGGATAGGCAGCATGATGAAGCGGCAGCAATATATTACCGGGCTGGTCACACCAGGCCTGGACGGCGTCGAGCGAGGCCGCCAGTGCGGCGCCGGGCGGACGCAGCACGGCGTCGGCCTGAGCCGGTTTGAGCAGCGCCAGCAACTGCTCGCGGCTGGCGCCAAACACGGCCTCGGGCGTGCCGAACTGTTGCAGCAGGCGGTGAGCGCTGACCAGGCCAACGCCGGCAGTCTGCTCAAGACGCAACCAGGCGGCCAGCGAGGCGCTGGCGACTGGTGCGGGGCTGCTGGGGGCATCCGTGGCTTGCACGGCGATATTTACTCCGGCGAGACGGCAATGTCGCCTGCTACCACGGGCGCTGTTGCCTGCATGATCAAGCCGTACGAGATGCGGTCGAACACGCGGAAGATAAACAGGCTGCCAACTTGCTCGTCCGGCAACCTGACCTGCTGTTCGCGGCCCAGCCAGTCCTTGGGAGCGGTGGCGTCGCGCACAGTTTTCCCCGCATGGTACAGGCGCAGCACGGCGCCGATATCGAGTTCATCAAGCTTTCCGCGATTAATGCTGACGATCTGCTGACGGCCGGCATAGCGCACGCCGCCATGCACGGCCACCACGCGCGCATCGATTTTTGCGGCCGGCGCGTGCGGTACATAGTTTTGCAGCGGCGCCGGCTGGAGCGGACGCAACTGGTCGCCCTTGCCCATTTCTTCGCGGCTGCTGGTCACGCTGACGGTATGCACATCGCTGCCGGGCGCTGCGGCCGCCAGCAGCCTGACCGTACCAAGGTAATACGCTTCGTGGCCGATCACGGCGCCACTGACCGGATCGGTAAGCGGGCGGCCCGGACGATACACCTGGAACATCGTCATTCCCCCCAGTGCACCGCGCACATAGGCTTTGTCGCCCTTGCCGATAAAGACATGGCCATCTTCGGTGGCGATGATGCGCGGCGCCTGCCGCAGTTCATCGTTTTCGATGATCAAGGGTTCGCTCAGGAATGGTTCGATGGCGCCAGGCGGGATGGCCGGCACGGCGCCATCGGCGCCGATTGGCGCACTGCGCACGCCGGGCGAGCGGCGCTCGGTGGGCAAAGCGGTGGCTCCGGCGCCGGCAGCGCCCGATGGACCACGCTCATCGCCCAGCCGCAGGCGGCCTGCGGCACGATCAAACCAGATTACCTGGTCCGGATAAATCCAGTGCGGGTTGGCAATGTCTTCACGGTTCATGTCCCACACGGTGGGCCAGCACCACGGTTGCTGCAAAAAGCGGCCGGCGATGTCCCACAGCGTGTCGCCACGCACCACCAGGTGGCGCTCGGGCGCGTCAGCACGAAACTCGCAGGCAGCAGTTGAGCCGGGAACCGCTGAGCCGGGAGCCGCAAACGTCGATGCCGGGAGCGAAAACAGCATGGCTGCCGCCAGGCAGGTGCCGACTGTGCTAAAATTTTTCATTGAGATCCAATCTGCGCAAAAACTGCGCTGGCGTCCCTGGCAAGCCTTCCCTGCTGATATCTGCTGTCAAGGATTGCTTATATTGAATCAAATTCTGCCCACAAACCCCTGAACTAGCAAGCATTTCCGCGCAACAACGAGCGTGGACGGTGCGTTTACAGCATATGGCCATCTTAAATATTTTGCGTTACCCCGATCCACGCCTGCACAAGGTTGCCAAGCCCGTCACGGTATTCGACGAGCGTCTGGAGAAACTGGTCGCCGACATGGCCGAAACCATGTACGACGCACCGGGCGTCGGCCTGGCCGCTTCGCAGGTGGATGTGCATGAGCAGGTGGTGGTGATCGATATCACCGAAGAAAAAAACGCCCTGGTCGCCTACATCAACCCGGAAATCCTCTGGGCCAGCGACGACAAGCAGGTATACGACGAAGGCTGCCTGTCGGTGCCCGGCGTGTACGACGGCGTCGAGCGCCCATCGAGGGTCAAGGTACGCGCCTTTGACGTCAAGGGCCAGCCGTTTGAAGTGGAAGCCGACGGCCTGCTGGCCGTGTGCATCCAGCACGAAATGGATCACCTGCAAGGCAAGGTGTTCGTCGAATACTTGTCGCCGCTCAAGCGCAACCGCATCAAGACCAAGCTGCAAAAGGAAGAGCGCGGCCTGGAACGCGAAGCGCAGCTGCGCGCGCAAGGCCGCCGCTACTAACCACGCGTCCATCCAGGGAAACCGCATGAAAGTGATTTTTGCCGGCACGCCGGAATTTGCCGCCGTGGCCCTGCAGTCCCTGCACGAGGCGGGCTTCGAGATCCCGCTGGTGCTCACGCAACCGGACCGCCCGGCCGGGCGCGGCATGCAGTTGCAGCCGTCCGCCGTCAAGCAGTATGCGCTGGCGCACGGCATGGAAGTGCTGCAGCCGCTGTCGCTGCGCACCGACAGCAAAGACCCAGAACGCGCCGAACAGGCGCTGGCCGCCCACGCGCGCCTGCTGTCCACACCGTATGACGTGATGGTGGTGGCCGCGTATGGCCTGATCCTGCCGCGCAGCACGCTCGATATCAAACCCTGCATCAATATCCACGGTTCGCTGCTGCCGCGCTGGCGCGGCGCCGCCCCCATTCACCGCGCCATCGAAGCGGGCGACGCCGAAACCGGCATCACCATCATGGAAATGGAAGAAGGCCTGGACACCGGCCCGATGCTGCTGACCGAGCGCGTGGCCATCGGCGCGCACGACACCACCGCCAGCCTGCACGACAAGCTGGCGACGCTGGGCGGCAGGATGATCGTCGAAGCACTGGGCAAAATGCAGCACGGCCAGCTGGAAGCCGTGGTGCAGCCCGAACAAGGCGTGAACTACGCCGCCAAGATCGGCAAGGAAGAAGCCGCGCTCGATTTTCAACTGTCCGCGCTGGAGCTGGATCGCAAGATCCGCGCCTTCAACCCGTTCCCCGGTGCGCATGGCGTGGTCAATGGCGTGACGGTCAAGCTGTGGGGCGCGGAAATCGCCGACGCCAGCGGTGCGCCGGGCCAGGTGCTGGCAGCCGACGCCCAGGGCATCGTGGTAGCCTGCGGCAGCGGCGCATTGCGCCTGACCACGTTGCAAAAGCCGGGCGGCAAACGCCTGCCGGCAGTTGAATTCATCAAGGGCTTTGCGCTCGAAGGCCAGACCTTCGCCTGACAGCAAGCAAGGACGCGGCCGGCCTATTCGCCCCTCGCCTGCGAGGATTCCCAAGTTGCCTTACTATGGTAAACCATACTAACCAACGGGAGTCCCCGCATGTCCGACCTGATCGATAAGCTGAACTGGCGCTACGCCACCAAGAAGTACAACCCTGCCAAAGCCGTTCCTGAAGATAAACTCAACCGCATCCTCGAAGCCATCCGCCTGGCGCCTACCTCTTCCGGCCTGCAGCCGTTCGAAGTGCTGGTGGTGAAAAACCCCGAGCTGCGCGCCAAAATCCGCGAAGTGGCGTGGAACCAGTCCGGCGTGTCCGAAGCATCGCACCTGCTGGTGTTCGCGGCCTGGGACAATATCACCGAAGAACGCATCGACATGATGTTCGATCTGACCAACGAACAGCGCGGCTTCATCAACGAAGGCTGGGAAGCTTACCGCAAGCAGTTGAAAGGCATCGTGGCGGCGCGCGGCGACCAGGCCAATGCCGAAGCGGCTGCACGCCAGGCCTATATCGCGCTGGGCGTGGCACTGGTGGCGGCCGCCTTCGAAGGCGTGGACAGCACGCCGATGGAAGGTTTCAATCCGGCCGCCGTCGATGAAATCCTGTCGCTGTCCGAGCGCAAGCTGAAAAGCGTGGTGATCCTGCCGCTCGGCTACCGTGAAGCGGAAGGCGACTGGCTGGCCGGCCTGAAGAAAGTGCGCCGTCCACTCGATAAAGTGGTTTCCGAGATTTAATCGCGCAGTGAAACAACCCGATCGCCCTGCCCTGCGTCCGGCACGCAGCCATCGGCGATTGGCGTCCAGCCATGGCGGATCACGATGCGCTCGCCGTCGTGACACAACTCCACGCGCTCACTGGCGGGAAAGCGGACTCGCACGAACTGCTCCACTGATGCCGGCAGGCTGATGACCAGCTCGCGCGCCGCGCGGTCATGGGCGGGATGATCATCGAGCTGCAGCAAGGGCACAAAGTGCGCGGCCTGCATCAACCACCATGAATCCACTGGCACCGGCGCCGGCGTGTAGCGTGCTGCGCGCAGCCAGTCCTGCGCCTGCGACCTCAGGTCTTCTCCGTCGGGCAGGTCGCCCCAGCCGGCGGCCAGCATCTCGATCACCCACTGGTTACAATTTTGATAGCGCGTGCTGAAGGCATAGGCGTTGGCGCTGTACTGCGCCGCCAGCAGGTGCTGCACGCGTGGCCGGTCCAGCAAGGCCGGACGCAGCGCCAGCACCGCTTCGGGCGGCATGCGCACGATGCTCAGGTAGCCAAGTTTCGGATCGTCGGTACCCATGGCAAAACCGGCAAGGCCCTGGTCGAAGATGCGCGGACGCCGTTCGTCGCAGGCGTAATACAGCTGGCGCGCAGCCCAGATACCGGCATCGGAGCGCCAGGCCAGCGCCGCATGCGAATAGCGGATGCCGAAGCGCGACAGGTCGAGGCCCGAACGGCTGACCAGGGCCACGCTCTCGCCGCTGCTGGCCACGCTGTTGCTCAACTCCTGGCGCAGCACGGCGGCAAAGCGCAGCAGGCGGTCCTGTTCGGCCGCTGTCAGTTCCTGCGAACGGTCGCAAAAGCGCGCGCTGGTGCTACCTGTGCTGCTGTTGGCGATATTGCCAGCGTGCGCGGCGCCCGCCGCCAGCGAACCTGTCAGCGCCAGCGCCGCCAGTGTGCAGTGCCACGTCAAAGCGTGACGGGACGCGACGCCAGTTCGTCGTGCCACTCGTCGGCCAGCACCAGGTAGAACGGCTGGCGCTCAGTGGTGCGGCGGCCGAATTCAACGCCATACGGACGGTTGCTGGCGTAGACGGTGTCGCCGGCCGCCAGTCCTTGCTGGGCAAACGTGGTTTGCGGCAGATCGAGCACGATGCGATGCGCCGGTTCGGCGGCCTGCAAAGTCAGGCGGGTGCGGTCGGCGCGCCCGGGCGTGGGGGCGATCTCGATAATGCGATAGTCGCCATCGGCCACCTTGTTGCCGCCGCTGGAGCTGTTGCTGGAGTCAGATAGCGAATCGGACACGCTGCCGCTTGAGGCGGAACCTGCGCTCGATGCCGACGACACAAAGCTGTCGGCCTGCGCGTGCAGGCTGATGGTCAACATGGCGGCCATGGCCGCCAGGCGCATTGAGTAAATAATGGACATCGGGCTTTCCTTGCTTCTTCAAATAGCGAACTGGAAGTATAAGCCAAGGGGGCGGTCGGAAAAACAGGATTTTGTTGCTTCAACGCTGCGGTCGGCTGAAGCTTATTCTGCAATGCCGTATAATTTTAGACCGGCAATCGCTTTGCGCCCTCCCGCTGTCCGACCTCTGAAAGTACCAAATGAATAACACCGTGTCCCGTCCCGTCATGTCCAAGGCCGATGCCCAGCTGCGTGAAATCCTCGCGCGCCGCATCATGATCCTCGACGGCGCCATGGGCACCATCATCCAGCAGTACAAGCTCGATGAAGTGGCCTATCGCGGTGGGCCCAACGGCCAGTTCATCGACTTTGCCGCGCCGGCCGACAGCGGCGCACGCGAGCTGTTCGTCAAGGGTAACAACGAGCTGCTCACGCTGACGCAGCCGCACATCATCCAGGAAATCCATGAGCGCTACCTGGCCGGCGGCGCCGACCTGATCGAAACCAATACTTTCGGCGCCACCTCGATTGCCCAGGACGACTACCACATGGGCCACCTGGCCTATGAGATGAACGTGGAAGCAGCCAGACTGGCGCGCGCCGCCTGCGACAAGTACACGAGTGCCGACAAGCCGCGCTTTGTCGCCGGCGCCCTCGGCCCCACGCCCAAGACGGCGTCGATTTCGCCCGACGTCAACGACCCCGCCGCCCGCAACGTCACCTTCGACCAGCTGGTGGACGCCTACCATGAGCAGGTGCGCGGCCTGGTCGCGGGCGGCGTCGATGTGCTGCTGGTCGAAACGATTTTCGACACGCTCAACTGCAAGGCCGCGCTGTTCGCCATCGAAAAATTCTATGACGAGACCCCGGGCCAGGAGCGCCTGCCGCTGATGATCTCGGGCACCGTCACCGACGCCTCCGGGCGCATCCTGTCCGGCCAGACCGTGCCGGCGTTCTGGAACTCGGTGCGCCACGCCAAGCCGCTGACCATCGGCCTCAATTGCGCGCTCGGTGCGGCGCTGATGCGCCCTTACGCCCAGGAGCTGTCGCAGATCGCCGATACCTTTGTCTGCATCTACCCCAACGCCGGCCTGCCCAACCCGATGAGCGACACCGGCTTCGACGAGCTGCCAGCCGACACCTCGGCGCTGCTGCGCGAATTTGCCGAAGCTGGTTTTATCAATATCGCCGGCGGCTGCTGCGGCACCACGCCCGACCACATTGCCGCCATTGGCGAGATTTTATCGACCGTGGCGCCGCGCCAGGTGCCGCTGGTGCCGGTGGCGCAGCGCCTGTCGGGACTGGAACCGTTCACCATCGACGACAGCTCGCTGTTCGTCAACGTCGGCGAGCGCACCAACGTCACCGGCTCCAAGGCCTTTGCCCGCATGATCCTCAACGAGCAATACGACGAAGCCCTGAGCGTGGCGCGCCAGCAGGTGGAAAACGGCGCCCAGGTCATCGACATCAATATGGACGAGGCCATGCTCGACTCGCTGGCCGCGATGACGCGCTTCCTCAACCTGATCGCCTCGGAACCCGATATCTCGCGCGTGCCGATCATGATCGACTCGTCGAAATGGTCGGTGATCGAAGCGGGCCTGAAATGCGTGCAGGGCAAGTCCATCGTCAATTCGATTTCGATGAAGGAAGGCGAGGCGGAATTCATCCGCCAGGCCAAACTGTGCCTGGCCTACGGCGCCGCCGTCACCGTCATGGCCTTTGACGAAAAAGGCCAGGCCGACACCTTTGAGCGCAAGATCGAGATCTGCGAACGCGCCTACCGCCTGCTGGTGGACCAGGTCGGCTTCCCGCCCGAAGACATCATTTTTGACCCGAACATTTTCGCGATTGCCACCGGCATCGAGGAGCACAACAACTACGCGGTGGACTTCATCAACGCCACGCGCTGGATCAAGGACAATCTGCCGCATGCGAAAATTTCGGGCGGCGTGTCGAACGTGTCGTTCTCGTTCCGCGGCAACGACCCGGCGCGCGAAGCGATCCACACGGTGTTTTTGTACCACGCCATCAAGGCCGGCATGACCATGGGCATCGTCAACGCCGGCATGGTGGGCGTGTACGACGACCTGCCGGCCGAGCTGCGCGAGCGCGTGGAAGACGTGGTGCTGAACCGCCGCGAAGACGCTACCGAACGCATGATCGACATTGCCGGCACGCTGAAAGCCGGCGCCGGCAAGCAGGATGCACAAAATCTCGAATGGCGCGACGCGCCGGTGGAAAAGCGCCTGGCGCACGCACTGGTGCACGGCATTACCCAGTTCATCACCGAAGATACGGAAGCAATGCGCCAGCAGGTGCTGGCCGCCAATGGCCGGCCGATCCACGTGATCGAAGGCCCGCTGATGGACGGCATGAACATCGTCGGCGACCTGTTCGGCCAGGGCAAGATGTTCCTGCCGCAGGTGGTCAAATCGGCGCGCGTGATGAAGCAGGCGGTGGCCCACCTGATTCCCTACATCGAAGAAGAAAAGCTGGCCGAGGAAAAACGCACCGGCATCGTCGCCAAGCCCAAGGGCAAGATCGTCATGGCCACCGTCAAAGGCGACGTGCACGACATCGGCAAGAACATCGTCACCGTGGTCCTGCAGTGTAATAACTTCGAGGTGGTGAACATGGGCGTGATGGTGCCCTGCTCCGAAATCCTGGCGCGCGCCAAGCTGGAAAACGCCGACATCATCGGCCTGTCCGGACTGATCACGCCATCGCTCGAGGAAATGGCTTACGTGGCCAAGGAGATGCAGCGCGACGACCATTTCCGCATGTTGAAGATTCCGCTGCTGATCGGCGGCGCCACCACCAGCCGCGCCCACACGGCCGTCAAGATCGCCCATAACTACGAAGGCCCGGTGGTGTATGTGCCGGATGCCTCGCGCTCGGTGTCGGTGGCGCAGTCGCTGCTGACGCCCGAGAGCCGCGACCAGTATATCCAGGAAATCACCGACGACTACGAACGCATCCGCGTGCAGCATGCCAATAAGAAGGCGCTGCCGATGCTGTCGCTGAAAGAAGCGCGCGCCAACAAGATGAAGCTGTCGTTCGACGGCGACTGCGCGCCGCGCAAGCCGAAATTCATCGGCCGCCGCGAATTCCGCAACGTCGATCTGGCGCTGATCGCCCGCTACATCGACTGGGGCCCGTTCTTCCAGACCTGGGATCTGGCCGGTCCCTTCCCCGCCATCCTCACCGACGAGGTAGTGGGGGAAGCGGCCAGCAAGGTGTACGCGGAAGGCCAGGCCATGCTGAAAAAACTGATCGACGGCCGCTGGCTGACGGCCAATGGCGTGATTTCGCTGCTGCCGGCCAATTCGGTCAACGACGACGACATCGAGGTCTACACCGACGACAGCCGCAGTACAGTGGACTTTACCTACTACGGCCTGCGCCAGCAGGGCGTCAAGCCGGTGATCGATGGCGTGCAGCGTCCGAACCAGTGCCTGGCCGATTTTATTGCGCCCAAGGAGTCGGGCATCAACGATTACATCGGCATGTTTGCCGTGACCGCCGGCCTGGGCATCGAAAAGCACGAAAAGCGCTTCGAGGATGCGCACGACGATTACTCGTCGATCATGCTCAAGTCGCTGGCCGACCGCCTGGCCGAAGCGTTTGCCGAATACCTGCACGAGCGCGTGCGCAAGGACCTGTGGGGCTATGCGCCCGACGAGGCGCTGTCCAACGACGAGATGATCGCCGAAAAATACCTGGGTATCCGTCCGGCGCCCGGCTACCCTGCCAACCCCGAGCACACGGTCAAGCGCGAGATGTTCAACACCATGCAGGCCCAAGACATCGGCATGGAGCTGACCGAATCGTTCGCCATGTACCCAGGCGCTGCAGTATCAGGTTTTTACTTTGCCCACCCGGAGTCGAAGTATTTCGTGGTCGGCAAGATCGGCGACGACCAGGTCAGCGACATGGCGGCACGGCGCGGCGTGGACAAGGCGGAACTGGAGCGCTGGCTGGCGCCTAACCTTAACTAAGCTGAACTAAGCTGAACCAAGCTGAGTTCAGCGGCGCTGGTCGCGGCTGAACTTGGCAATCGCCACGCCGCCGCACAGCACGGCAAACCCCAGCAGCACCGCAATCGACGGCAAGGCGCCAGCCAGTCCAAGGCCGCGCCAGGTGACGGCGTCGAAGCCATCGACAGCCCAGCGGGTGGGGATGGCCAGCGTGGCGGTCTGCATCCATTCGGGGAAGATAAACGCCGGCACCCAGGCGCCGCCCAGCACCACCATGATCAGCGTCGCGAACACGGCGATGCCGCGCGCCGCTTCCGGGGTTTTGCCAAAGGCGGCGATCAGCAGGCCGAATGCGGCGGTCACCAGCGCAAAGCCCAGCGCCACGCCGAGGAATCCCACCAGGCTACCCACCTGCACCTTGAACATCAGCGCGGCAAACACGAACAGGGAACACATCAGCCCGAGCGCGATCAGGGCGCCAGACAGCGCCCGCGCCAGCAGCACGGTGCTGAGCGACACGGGAGCGGCCAGCAGCCGGTTCCAGATGCCGAGCCGGCGCGCCAGCAGCATGCCGATGCCCATCTCGATCCCCATGAACAGGATGAACTGCACGCCCATGCCGGCAAACGAGTGCGCATAGCCGTTGTATTTGGGACCGCTGCTGAGCGCCTGCTCCTGCAAGGTATAGGGTACCGACATGCCTGCTGTGGCTGTAGCGGAATCGCCGGCGGCCGGCGCTGGCGTTTCGGCTTCGGCCACCGCGCGCTGGTCCTGGAACTTTTTCAGGCTGGTGAGGAAATCGCTCAGCTGCGCCGCCTGCGTATCGGTACGCGCCTGCTCGCGCAGTTCCTCGAGCTGCCTGGCCGTATTGGCGGAGCCGCTCCTGCCCATCACCGCGCTGCTGGTGGTCTGCATCACCTGCTGCGTCAGCAGCCCCTTGACCATGGCCAGCACCGTCGATTGCGATGGATCGTAAAACACCGGCAGTTCGGGCTTGTTGCGACCGCCGAACAGCGCATCGTCGGCAGCGGCGCCAAAGCCGGCCGGAATCACCACCGCCACCGGCAGCTTGCCGGCACGGACCTTGTCCTGCGCTTCGGCGGCGCTGAGCTCCGTGATGCGCAGCGTGGGCTCGGACTTGAGGCCGGCGACGATCTTCTTGCCGCTGTCCGACTGGTCCAGCATCACCACGCCGAGGTCGATCTTGCCGGTTTTCGAGGACGACGAGCCACCGAACAGCGAACCGAAAAACGCCGCCAGCACCACCGGCATCAGCAGGTGCAGCATCAGCGCGCGCCTGTCGCTTACATACAGAATCAGGTCCTTGCGAACCAGGGCTTTCAATGCAGTCATGGAGATCATGTCAGTCGCGCAGGCTGCGGCCGGTGAGGTTGAGGAAGATGTTTTCCAGCGAGGTGCGGGCGGTGGCAAAGTGCAGCACCGGATTGCCCGGCTGCGCATGAAGCCAGGCCAGTACCGGCGCCGCGTCCAGGCTGGCGGCCAGTTCGATGTCGAGCACCGTTCCCGATGGGCGCACGGCGCCCACGCCAGCCTGCGCGGAAAGCCCGGCGATCAATTCCGGCGACGGCGCCGCGCGCAATTCGACGCGCAGCGCGGCCTGCGCCGGCAAGCGCCTGAACAATGCATCAGGCGTTTCGTCGGCTAGCACCTTGCCATGGTCGATGATGACGATGTGATCAGCCAGCCGCTCCACCTCTTCCATGTAGTGACTGGTGTAGATCAACGCGCAGCCTTGCGCCTGCAGCGTTTCCAGGGTGTCGAAAATGGCGTTGCGGCTTTGCGGGTCAACACCGACAGTGGGTTCGTCGAGGATCAGCAATTGCGGCGCGTGCAGCAGCGCGGCGGCAATATTCAGGCGGCGCTTCATACCGCCTGAAAAAGTAGCGGGATGGTCGGCGGCGCGGTCCGCCAGGTTGACCAGCGCCAGCACCTGCTCGCAGCGCTGCTTCAGGTGCGCGCCCTTCAGGCCGTACAGCGCACCGAACAACTTGAGGTTTTCGATGGCGGACAGGTCGTCATACAGCGCCAGGTCTTGCGGCACATAGCCGATCTGCTGCTTGGCGGCACTGGCGGACTGGCCGACGGGAATGCCGTTCAGCGTGATGCTGCCGCTATCGGGCTGCAGCAAGCCGCAGATCAGGCTGACCGTGGTGGATTTGCCGGCGCCGTTGGGGCCGATCAGACCGACGGTCTGGCCCTGCTGCACCTGGAACGACACGCTATCGACCGCCAGGCGTGTCCCATACGACTTGCTGACGCCCTCAACCCTGAGCAACACCTGTGCCATGGCCATCCTTGCTGTTTTGATAGCTAACGAGGATAGCGTTTTGCCATGACCTCAGCAAGTTACATTTTCGCAAGTTTGAACTTTTGTGCGGCCAGCGTTGTTTCGGGGCGCCCCTTAGAGCGCGTAGCGCACTACGTTGTCACTCCATTCAAAGGCGGCCAGTTCCAGCTCCACCAGCTCATCTGTGGTCATGGCCAGTTGCCGCAGCGTGGGCACAATCTGGTGGTCGAGTTCCTCGATGCGTTCGAGCGATTCGGCCAGCGTCAGCAGTTCGCCGTAAAAACCAGCGCGGTCGAGCAAGGCGGCAGCAACCGGGTCGATCACGGGGATCTGCCCTAGAATTTCGTACATGGGAATGCCAAACAGCGTATCCATCAGCGACATGATGCCAACCGTAAAAGCCACATCGGCCGCGTGGCGGTCTGTCGGACGCAGCTTGGCGGCGAGCAGCTCGAGCAGGCGGCCGCGCGTGGTGGCCAGCATCAGCAGCGGCGTCATGCTGTG
>JBEVNE010000400.1:0-15393 GCA_040508275.1 Duganella sp.
GATTCGTGGGGATGTCCTTTGGCCGCCCTGGGTGACAGGGCGGCCTTTTTTTTGGTGTAGCATGGCCGCTTCTGTCAATGGAATGATGTGATCATGAAAAAAAACGGAAAAGTGCTGATGGCAGCCGCCTTGGCCGGTACGGTGGGAGGTGCTGGCGCTGGTATGGTCAGCACGCCGATGTCGCTCGATGATTACCTGGCCCTGAACGGCCCGGCGCCTGCCGCGCATATCGCCTACGGTGCGGCGCCATCGCAGTTTGCCGAACTGTTTCTCCCTGCCGGCGAGGGCAGGCACCCGCTGGCGGTGCTGATCCATGGTGGCTGCTGGACCCAGGCATTCGGCGGTATTACCCAGATGCGCAGCATGGCCGGTGCGCTGATTGCGCAAGGTATCGCGGTCTGGAACATCGAATACCGGCGCTACGACGAGCCGGGCGGCGGTTATCCGGGCATGTACCAGGACGTGGCCAGCGCCATCGACGGCCTGCGCGGACTGGAATCACCGCTGCGGCAGCGGCTGGACCTGGAGCGCCTGGTGCTGGTCGGGCATTCGGCCGGCGGCCACCTGGCGCAATGGGCGGCGGCGCGTGCGCGGCTGCCGCGCAGCAGTCCCCTGTACGTGGCCGATCCGCTGCTGGCGCAGGTCGTCATCAGCCTGGGCGGCCTGGCCGACCTGCGCAACGAGGCGGCGCTGATTGCCAGCAGCTGCCAGCGCTGCACCGAGCAACTGGCCGGCCAGCCCAGCGCCGAACGTCCCGACGTGTTTGCCGATACCTCGCCGGCCGAGATGCTGCCGCTGGGCGTTCGCACGGTACTGATCCATGGCGAACTCGATACCATTTCACCACCGCGCGTGGGGCAGGACTATGCGCGCCGCGCGCAAGCGGCTGGCGATGGCGCCGAAGTGATCGTGCTGCCGGGCGCCAGTCATTACGATGAGGTGGCGGCCAGTTCGCCGGCCTGGCATATCGTTTCGGCGCAGATTCGGCAGGCTTTGGGCATGCAGTAGATAACACCAACCCCGCAAAGAGGCCCAAAGGGACCAGGCGTCCCCGTCTGACCCCACCTCACGGGCTTAGGGTTTGGGCGGGGCTGGATATTTGACTGCATTAAGCGCCATCTTTTCCAGCGCCGCTGCATGCAGATCCACGCCGCTGCGGTCGGCCAGTTGCACCAGGTAGAGCAGCACATCGGCCAGCTCGTGGCGGATGCCGGTGCGGGTGGCGTCATCGAGTTCGGCGTCGGCGCCGGTGGGCAGCCACTGGTAGTGTTCCGCCAGTTCCGCCACCTCCACCGTCAGCGCCATGGCCAGGTTTTTAGGGGTGTGAAATTGTTCCCAGTCGCGCTCACGGGCAAATTGGCGGGTCAGGCCGCGCAATTGCGCCAGGCTGTCGGTGGGGGAAGGGTGAGCGCTCATGGACGCCATGGTAACACTGCCGGCGGCACGTCTATTGTGCCTTTTGCGCAGATCAATCCCGCAAATCGACCGTTCATCGCATTGCCGCAGTGCTGACCCTTGGTAGTGGCTATAGTGGCTACATCGTCACTCAACCTCTCACCCCCAAGGATCTCACCATGCGCCGCACTGCCATCACCTTCGCCGCCTTTGCCCTGCTTGCCGGTTGCGCCGTGATCGTCATTCCCGACGACGGCGACGTCAAAATCAACTCGGTGTTCAGCAATAACGCGGTGCAGGGCAATGGCCAGGTTATCACGCAGCAGCGCCCGGTCAGCGCCGACATCGACTCCATCGATATCAACGGCGGCATGCAGGTGGTGGTGCGGGTGGGGGCGGTGGCCTCGGTGCAGGTGGAAGGCGACAGCAATCTGCTGCCGCTGCTGCGCACGGACCTGAGCGGCGGTTCGCTCAGCATCCGTACCGAAGGCAGCCTGCGTTCCGCAAATCCGTTGCGCGTGACGGTGACCACGCCGCGCCTGCGCAAGCTGCATGCCAATGGCTCCGGGCAGCTCGATGTGAGCGGCCTGAATGGCGGCGATTTTGAACTGTCGCTGAACGGTTCGCGCCGCGTGGTGCTGGCCGGCCGGGTTGATCGTTTCGATGTACGCCTGAATGGCTCCGGCGGCATGGACGCCGGTGCGCTGCAAAGCCGCGCTAGCGAGGCCACGCTGAATGGTTCCGGGCGCCTGCAACTGGGCAAGGTCCAGGGCGATTCGCTGTCGCTGACCCTGCGCGGTTCGGGCGGCGCCAGCGCCAGCGGCAGCGTCGAGCGCGTACGCGTGCGCCTGAACGGTTCAGGCAGCGCCGACCTGGCCGATCTGGGCAGCCGCTCGGCCGATCTCAATACCAATGGTTCGGGCAGCATCACCGCATCGGCCAACCAGTCGCTGGTTGCCAGCAGCAATGGCTCGGGCAGCATTACCGTGTATGGCAATCCGGCCCAGCGCAACGTCAGCGGCAAGCGGGTAGTGGTAGTCCAATAAGGATCACACGCCCTCAGGCCCGGCGCCACGCTGGGCTGCGATCAACTGCGCCAGCGGCATCGGCCGGCCAAACAGGTAGCCCTGCATGCCAGCGCAATCGTGGGCGATCAAAAAGTCAGCTTGCGCCTGGGTTTCCACACCTTCCGCCACCACTTGCAGGCCCAGGTGGCCTGCCATGGCCAGGATCGATTGCACCAGCGCCACGCTGCTGGCATCGGCCGGCGTATCGATGATGAAGCTGCGGTCGATCTTCAGTTCATACAGCGGCATCTTGCGCAGGTAGGCCATGCTCGAATAGCCGGTGCCGAAATCATCGATGGAAAAGCGCAGGCCGAGCGCCGCCAGCTGGTGCATGCGGGCGATGGTGGCTTCCATATTGTCCACCAGCAGACCTTCGGTCACTTCAAGGATCAGCAGTTGCGGCGGCGCGCCGGTGTCTTCCAGCAGGCGGCGGATCTGCTCGACGAAATCGGCCTGGCGGAACTGGCTGGGACTGACGTTGACCGACAGTGGCAGCGGCGTGCCGGCGGCGATCAGCGCCAGCACGCCGTCGCAAGCCTGGCGCATGGCCCAGGCGCCGAGCGCCAGGATCAGCCCCGATTCCTCGGCCACCGGGATGAACACATTAGGCGGGATATACCTGCCATCGGCCTGCGGCCAGCGCATCAGCATCTCGGCACCGGTCACCTGCCCCTGGCGGTTGACCTGCGGCTGCACATGCATCTGCAACTGGCCGGCCGCCAGTGCGGCGGCCAGCTGACGCTCGAGCGACAGGCGCTGTTCCACCGCCGCCTGCATGGCCGCTTCGAAAAAAGCGATGCCGTTGCGGCCGGCCGACTTGGCGCGGTACATGGCGGTGTCGGCTTCGCGCAGCAGGTCGAGTGCGTGCTGGCCGCCGGTATCGGCGCCGTCGCCTGCTGGCGGCTTGGGCAGCATGGTCACGCCGATGCTGGCCGTGCAGTGATAAAGCTGGCCCTCGATTTCGAAGTCGCGGCCAATCGCCGAGCGGATTTGCTCGGCCACGGCGCGCGCCGCCAGTGAGGCCGCCTCCAGCTCGGGCGCCAGGTGGCCGAGCAGCACCACGAACTCATCGCCGCCGATGCGCGCCACCGTATCGCTGGGGCGCATCAGCCGCGTTAGCCGCGTGGCCGCCTTGCACAGCAGGGCGTCGCCGATGGCGTGGCCACGGGCGTCGTTGATGGTTTTGAAGCGGTCGAGATCGACGAACATCACGGCGCTGAACATGGCGCTGCGCTGCGAACTGGCCAGCAGCTTGTCGATGCCATCCATCAGCAGGCGGCGGTTGGGCAAGCCTGTGAGCACATCGAAGAAAGCCAGGCGGTGTATATCGTCCTGCGATTTTCGGCGCTCGGTGATATCGCGCGCCACTGCCACCCAGTGGGTATTAATGCCGCCCTCGTCGGCAAACGGCACGAGTTCCGTCTCTAGCCAGTAACTGTCACCGGTTTTGCTGTAAGCGAGCAGTTCGGCCCGCACCGCTGCGCCGCGCGCAATCGCCTGCTCGATTGTGTCGATCACCGCCGGGTCTGTATCCGGTCCCTGCAGCATGCGGATACTCTGTCCCAGTAGTTCCTGGCGCGGATAGCCGCTGCGCCGCTCGAACGCATCGTTGACGAAAATGATGCGCTGCCCCGCTTGTGGATCGACCTGGGCGATGACGACCATGTCGTTCAGCCGCGAGACTGCGGCCGCCGTCAGGCGCAGTTCCGCGTTCAGCGCGGTCAGTTCGTCCTGGCGTTGTTCCAGCGCCAGGGCGCTGGCGCGCAATTCCTCGAACGAGTGCGCGAGCTGCTTTAACAGCACTGCGCAGCACAGCGTCAGAAGCGCCGTCATGAACATGAAGTTGACCGAAATGATGATCGCCATCAGCCAGCCGTGATTGGGAATGCCGGGAATTGTCAGTTGCGTATTGTCGTGGAAACCCAGAACCAGCACCGCCAGCCCGGCGAACAGCAGGCACCAGATGGCCGGCCGCATTCCCAGCAGCAGTGCCGCCAGTATCGGTATCGCCATCAGGTAGATCTGGCTGAACGGGCCGATATTGAACAGCAAGGCGATACCGACCAGGAAGGCGACCGCCAGGAAGCTGATGACGCGAAACGTGTACGGCAGGCGCTTGAACACGAGAATGGCGCCTATCCATGACAGCGCCACGCAGTCGGCAATGACGATCGACCACATGCCCATCCTGGCGGCCAGCAGGGCGCTCGGTATGGCGGTGGCCACGCCCAGCACAAAGGTAACCAGCAGCAGGCGGGAAAAAATCTGCGCACGCCAATGCGCGATGTCGTTCGGCATAGGTACGGCCACATCACCTCCGCTGTTGTTCTAATGATGTATGGAGCCCTGGTGGGGCGGCACGCGAGGAATCTTCAGTCGCCGGCGCTGACGCTGCCGATGCCGGATACCGATTTGTTGACGGTTTTCGGCTTGCCGTAATAGGTGACCGAGCCCATACCCTTGGCGACGATGTTGACGGTGTCGCTGGCATACACGCTGACTTCGCCGACACCATTGAAATTGACGTCCACGCGTTCGGTCTTGAGTCCCTTGGTATCGACCTCGCCCACGCCCATGGCGCTCAGGCGCAGGTATTTGACCTTGCCGCTGGCCGACAGGCTGCCGGCGCCGCGGTAGCCGAGGTCAAGGCGTTCGCTGGCGACCTTGGTGATGATGGTTTCGCCGGCGCCTTCCACCTTGACCCGGCTCAGCGAGGGCAGCGTGATGGTGATCTGCTGGTTGCCCTTGCCCGACTTGGCGAGCTTGCCGCTGATGCTGATCTGCAGTTCATTGTCCACCACCTCGGTCTTGAGCGCCTGGATGAATGCGTCGTCGCCGCTGATCTTCACCGACTGTGCGGCGCCGGCTTCGATGGAAAGGCCAAACGCGCCCTTGGCATTGACGGCGATGAACGGTGCGAGTGTCCGGGTGGCTTCTGCACCGAGCGCGGCGCCCGGCAGGGCGAGCAGTGCCAGCGGGGTGGCGATGAAGACTGCGGTCAGGGTGCGGAGCATGATTTCCTCGGTTTGTTCGGCATAGTTATTGATACTGACAAGCTGAGATTTTACTAACGCGGCGGGCGTGCGGCGACAAGTTTGCGACGAACTGCGTAAAACACGACGAATGTTGCAATGTGGATACATTTAACATGCATGGTGCTGTTCTGGGTAAGGGAAAGAACTAGGGGTATTTACTGATATACTTTATAAATGAAGTAAATCATAATGATTCAAGCCAAAAAAGTACGAGGTAGCCATGTTCCCCAGCCAGACCGGCGCGCAAGCCATAGACCCATCCAGCCCTGCCGCCCAGCCGCAGCCTTCCCGCGCGGCCACCGTGTTCAGTGTTGTCAGCGGCAACTTCATGGAAATGTTCGATTTCTTCCTGTTCGGTTTCTACGCCAATGCGATCGCCGCTGCCTTCTTCCCGACCGACAACGAAGTCGCCTCGCTGATGATGACCTTCATGACTTTTGGCGCCGGCTTTTTGATGCGGCCGCTGGGCGCCGTCATCCTCGGCGCCTATGTTGACCGCGTCGGTCGCCGCAAGGGCCTGATCGTCACGCTGGCGCTGATGGCGGCCGGCACGCTGCTGATCGCCTGCGTTCCCGGCTACGCCACCATCGGCTACCTGGCGCCGCTGCTGGTGCTCACCGGCCGCCTGCTGCAGGGCTTTTCCGCCGGCGTGGAGCTGGGCGGCGTGTCGGTCTACCTGGCCGAAATGGCCACACCCGGGCGCAAGGGGTTTTATGTGAGCTGGCAGTCGGCCAGCCAGCAGGTGGCGGTGGTGGTTGCCGCTGCACTGGGCTTTGGCCTCAACCAGTGGCTCTCGCCCACCCAGGTTGGCGAATGGGGCTGGCGCCTGCCGTTCTTCGTCGGCTGCATGATCGTGCCGGTGCTGTTCGTGATCCGCCGCTCGCTGCAGGAAACCGAGGAGTTCAAGGCCCGCAAGCACCGCCCATCCACCGGCGAGATTTTCCGCTCGATGATCGCCAACTGGGGCCTGGTCGTGTGCGGCATGATGCTGGTGTCGATGACCACCGTGTCGTTCTACCTGATCACCGTCTATACGCCAACGTTCGGTAAAAGCGTGCTGCACCTGAGCACCAGTGCGGCGCTGGTCGTCACGCTGTGCGTGGGGATATCCAACTTTATCTGGCTGCCCGTCATGGGCAGCCTGTCGGACCGTCTAGGCCGCCGCCCGCTGCTGATCGCCTGCACGGTGCTGGCCATCTTCACCGCCTATCCTGCGCTGCATTGGCTGGTGCAGGCGCCAAGCTTTGTGCGCATGCTGGAAGTGGAACTGTGGCTGTCCTTCCTGTACGCCAGCTACAACGGCGCCATGGTGGTGGCCCTGACGGAAGTGATGCCGGTGGAAGTGCGCACGGTCGGTTTTTCGCTGGCCTACAGCCTGGCGACGGCGATCTTCGGAGGCTTTACCCCCGCCATTGCCACGGGGCTGATCGAAGCGACCGGCGACAAGAGTGCGCCCGGCTGGTGGCTGACGTTTGCCGCCGTGTGCGGCCTGGCCGCCACCTTGCTGCTGTACCGCCGCCAGGCGCGCACCCCGGCACGCTAGGCGCGCAGGCGGGCAAACAGCCGATCGAGTTCGATTTCCTGGATCAGCAGCTTGCCCTGGTTGGCCTTGATCAGGCGCGGCGCCAGCGTATTGTCCCCCATGCCCAGCGGCGAGGCTGTCATTTCGCTGGTGTCGAACTGCTGTACCGAATGCAGGTCGTCCACCATGAGGCCGATAGTGCTGGCGCCCATCCGCACCAGCATCACCTGGCTGTTGTCGGTCACGCGGCCGGCGCGCCCGGTGGCCAGCAACGCCAGGTCGAACACCCAGACAAAATGCTGCTGCTCACCGGCCAGCGGTACATTGAGCATGCCGATGCGCGCCGGCTGGTTGCTGGCCGCCCGCTGCACGCGCGAAAACGGTACCGCTTCCTGGATATGCAGCGCGCGCAGCGCCATCAGGGCGCCGCCGGCGTAAAAGATCGCAAAGTCCGGCCCGGTGTCGCTCAGGCGTTCCACCCGCGTTGCCGCCGCACCTGACGCCGTCAGCTCGGCCAGCTCCAACCTTGTGCGCACCGGCCCGAAAGACTTCAGCAACAGCGCCAGCACCGGTTGCTCCACGCCGTCGACGCCGCGAAACTCGCGGTAACCGGCCGCGGGCGTGCAGGCCGCAATGACATACTGGCCCTGGTATTCCATGATCTGCGAGGTGCTGGCGCGCGCACCGTCCGCCTGCGCCGCCGCCAGCAGTGCCGGGTTCAGGGCCAGCGTGTCGCCGGGCTTGAAGGCGCTGTCGGTGCTGGCCAGAATGCGCGCTTCGGGCGTGATGAAATAAGCGTGCATGTGCTCGCGCCCGGCCACGCCGCTGCGCAGCATGTTGAGCAGCTCCGGCTGCGCATCGAAGACAATGCCGATGCCGCCCACCACCGTGGCCTGCTGCGCCGGGTGGCGGATCGCCGCATGGTAAATAAAGGTGGCGGCGCCGCCGTACAGCGCAGACGGTGCAAACACTTCGGCGTGGTGATCGAGGTCGCTGCGCAGTGCGCATACGCGCGACAGGGTGTCGCTGTTGATGTGCGTACCCAGCGCGGCCTGGTCGCCGGTGCTGGCGACGATGCGCCCGCTGCGGTCATACACGAACAGGCGCGCATACACGGTGTACAGGCTGTTGATGTGGCTGAGCACCTGGCGCATGGCGGCTGCCTGCGCCTCGGATGGCTCGGCCAGGCCGTGGCGCAGTTGCGCCGTCAGCGCCCACCAGCGGCAATCGTTGGCGCGTTCGTACAGGTTGCGGTCGAGGATATCGACCAGCAGCTGCGAGGTCAGTTCGGCCTCGCTGATGCTCGATGCCAGCACCGTCTGGTACAGGTCGCGGATCGATTGCGAAAACACTGCGTCGCTGCGCTGCCCGGTTTCGGTGATCTGGTCGAGGATGATATTGAGCTTGTTCACCCCGGCGCCATGGCCTTGATCATCACTGGCCTGGTTGTTGGCGGCGCTGGTCACCTTGCCGTTCCAGACGATGCGCTCAATCGTGCGGGTGGTGCGCGTGACCGCGCTCATGAGTTCATGCAGCGAGGGGCTGAACGCCTGCGCATGCGACAGCAGGCCCTGGACCAGCTGCGCATCGGCGCCGCCCATGGTACCGGCATTGTCGCCGCTAAAAGCCAGGTCGAGCGGCACCATCAGCTGCGCCTTCCAGCCGGGCGGGCCAGGATAGCCCTGGTAGCCTTCGGCGCGGAAGGTGCGCACCAGGTAGGCGCGGCCGCCGAACAGCAGCGGCTGCGCCGCGCCGTCATGGTTGACCGGCACGCGCACGCCAGTCGGTATCCACAGCGGATCGGCGCTGCTGATCACGCGGTCATGGGCATCGAGCAGCAGCATGTTGGCGCGCAGCGAAGCATCGCGGTAAGCCTCGAAGATGGCGGCCATCTCCTGTTCGAAGTGAAAGCACAGGCACAGCACGCCGATTGGCGTGCCGGTCTGCGGGTGCAGCATGCGTTGCGAATAGATCAGAGCGCGCGACTTGCCGGGCCGCAGATCGGTGGCGCGGAAGGTTTCCACGTAGCTGTCGGTGGCCAGGGTGGCGGCCAGCAGCGGGTCGCTGCTGTGGGTGAGGGGGCTGGGGCTGTCGTTGTCGGCCTGCACCAGCACCCGGCCATCGGGCGCCAGCAGCAGGATTTCATCGTACACCGTGTACTTGTTGCGATAGGCGGCCAGGCGCTGGCGCGCGGCTTCGATATCGGCAACGCTGGCGTGCTCGCCGTTGTGATGCGAATGGCCGGCGACAAAACGGCATAGCTCGACATCGGTGGCCAGAAAGCCTACATCGGCGGTGCGCTCGAACAGGTTGCGCACCAGGATATCGATGGCATAGCGCGCCTGGGTGCCCAGTTCTGCCAGCACGTGGCGCACCTTTTCCTGCACCAGATTAGCGATCAGCGCCTGCTCCAGGTGCGCGAAACCGGTGCGCGTGGCCACCATGGCCGGCAGCAGCAGGCGCGCCTCGGCGGGGCAGTTCATTTTGGCTGACGACTCGATAAGCCGCCACATTTGATTGAGTTCGCGCAGTGACAGTTCACAGCGCTCAACATCCGGCATATAGGGTAAAAACATGGCGGATAGATGGATCGGGTTTGCGTTCATTACTTTTGGTCGAGCACAAAAAGTAAAATAGATGCAATTTTTATGCCAGCATGGCAACGCTCGATATAAGAAAAAAGCCACCTGGCCGGGTGGCTTGCATCGATAACCATGTGCTTATTTAGCACTCAGGCATTCTTTCATGAACGCTTTACGCTCGTCGCCTTTTTTACCGGTGGCGTCGGTATTACATTTTTTCATCTTGTCCTGCTGCGTCAGCTTGGGGGCTGGGGCCGCCGGAGCACTGGCGCTCAGGCATTGCTTCATGAAGGCCTTGCGTTCGTCGCCTTTTTTACCGGCGGCTTCGGCATTACAGGTTTTCATCTTGTTCTGCTGGGCGGTGGGTTCGGCAGCGCTGGCAGCGCCACTGAAGGCCATGAGCATGGCAGTGAAGAGCAAGGTTTTCATAAGTTTCCTCCGAGTAGGATATGAAACCAATATAACAGCTTGCGCTGGACAAGCCTACTGCCGCTGCTGATTACGCCGGGCGCTGTAGCTTTTTCAGTATCTGCTCGCGCAACACCTGGGCGCCATCGGCATCGAGCGGCGCCAGCACGCTGCGCGCCGCTGCGGGAATGTGGGCGGCGGTGCCGGCGTCGGCTTCGAAAATGTAATGGCGGAAGGTCTCCTGCCAGGCCTGGCGCTGGGCCGGTGGCAGGTCGCGCAGGGTCAGGAAGGCCAGCATCAGTGCCGTAATTGGCGCCGGCATGTGCGCCGGCGACTGGCGCCACCAGTAATTGAGCAGCACATTGAATTCGCCCAGCGCCTCGATATGGTGCCACCACATGCTGGGGATGAAAATCGCGTCGCCGGCTTCCAGTTCTGCCGTTTGCGCGTGTTCCAGCGCTTGCGCGTAGCGCGGAAAGCGCGCCAGGTCGGGGGCGCGCATATCGACCAGGCTGACCGGCTGGCCGGCCGGGGTGATGTCGAGCGGTCCGACGTAGAGGTTACCGAGCTGCTCGGGAGGAAACAGCGTAAAGCGGCGGTGGCCGGCGGCCACCACGGCGATATTGTCGGGCAGGTCGTAGTGGGCTGGAATGCAGGTGCGGTTGCCGATCCAGATGCTGGCCAGCGCATCGCGCGCGCCGAGGTCGATATCGTTGTCGGTGCGCAGGCCGGGCAGGCAGGTATCGACCGTGGTGGAACCGACGTAAATCGCCGGCGCCTGCGCCACCTTGTCGTTGCGCAGGCGTGCCAGTTCATCGAGCACGGCATCCAGCCGCGCGTGGGCGCGTTCGAAATCGAAGCCGCTCAGATCGTGGTTGTAGAAAAAACGGCCCTGTGCATGGGCCGGCGCCAGCATCACGCCGACCGTAGCATTGTCGTAGAAGCGGCGCAGGTAGGCGTCGGCGACGGCGTCCGACTGGCGGGCTGCCTGTACCAGCGGCCAGTGGGCGGCCAGTCCGCGCAGCACCACCGGCGCATTACCGGTCAATAGTGTGTCGGACAGGTGATGCCCACGGGCGTGGGCAATTTCATGCATGGGCTTGGTCATCGTGCTTCAGAATACCCTGAAAAACCGGCGCCTGCAGCACCGGTTTTTGCAGGGACCATCAGAACTTGTAGCGCGCGCCGATCATGTAGCGCGGACCGGACTGCGCCACCGATTGCAGCTGCTGCTTGGTGCGGCTGTGCACGCGCTGGATGCTGTTGCCGACGTTAATGCCTTCCAGCTGGAAGCTCAGGCGCTCGCTGTACTGGTAGCCGAGGCTGATATCGACCTGGCCATACGATTCCACGTACTGCGGGTTCGGACCGGCATCGTCGAAGGTCGAGGACAGGAACTTGCCGCGCCAGTTGTAGGCCAGACGGGCGTTGAACTTGTCGTCTTCGTAGATGCCGACCACGTTCGAGGAATTCGACAGGCCGACCAGCGCGAACTGCTCGCCGATCTTGCCGTTGTCGTACTTGAGGCCCGAATCGACGTAGGTGTAGTTGGTCGATACGCCAAAGCCGCTGTTGCCGAACATGTGCTGGAGATTCACTTCCAGCCCGTCGAGGCTGGCCTTGCGCTGGTTCGAGAACGAGGTGATGCGGAAGTTGGCGACCGGGTCGGTTGGACGGCCGACGATGGTGCCGGTGGCGTTGCCTGCCGCGTCATCGGCGCCGCGCGTTACGCCGGCCGTGCCGTTGTACTTGCGCAGGATGTAGTTGCGGATGCAGGTGGTGTCGGCATTGCCGCAGCCGTTGGCCAGCGCTTCGTTCCAGAAGGCGCCGCCGACTGGCGTGCGCAGGTCGCCCTGCGGTCCAACGGTTTGCGACTGGCCGGCGTAGTTGTCGAGGTTTTTACGGAAGTAGCCGATCGAGAAGAAGTTCTGCTTGCCGTAGTACCACTCGTAAGCGAGGTCGAGGTTTTTCGACTTGACCGGTTTCAGCGCCGGGTTGCCGGTCGAGCCGTCACCGCCGCTCACACGCACGATGGACGCGAGCGTGGTGCCGCCCTTGATCTGGTCGTAGCGTGGACGGCCGATGGTTTCGCCGAGGCTGAAGCGTACCTTGTGGTCGCGCGCCAGTTCGATGTCCGAATCGAGGCTGGGCAGCAGGTGGTTGTACTTGCCGGTCTCGGTGGTGAAGGCCGGCGCGCCGAAGGTGATCGGCATCTCGTTCTGCGACACCCAGCTGATGGCGGTGGCGACCGGCACCAGCGCGGTCGAGACCACGTCGGTGGTTTCATAGCGCAGGCCGAGCGCGGTGCGGATCGGCAGGCGGGTATCCCAGTCGGTATTGAACTGCACATAGGCCGACTTGGTTTTTTCGGTGGAGCGCGCATCGTTGTCGAAGAAGTTCTTCGGCATGTACATGCCCGGCAGGCCCGAGGCGTCCGAGACCAGCTGGCGCACCTGGGCAAAATTAAAGGTGTAGAACTGGTTGAATAGGTTGGGGTTGTTGCTGCCGTCGATCTTGTCGAAGTACTGGCGCACGGTGTCGGCGTGCCACACGCTGCTCGGGTAGTCGGACGGCTTGGTGGCGCCGCCCCACGAATCGCGCTGGTTGTTGGAGAAGGCCGAGCGGTTGCCGACCTTGCTGTAGCCGGCGCCAAACGCCAGTTCCGACGCATCGAGCACCTTCCAGCGGCCCTTGAGCTGGTGCTGGTCCACTTTGCCGCGCATGTAGGAGTTGGTAAATACCGAACCGGTAACCTGCTGGCCGGCGCGCACAAAGTCGGCGCCCTGGATGCTCAGCACCGGGAAGTCCTGGCTGAAGTCGGCCGTGGTGGTGCCGCGGCTGAAGCTGGCGCTGCCGATCACGTTGCTCGAACCAAACGGGCTGTCGGCGCCCGAGGTGGCGCTGGAACGATGGCTGTCCCATTCCAGGCGCAGGTCGCTGTTCGGTTTCCAGACGGCGTTAAAACCGACCGACTTGTTCTGCGTGCGGGTGGCAAAGTCGCCGGCGCCCATGGCGATGTCGCTCGACTGCTGCGGCAGCAGTTCGGTGTAGCTCAGCGGGCTCGATACCGGACCCTTGGTCCACGAGCTGGTCGAGTCGCCAAAGTTGAACCAGGCCGACAGGTCGTTGCGCTTGGTCTGAATCTTGTTTTCCGAATAGGTGTAATCGAGCGTGGTCACCAGCGTGCTGACCGGCTTGTACTGCACCGTCATCTGCGCATTGGTGCGCTGGCGCTGGACGCCGTTGAAGCTGTAGTTCAGGTTTTGCGGTACCGAATAAATATCGTTGGCGCCGGGGCGGTTGGTAATCCGGTCCGAACCGGCAGCGCCTGGCAGCGGAATCGTGCCCCAGCCGGTTTCGTTGCCACGGAACGGGCCGCGCCAGCCGCTGGTCACTGCAGCACGGTTAAAGCCCAGATTGCGCTCCTGGTAGCTGCCGGTCAGCGCCACGCCGAAGGTATTGTCGGCAAAGGTATTGCTGTAGATGCCAGAGATTTCCGGCGTGGCCGAGTTGCTGGCTTGTACGTCGTACGGCAGGTTGTCGTTGGAAGTGTCGTACACGCCCTTGACGCCCAGGCTGGCCTGCATGCCGGGGCGGTCGAGCGGACGCGCGGTCATCACGTTGACGGTGGCGCCAATGCCGCCGGTGGCGGTTTCGGCGCGGCTGGTTTTGTACACCTGGATCTGCGAGATCGCTTCCGACGCCAGGTTGGCAAAGTCGAAGGCGCGGCCGTTGAGGTCGCCCAGGTTCGAGGTTGGCATCTGGCGGCCGTTGAGCAGCACCATGTTGAAGTCGGGACCGATGCCGCGCACGGTGATCTTGGCGCCTTCGCCGTTGCTGCGGTCGATCGATACGCCGGAAATGCGTTGCAGCGATTCGGCCAGGTTGGTGTCGGGGAATTTGCCGATGTCTTCAGCGACGATGCCATCGACCACGCCGTCGGAATTGCGCTTGAGGTTCATCGAGGACACCATGCTCTGGCGCATGCCGGTGACCACCACGCTCTGGATCGGTGGGGCGGTGTCGGCCGCTGCGGCGCTCTGGGCGGCCGGCGTTGGCGCGGGTGCGGACTGCGCCAGGACCGGCATGGCGGCGGCGCTGCAGGCGCTGGCCACGGCCAGGCTGATAAGGGTCTGTCGTGCCTTTGGATGTTGCATGTTGTCTCCCGATGATTTTTTAAACCGCGCACTCCCTGGGTGGAATCCGGCGCGACCTTGGAAAGGTTTCCAATTAGTGTGGCGAATATAGCACCGTTCAATTTTTAAAGTCAATTTGGTTTGTGCTGCGGTGCTGCGCATTTTTCGTTGACAGGGGCTAGCGCGCCGTGCAACATATGGGAACGTTTCCAAAAAACGACACTCGGGCCTCAACATGACAGGAAAAGTTTAGCGATCGTGGCAACCATCAAGGATGTCGCCCGTCTGGCGGGCGTAGGACTGGGCACTGCCTCGCGCGTGGTCAGCGGCAAGGGATCGGTATCGCCGGCCACGCTGGCCAGGGTCAGGGCGGCCATTGACGAGCTGGGTTTTCGGCCTTCGCACGCGGCGCGCGCGCTGCTGTCCGGCTCCAGCCGCATGGTGGGCGTGTATATCCCGGTACTGAGCGGCACGTTTTACACCCCCATCCTGCAGATCATCGACAACGAACTGCGCGCCGCCGGCCTGCACATGGTGGTGGCTTTTGGCGTCGGTCTCGGCGGTGCGCGCCAGCAAGCGATCGAGGGCGTGGAATTTTTGATGGAGCGGGGCTGCGACGGTTTGATGTTGATGACCAATGTGCTGAACCAGCACGACATCGCCGCCCTCGGCGCCCGCCAGCACCAGGTGGTGATGCTCAATCACTGCCTGGACAGCATTCCCGGCCAGTGCTTCACGGTCGATCATGAACTGGGCGGCAAGGTGGCGGCGCGCACCTTGCTCGATCACGGCCACCGCCATATCGCCGTGGTGTCCGGCCCCGTCAGCCTGCCCGACAACGTCGCCCGTATCGATAGTTTCCTGCACGAGCTAGCGCAGGCGGGCATAGATCCGGCCGGCGTGTGGCGGGTGGAGCGCGATTTTTCACCGGCCGGCGGCTGGTCGGCCGCGCGCGAACTGGTGGAATCGGGCACCCCGTGCACGGCGCTGTTCTGCGCCAACGACGAAATGGCCGTCGGCGCGCTATCGTATTTTCAGGAAGCCGGCATCCACGTGCCGCGCGACATGTCGGTAATCGGCTACGACGACACCCCCAGCGCCGAATTCTCGGCCCCACGCCTCTCCACGGTGCACATGCCCTGGCGCGAGATGACACAAAACGCCGTCAACGCACTGCTCAACCGCTGCTACGACCTGCAACGCCCGGTCACCCACGACTACCCGGTGAGCATGACGTTGCGGGCGTCG
>JBEVNE010000007.1:0-8209 GCA_040508275.1 Duganella sp.
TACACGGTGGCGCGCCAGTTTGCCTCGCTCGACCAGTTGTCGGACGGGCGGGCAGGGTGGAACCTGGTCACGTCCGACAATGCGGCGGAAGCGGCCAACTTCGGCCGCGACCAGCATGTCGGCCACGCCCAGCGCTATGAGCGTGCGCGCGAATTTCATCAGGTTGTCACAGGACTGTGGGATAGTTGGCAGGATGGTGCGCTGATCAACGACAAGGCCGGCGGGCGCCTGGTCGATGCCGGCAAGATCCGCACGCTCAACCATCGCGGCGCACACTTTTCGGTAGCTGGTCCGCTCAACGTCAGCCGCAGCCCGCAGGGACGGCCGGTGGTGGTGCAGGCCGGCGGTTCGGAAGCAGGACGCGACCTGGCGGCGGCCACTGCCGAGGTGGTGTTCACGGCGCAGCCAACGCTGGCGCGGGCGCAGGATTTTTATCGCGACATCAAGCGCCGCGTGGCGGACAAGGGCCGCAAGCCGGAGTCGCTGAAGATCATGCCCGGCCTGTTTGCCGTGGTGGGACGTTCGCAGGCGGAAGCGGACGACAAGTTCGGCCAGCTGCAGCAACTGATCGAGCCGCAGGCCGGACTGGCGCTGCTGGGCCGCATGATCGGCAATTTCGACCTGTCCGGCTATCCGCTCGACGGTCCCTTGCCCGATCTGCCGGAAACGCAGGACGGCCAGCGCAGCCGCCAGCAATTGCTGACCAGCCTGGCGCAGGGCGAAAACCTCAGCATCCGCCAGCTCTACGAACGCATTGCCGGCGGTCGCGGCCACTTTACCGTGGTCGGTACGGCCGCCACGGTGGCAGACCAGATGCAGGCATGGTTCGAGCAGGAAGCGGCCGATGGTTTCAACTTCATGGCGCCGGCGCTGCCGGGCGGCCTCGATGACTTTCTGGCGCTGGTGGTGCCTGAGTTGCAGCGGCGCGGCCTGTTCCGCACCGCCTACAGCGGCGCCACCTTGCGCGACCACTTGGGATTACAGGAGTAGCGATGACAGCAGTACGCAGGACATGGATCAACACGGCGTTGGCAGCGACGCTGGCACTGGCAACGCTGGGCGCCACCGCTGCCGCCGGGGCCCAGGAGTATTTTGGCGACATGCGCCCCGACGCACCGGAACTGGCGGCGCGCGGCCCGGCCAAGGTCGGTGTGCGCACGCTGGTAGCCGACAATCCCAACCAGGTCGATGTGCTGCGCTACAGCGAACAGACGCCCGATCCGCGTTACACGCGCAAGCTGACGCTGGAAGTCTGGTACCCGGCCACGCTGGCGGCGGGCCAGCCCGAACACACGGTGTACACCGATGTGCTGGGCTCGGGCGCCAACGATCCCAAGCGCCCCAACACGCCGTTCCAGTTCAATGGCCGCGCCGTGCGCGATGCGGCGCCGGCCCCCGTGCCGGGCGGCGCGGCGCGCTATCCGCTGGTGATCGTCTCGCACGGTTACTCGGGTTCGCGCCTGCAAATGAGCTACCTGACCGAAAACCTCGCTTCCAAGGGCTACGTGGTGGTAGCGATCGACCATGCCGAATCCACGCGCGCCGACAAGGCCGGTTTTGCCAGCACGCTGCTCAACCGCCGTCTGGACGACCTGTTTGTGCTGAACACGGTGGCGGCCTGGGCCAGGCCGGGCAGCGGTAATTTCCTCGCCGGCGTGGTCGATGTCGAACAGACTGCACTGGTCGGTTACTCGATGGGCGGCTACGGCGCGCTCAATACGGTGGGCGCCGGCGTCAGTGCGGCAGCGGCAGCGTTTGTCCCCGGTGGCAAGCTGGCCGTCAACCAGCAGGGCAACGCCCAGTACGCCACCGAGCGCGATGCACGGATCAAGGCGGTAGTGGCGTTTGCGCCGTGGGGCGGCGCCCATAAAGTGTGGGATGCCGACGGCCTGGCCGCCGTGCGCACACCGACGCTGTTCATCAGCGGCGACCAGGACGACGTGGCTGGCTACAAGGATGGCGTGGTGCGCCTGTTCGAGGGCGTGGTCAACGCCGACCGCTACCTGCTGACCTACGTGGGCGGCCGCCACAATTCCGCACCCAACCCGCCATCACCGGCCACCTGGAGCCATTTCGACGACTTCCAGGCCTATGCCGAGCCGGTATGGGACAGCCGCCGCATCAACAATATCAACCAGCATTTCGTCACGGCCTTCCTCGGCATCCACCTCAAGCAGCAGCCGCTGCAAGCCTACCTCGATCTGCCGCCGCTGACCGCCGACGGCACCATCAAGCCCGATCCGGGCCTGTGGAAGGGGTTCCCCAAGCGTGCAGCGCTGGGGCTGGAGTGGCGGCATCTGGCGCCACAGGCCAGCGCAACCCCATAACCGACTCTGTGATACGCATGCCCCGGCTTTTGGGGTCTGACGGGGACGCCTGGTCCCCGGCGGGGTCAGCCCCCGGTTGGCGTTGGGTTTGAACTAAGGTCGGCTCTGTGGGATAAGGGTGGCGCCCCCTATACCACCACCTTGTATAATGCAGCCAAACTAACAGGCCTGCCACCATGACCAATACCACCCATTTCGGCTATAAAACCGTCGCGGAAGACGACAAAGTCCGCGAAGTCGCCAAGGTTTTCCATTCTGTCGCCGCCAAGTACGACATCATGAACGACGTCATGTCGGCTGGCCTGCACCGTCTGTGGAAAGTTTTCACCATCGCCAACGCCGCCGTGCGGCCCGGTTTCAAGTGTCTGGACATTGCCGGCGGCACCGGCGACCTGGCCAAGGCGTTTGCCAAACAGGCCGGCCCCACCGGCGAAGTGTGGCTGACCGACATCAACGAATCGATGCTGCGGGTAGGGCGCGACCGTCTCTTGAATCGCGGCCTGCTGACCCCCACCTTGTTGTGTGACGCTGAAAAACTGCCATTCCCCGACAATTATTTTGACCGCGTCAGCGTGGCGTTTGGCCTGCGCAACATGACGCACAAGGATCAGGCGCTGGCCGAAATGCGCCGCGTGCTCAAGCCGGGCGGCAAGCTGCTGGTGCTGGAGTTTTCCAAGGTTATTGAACCGCTGCAAAAGCCGTACGATGTGTATTCGTTCAAGGTATTGCCATGGATGGGCCAGAAAATCGCCGGCGACGCCGAGAGCTACCGCTATCTGGCCGAATCGATCCGCATGCACCCGGACCAGGAAACGCTGAAGACCATGATGGAAACGGCAGGGCTGGAAAGTGTCAAATATTACAACTTGACGGCCGGTGTCGCGGCGTTGCATACCGGAATTAAGCTTTAAGTAAGCCTTTGCCGGGTTTTTGCAGGTAAGCTGTTTGTTCGACCGTCACGCGCTGCGCGTAGTTTGCTGGCGCCCGGTATTCACTTGTAGGGTAGAGACTATGACTATTAAAAAATTCCTCATGAGCGCAGTGCTGGCGGTATCCGTCTTCTCGCTGGTATCTGAAGCCATTGCGCGTCCTGCCGGCGGTGGCCGTTCTATCGGTCGCCAGTCGCAAAACGTCGCGCGCACGCCGCCTGCCGCCGCACCGCAACAGGCGCCGCAGCAAGCGCAGCGCCAGCAACCGGCCGCTACGCCGAACGCCGCCACGCCGCCAAAACCGGCCAGCCCGTGGAAAGGTATTCTCGGCGGCGCGCTGCTGGGCCTGGGCCTGGGCGCCCTGTTCTCGCACCTGGGTCTCGGTGGTGCACTGGGCAGCATGATCGGTTCGATCCTGATGATCGCGCTGCTGGCCGGTGTGGTGTTCTTCATCGTGCGCATGATCCGTCGTAAATCGCAGCCGCAGCCTGCGGTGGCCACGCCATCGGCTTTTGGCGGCGGCAACCAGGGCTTCGGCGGCAACGGCAACCAGGGCTATGGCGACAACGTCAAGGCCTTCACGCCCTCGCCGTCGTCGTCCAACGGCACGCCGGAAATCGGTTCGCGCCTGCAACCGCAGCAGAACCAGTACCAGCCTGTGTCGGCGCCGTCGTATGCACAATGGGGCGTACCGGCAGACTTCGACCAGGCTGCCTTCCTGCGCGTAGCCAAGAGCAACTTCATCCGCCTGCAAGCGGCTTGGGACAAGGGCGATACGGCCGATATCCGCGAATTCACCATGCCGGAAGTCTTTGCCGAGATGAAAATGCAAATCGCCGAGCGCACCCAGGCCGATTACACCGACGTGGTCAGCATTGAAGCTGAGCTGATGGGTATCGAAACCACCGCCACCGAGTACCTGGCCAGCGTGCGTTTCACCGGCATGATCAAGCCGGCCCGCGACGCTCTGGCCGAGCCGTTCAACGAAGTGTGGAACCTGGTCAAGCCGGTATCGGGTTCGGCAGGCTGGTTGTTGGCAGGTATTCAACAACAGCAATCTGCCTGAATAGGCCTGGATGCCGGGATTTTTCCCGCAAAATGGTAAGATCGAAACCGCCCACTTCCGGGCGGTTTTGTTTTTCCGGTTTTGAATTGATGACTTAACGAATGACTCTCCTGAATCCCAGCCTGTTTTCCGCCGCCGCGCCGGCCAGCGCGGTGATCAACCACTTGCTGGCGCAAGAGCCGTGGGCGCGCAGCGAGCTGCAGCGCCATGCAGGAAAAATCGCCAGCATCGACGCCGGCGAGGCAGCGCTGCGGCTGCGGGTGACCGCCGACGGCCTGCTCGAAGCTGCGCCGGCCGACCAGGCGGCGCGCGTGACCATCCGCGTCAAACCTGCCGACTTGCCGCTGATCGTGCAAAACCGCGACCGCGCGTTTTCCTACGTGCAGATCGAAGGCGATGCCGAGTTTGCCAATGCATTGTCCAGCCTGTCCCAGTCGCTGCGCTGGGAAGCCGAGGTGGACCTGGAAAAGCTGGTGGGACCGCTGGCGGCCAACCGCATGGTGTCGGGCGCGCGGGCGGCGTTCGACGCGGTCCGCAGCGGCCAGCAGAAGCTGGCGGAAAACGTTGCCGAGTTTCTGCTCGATGAACAACAATTGCTGGTGCGCCCGCACGCGGTGGACGAATTTTCCACCGACGTCACGCGCTTGCGCGACGATGTCGAGCGTGCTGCCAAACGCCTGGCCAAACTGGAACAAAAACTGGGAATCCGATGATTTTGAAATTATTACGCTTCCTGAAGATCATGCGGGTGGCGATCAAGTACGGACTCGACGAGATAGCGATTTCCGGCCTCAAGGTGCCGCGCACGGCACGCTTTATCGATACGGTGTTTTTCTGGCGCGACCTGTCCACCCCGCGCGGCGTGCGGCTGCGCCTGGCCCTGGAAGACCTGGGACCGATCTTCATCAAGTTCGGCCAGGTGCTGTCCACCCGCAGTGACCTGATTCCGGCCGACATCGTTTTCGAGCTGGCGCGCCTGCAGGACCGCGTGCCGCCGTTTGCTTCCGACCTGGCCGTGGCGCAAATCCACAAATCGCTGGGCGCCCACCCGGACGACCTGTTCGCCAGCTTCGAGCGCACGCCGGTGGCCTCGGCGTCGATTGCCCAGGTACACTTTGCCACGCTGAAGGATGGCAAACAGGTGGCGGTTAAAGTGCTGCGTCCGGGCATGAAAAAAACCATCGACGAGGACGTGGCGCTGATGCATATCGCCGCCGACCTGGCCGGCCGCCTGTGGGCCGACAGCAAGCGGTTGAAGCCGAAGGAGGTGGTGGCCGAGTTCGACAAATACCTGCACGACGAACTCGACCTGATGCGCGAGGCCGCCAACGCCAGCCAGTTGCGCCGCAATTTCGCCGATTCGCAATTGCTGCTGGTGCCAGAAATGTTCTGGGATTATTGCTCAAGCAGCGTGATCGTCATGGAGCGCATGCATGGGATTCCCGTGTCGCAGATCGACCGCCTGGCCGCTGCCGGTGTTGACCTGAAAAAGCTGTCGAGCGACGGCGTCGAGATTTTCTTCACCCAGGTATTCCGCGATGGTTTTTTCCACGCTGATATGCACCCCGGTAACATTCTGGTGTCGATTGCGCCGGAAACCTTTGGCCGCTACATCGCGCTCGATTTCGGCATCGTCGGCACGCTCAACGATTTCGACAAGGATTACCTGTCGCAAAACTTCCTGGCATTCTTCCGCCGCGATTACAAGCGCGTGGCCGAAGCCCATATCGAATCGGGCTGGGCGCCCAAGGAAACCCGTGTCGATGAGCTGGAATCGGCCGTGCGCGCCTGTTGCGAACCGATTTTTGACCGTCCGCTGAAAGATATCTCGTTTGGCCAGATCCTGTTGCGCCTGTTCCAGACTTCGCGCCGCTTCAACGTCGAGGTGCAGCCGCAGCTGGTCTTGCTGCAAAAGACGCTGCTCAATATCGAAGGACTGGGACGCCAGCTCGACCCCGACCTCGACCTGTGGAAAACCGCCAAGCCCTACCTGGAAAACTGGATGGGCGAGCAGGTTGGCTGGCAAGGCCTGTACCAGCGCCTGAAGGCCGAAGCGCCGCGCTATGCGCAGATATTCCCGCAGTTGCCGCGCCTGCTGCAGCGCGCGCTCGAACAACAGGGGGAGCCTCCGCACGACAACAGCGAGCTGCTCAAGGTGCTGATCCACGAGCAGCAGCGCACCAACCGGCTGCTCAGCGGCGCCGCATGGACCTTGATCCTGGTAGTGGTGGCGATTGCTTCTTACGAGTTCTGGCCGCTGCTGTAAGCGGGGCGCGACAGCTTATACGCGGTGTTTGCGTGGCAAGATGCTGCGGCGTGCGTAAGCTTGCAGGCCGATCAGCACGGCCACGCACAGCAAGATGCTACGGTAATGCAAGGGTTCGTCCGGTGTGGCGGCGACAAATTTGTTTTGCGCCAGGGCGGGGGAGCACAGGGCGATAGCCAGCAGGCCGGTGCAGAGATATTTCTTCATGGTATTTCCCAATCGTGGTGGTGTGGCGAGCGGCAGTCAGGCGCAAACATGGCGGCGATTCAGGGATTGGGATATCGCACAAGAGCGAGATTACATCACGAAAGCAGTATCTTGGCGAATAGCTTTTTCCAATGAAAGCGATTAACTATCTGCCGCCGTCGGCGCCGGGCCACAGGAAACCGCTAGCCTCGCTGTAAAAGGCTTTATAATTCAGGGTTTTGATGATTTTTGCGGAGTAATAGATGCCGATCTACGCTTACCGCTGCGAGGCGTGTGGTTTTGCCAAGGATGTTTTGCAGAAAATTTCCGACCCGCAGCTTACTGTTTGCCCTGAATGCGGCAAGGACTCGTTCCAGAAGCAAGTGACCGCAGCCGGCTTCCAGCTCAAGGGCAGCGGCTGGTATGTCACCGATTTCCGTGGCGGCACGCCGCCGGCCACTGGCGTATCCAATCCGTCGGGCGCGATTGCGTCCGCCCCCAAGACCGAGGCGCCTGCCGCACCGGCCAGTGCACCGGCCAGCCCTGCCGCCAAGTCCGATTGATGCCCGGCATAGCCACTCATAGCCCCTACTAGAGCGATCGATGCGTAAATATTTCATTACCGGCCTGCTGATCCTGGTGCCGCTGGCCATTACGGCCTGGGTGCTGAACCTGATCATCAGCACCATGGACCAGTCGCTGCTGTTCGTGCCCACGCGCTGGCAGCCGCGCACCCTGTTCGGTTTTGACATTCCGGGCCTGGGCACCTTGCTGACGGTGGTGATCATCTTCCTCACCGGCTTGCTGACCAACAATCTGGTGGGCAACTACGTGCTGCGCCTGTGGGAAAAACTGCTCAAGCGCATCCCGCTGGTCAACTCGCTGTATTCGAGCGTGAAGCAGGTGTCCGATACCTTGCTGTCGTCGTCGGGCAATGCCTTCCGCAAGGCTGTGCTGATTCCTTACCCTCACCAGAACTCCTACACGATCGCCTTTTTGACCGGCACGCCCGGCGGCGACGTCAAGAATTACCTGGTGGGCGATTATGTCAGCGTGTATGTGCCGACCACGCCCAACCCGACCTCGGGATTTTTCCTGATGATGGCGCGCAAGGATGTGGTCGAGCTCGATATGTCCGTCGATGCCGCGCTTAAATACATCGTTTCCATGGGCGTAGTAGCGCCCGAAGTTGCGCCGGCGCCGGCTTCCATCGCCGCGCCTGAACGCAGCAATCAGTAACTGCATCAACACACTGCAAATAGCCGAACTCTCTGAGTAATTTAACCTGAACCGAGAAATAAACATGTCCTCAATGCGTACTCACTACTGCGGCCTCACCACTGAAGCGCTGCTTGGCCAAACCGTCAGCCTGTGCGGCTGGGTACACCGTCGCCGCGACCACGGCGGCGTGATCTTCATCGACCTGCGCGACCGC
>JBEVNE010000031.1:0-16005 GCA_040508275.1 Duganella sp.
AAATCGTAGCTCCAGTTGCTGCCGTCGATCCAGCGTCCCTTGCCCGGCTGGGCGCAATCCACGCTGAACGGATCGCTCAGCCGCATGTCGCCGAGCGGCACCATCTGGCTGCTGAAGCGCGCAGTCACCTGGCGCACGCCCTTGACGGTGCCGGTTGGTGAAAATGCGGTAACGGTGGTCTGGGCCAGTGCCAGGAGTGGCAAGAGTGGCAAGCCGCAGAACGCGGCAACGCCGAGGAAGCGAAACAGGGAACGCATGCAAGCTCCGGTGCTAAGTATGTCACCCCAGTGTTGCAAACGCCCCTTGCAAAGTCAACTACATTTACTGCCCGAGATTAAACACCGCCATCGACTCCACATGCGAAGTATGCGGGAACATGTTGACGACACCTGCCTTGTCCAGCGTATAGCCGGCGCCGACCAGGATGCCGGCGTCGCGCGCCAGCGTGGACGGGCTGCACGAGACGTAGACAATACGCTGCGGCAGCAGGTCGGCGCGCTCGGCGCTCAGCGCCACCAGCGCTTCGCACAGCGCCATGGCGCCGTCGCGTGGCGGGTCGATCAGCATGCGGTCGAATTTTCCCAGTTCGACCAGGTGTTCGGCCGTCACTTCAAACAGGTTGCGCGTGTAAAAGGTGGTCTTGCCGGACAGGCCGTTGGCCTTGGCGTTCTCCAGCGCGCGTTCGGACAGCGTGGTGCTGCCTTCGATACCGACCACCTCGCGCGCCTGCGTCGCCAGCGGCAAGGTGAAGTTACCGAGGCCGCAGAACAGGTCGGCCACGCGGTCTTGGGGCTGTACTTCCAGCAGGCGCAGCGCCTTGGCCACCAGCACGCGGTTGATATAGTGGTTGACCTGGGTGAAATCCACCGGCTTGAACGGCATTTTGATGCCGAATTCCGGCAGCAGGTAGTGCAGTTCGGAGCCCAGCGGATAATACGGCGCTGCGGTTTCCGGGCCCTTGGTTTGCAGCCAGAACTGGATGCCATGCTGGTCGGCGAACGCCTTCACTTTCACCTCATCGTCAGCCGTCATCGGCGCCATGATGCGCAGCACCAGCGCGGTCACGCCTTCGCCGATCGCCACTTCGATCTGCGGAATCTGGTTGTACAGGGAAAGCGAACCGATCAGCGCGCGCAGCGGCAGCAGCAGGTCGGAGACGTGGCGCGGCAGGATGTCGCAGCTCTGGATATCGGCCACGAATGCCGAGTGCTTTTCGTGGAAGCCGACCAGCACCGTGTCCTTCTTGACCACGTGGCGCACCGACAGGCGGGCGCGGTAGCGGTATTCCCAGGTCGGGCCGTACATCGGGCGCATCATGGTCAGCGGTTTCACTTTGCTGATATGCCAGAGGTTATCTTCCAGCACGCGCTGCTTGATCGCCACCTGCGCCGTCGGTTCCAGATGCTGCATCGAGCAGCCGCCGCACATATTGAAGTGCGGGCACTTGGGCTGCACGCGCATCGACGATTCGCGGTGCAGCGTGGTCATGCGTGCCATTTCCCAGTTCTTCTTTTTCTTGAAGGTGGTGAAGCTCACGCGTTCACCGGGCAGCGCTCCCTCGACAAATACCACTTTGCCTTGCGAACCGTCTTCGTTTTCCAGGTGGCCGACGCCGTTGGCGTCCATGCTGAGCGATTTGATCTCGAGAATGGTATCTTGCATAAAATTCTATCAGGTGAAGTGATGCCAACCCGCCCGGGCACGCCGGGGGCGCTGCTGGTAGGTACACGATGGGGCAGTATGATAGCAGAAGGGGGAACTACAGCAGCGAGTCGCGCACCACGCCGCGCGCCGCCATCGCCCGTTTGAGCTTGATCAGGGCTTCCTGCTGGATCTGGCGCACGCGCTCGCGGGTCACGCCCATTTCCTCGGCCAGGGTTTCCAGCGTGGCCGGATCGTCGTTATCGAGGCCGAAACGGCGCATGATCACGATGCGCTGCTTGTCGGGCAGCTTGGTCAGCCAGTCGCGCATGAGCACCGTCATTTCGTGGTGTTCGGCACGGGCCTCGGGACTGTCGTCGCTGTCGCCGGGCAGCATGTCCATCAGCGACGATTGCGGGTCGTTATCGAGCGGCGCATCGAGCGAGGTCGCGTGCTCGGACAGCGCCAGGATGCCCTGCACTTCCTCGACCGGGCGGCCGACCAGGGCGGCGATGTCTTCGGCGGTGGCGTCCTTGCCATCGTGCTGCTGCGCTTCCAGGTGGTATTTGCCGCGCAGGATCTGGTTCAGTTCGCGCACCATGTGTACCGGCAGGCGTACCGTGCGTGCCTGGTTCATGATGGCGCGCTCGATACTCTGGCGTATCCACCAGGTGGCGTAAGTGGAAAAGCGGAAGCCGCGCTCGGGCTCGAACTTGTCGATGGCGCGCATCAGGCCGATGTTGCCTTCCTCGATCAGGTCGAGCAGCACCACGCCACGGTTGATGTAATGCTTGGCAATCGACACCACCAGCCGCAGATTGTGTTCGATCATGGTCTGGCGCGCGCTGAAGTCGCCACCTTTGGCCAGCGTGGCGTAGTGCACTTCCTGCGGAGCGGTGAGCAGCGGCCGCGTGCCGATCTGGTTCAGGTAATGCTGGGTGGTGTCGGTGGAGAGTTCCGCCGCCAGCACTTTTTTCAGCTCGTCGACGCTTTCCAGCACGACGGCGCCGCTGCGCCCGCCCTTTCCTTCGCCGTCGCCATGATCACCATCGTCACCCTCACCATCGAGAACGCCATCGTCAGGGACATCGTCCGCAAAGTCATCGGGCAGCGGGTCGTCGTCGAGCGGATCGTGAGGCGGTTTGGTCATGGCTCATGGCGCGGTGCGCACTCCGGTTAATGATCAGGCAGCGGTCAGGCGCTGGCGCATGCTAGCGCGCTGGCAGGAACTTCGACGGGTCCACCGGCTTGCCCTGCTGCCGGATTTCAAAGTGCAGCTTGACGGCGTCGGCGTCGGAATCACCCATTTCAGCAATCAGCTGTCCGCGCGTCACATTCTGCCCTTCCTTGACCAGGATGGTGCGGTTGTGGGCATAGGCGGACAGCAGGTTATTACTGTGCTTCACGATGACGAGATTACCATAACCGCGGATACCGCTGCCGGCATACATGACTTTTCCGGCGCCGGCCGCCACGACCTGCTGGCCAGCCTTGCCGGCAATGTCCACGCCCTTGTTCTTGCCTTCGTCAAAAGTGGCGATCACGCGGCCTTCGGCCGGCCATACCCAGCTGAGTTTTTCGTCTTCGGCGCTCAAGCCGCTGGCGGCGGCAGGCGCAGGTGCCGGAGTTCGCACGGCCGGTGCAGCAGGGGCTGGCGCTGGTGCAGGGACCGGAGCTGCAGCGGTAGCGGGGGCGCCATCGCTGCGCTGCAGTTCGGCCAGCGTGGCATCGGTGTAGGCGCGCTTTTCGCCTTTGGGAGTGGTTTTGCGCACCACGGGCGGCGCCTTGTCGCTCGGCGGCATGACGATGGCGGCGGTTTCCACGCCATTGGCGGCAGCGCCGGCGTCAGGCGGCAGCACGCGCAGCACTTGGTCCACCTTGATGTCGTTGGGATTTTCCAGGTTGTTCCAGGCCACCAGGTCGCGGTAATTCTGGCCAAATTCGAGCGCGATACGGATCAGGGTATCGCCTTTGCGCACGGTGTACAGGCCGCGTTCGTCACGCGCCACCTGTGCGGTCTGGCTCGGGGTGGCAGGTTTGACGGGCGGCGCGGCCACGTGGTGTTCAACCACTGGCGCCTGGGTGATGGGGGTGCTGCAACCGCTGAGCAAAGCCAGCGCCAGGCTCACGACGAGCACATTACTTTTATTAATCATTCTCATCTTACGTTGTTATGGTGGTGCTGGCGCAGGTCAGCATGTCCGCATGTCCGGGCCCTCCGCCAGCGTCTTACACGGTGCCCGGCCGCAGTGGCACGAAATGGCAATCCTCCAGCGTTTCGCTGGCCCATTCGGCCTTGCCGACGCGGGTAATCAGTACCAGGTGCTGGGTGCGGTCACCGACCGGCGCCACCAGACGGCCGCCGACGACCAGTTGGTCGAGCAGCGCTTGCGGCACCTGCAAACCAGCCGCCGCCAGGATGATGCCATCGAACGGCGCCGCTTGCGGCAGCCCAAGCATACCATCTCCGTAATGCAAGCGCAGATTCGGCACACGCAGCGGCCGTAAATTGGTCTTTGCCAGCTCGTGCAGCGGCTTGATGCGCTCGATAGAATAAACCTCTTGCGCCACGCATGCCAACACTGCCGCCTGGTAGCCGCAGCCGGTGCCGATTTCCAGCACCCGCTTGAGCGCGGCGCCGTTGCGCATCACCTCGATCATGCGGGCGACGATATACGGCTGGGAAATCGTCTGATGGTGGCCGATCGGCAGCGAAGCGTCGATATACGCCTGCGACACCAGCCCCTCATCCATGAACTGGTGGCGCGGCACGGTCGCCAGCGCGCCCAGCACCACCTGGTCGCGCACGCCCTGCCTGGCCACCCGCTGCACCATGGCATGGCGGATGGCGTCGGACACCAGCGGACGGTCGCGCGCGGCCTGCACCGCCGGCTGCGGCTGGGCGCGCTCTTGGGCGTAACTGTGCGACTTCGAGGGCGCGGCGACGGCGCGCGGGGCCGGGTAAGCGTGCTGCGGCGGCAGGTGGCGCGCAGCATTCTGGGTGGCGGTTTGCGGCGTAGCAACAGGCCCTAGCACCGGCCCCTTGCGGTTTCCCTTGTCCACCACGGACGACAGAGGCAAAGGAAAGCTGCGGGGTTTGTCGCTCATGCCAGGCCTTTTTCGAGTGCGGCGAGTTGCGTTTTATGGGTCAGGTCGATCTGTAACGGCGTGATCGAGGTCTGGCCGTTGGTGACAGCATAAAAATCGGTACCCTGGCCGGCATCCTTGGTGGCGCCGGGCGGGCCGATCCAGAAAATTTCGCGGCCACGCGGGTCCAGCGAGCGTATCACGGGTTCGGCCTGGTGGCGACGGCCAAGACGGGTGGCGGCCACCTGCCCCAACTGGCCGTACGGCAGATTGGGGATGTTGACGTTAAGCAGATACGGGCTCGGCAAGGTGTCGGCATAGCGCATCACGATGTCGCGCGCATGCAGCGCGGCGTCGTCGATATGCTCCCAACCCCACTGCCCTTGCGAAAAGGCGATGGCGGGGATGCCGAACAAAAACCCTTCGGTGGCGGCGGCGACGGTGCCGGAATACAGCGTATCGTCGCCCATATTGGGACCGTTGTTAATGCCGGACACCACCAGGTCGGGGCGTTCGTCGAGAATCGCCGTGAGCGCGATGTGCACGCAATCGGTCGGCGTGCCATTAATAAAATAGAAACCGTTGTCCGCGCGCTGGACCGACAGCGGCCGGTCCAGCGACAGCGAGTTGGAGGCGCCCGAGCGGTTGCTGTCGGGCGCTACCACCACGATGTCGGCCACTGCGGCCAGGGCCTTGGCCAGGGCGTTGATGCCGGGCGCCAGGTAGCCGTCGTCATTGCTGATCAGGATTTTCATGCGGAGATTTTACCTGAAGCAATGCCCTTGCTGCGCATGCGGGCCACCGCCGTATCAACAAAAAATTTACCGCTGGCCGCGGGTGACGGCACCGCCTTAGCGCGAAGCGGGCCGTACTCCTTTGGCATGGCCTTCGAGCACCAGCAATTCATCGGCCGTACGCGACCAGGAGCCGACGCTGGCCACTGCGCGCAATGGCTGCCGCACCAGGGCGTCGCCGTAGTCGTCCATGGCAGCATCCTGGTGCAATTCGGACGCCGCTGCAGTCTGCCCTCCTGGCACAGGATTGCCGGCCACCGGAGTGCCGGCCACCGGAGTGCCGGCCACCGGAGTGCCGGCCAATCCTTGCTGAACTGCCAGCTGCTGCGCCACGCCAGCGAGTAAATCACGGGTTTTGCGCGCTTCACGGTGATCGGCGCCCAGCCGCCCGGACTGCGCCTTCAGCACTTCCTCGAGCAGTGCATGGGCTGTTTCCAGGTCGCGCTCGAGCGCCAGCGTGCAGGCCAGCGCCGTCTTGCTGCGCAGCGTGTCGGCGTGTTCGGCGCCCAGCAGGCGCTTGCGGATGGCCAGCACCTGCTCCTGGGCCTGGCGCGCGTGCTCGGTATCGCCGCGCTCAAACAGCAGGTCGGCACGCGCCGCCATGCATGACAGTGTCAGCAGGTGCTCGGGGCCGAACTGGCGCAGGTAGGCGTCGAGCACATTGTCCTGGATATTCAGGGCCTCGGCCGTGCGGTTTTGCCGCGCCAGCGTGGCGGCCAGGCTGGCGCGGGCTGCCAGGGTGTCGAGAGGCTCGGGGCCGAGCAGGCGTTCGCGGGCTGCGATCACCGATTCTTCCAGAAATTGTGCTTCATCGAGCTGCCCCTGCAGGCGCAGCAGGCCGGCAAGGTTGCTCTTGCTGACCAGCGTATCGACATGGTCTTCTCCGAGGTCGCGCTGACGCAGGCCCAGCGCCTCCTCGAAGCAGCTGATGGCCTGACGCAGCCGGCCTTCGCGCCGGTACATCTCGCCGAGCAGGTTGAGGTCGCGCGCCAGCGGTTGCGACAGCGCCCTGGCGCCATTGCCGTCGCCATTGCCCGCCAGGGCCTGGCGGCTGTCGCTGATGGCTGCCAGCAGGTGGATTTCGCGCGCAGATTGCCACGGAAAGTAGCCAGGCCCCAACCAGTCGAGAAACGCTTCGAAGGTGCGCGTGAGCGAAAAGCGGTCGCCGCCCTGGTCCATCTGCACGGCCAGTTGCTCGCCATAGGCGAAGGTGCGGGTTTGCTGAAGCTGGACTTCGTCGAAATAGCTGTCGAGCGACACATGCTGCAAACCATAGCATGTGCACAACAGGCGCTCGAAGATCGGCTGGTAGCCGCCGATATGGTGCTCGGGTGCGCCGCGCCGCCACTGTGCACGCTGGGTGCTGTCGCCCATTTCAATGCGCGACGGCAGCGGATAGACAAGTAGCGGGCGCTGCTCATCTTCGTTGCTGCTGCGATAGGCGGTGGCGCGCGACACCAGCGCCTCCACCCCTTCCAGGCTCTGACGATTCGGCGTAAACACCACCACCAGCTTGCGCGGCAACAGCGTGGTGCAAATGCCGGCGCTATCGGTGCGGCCCGTGCGCGAATCGACCAGCACATAGCGGAAATGGCGCGACATATTATCGGCAAAACAACGAAACAGTGCCGGGCAGCTGTCGAACAGCGCATTCCAGTGCATGGCGCCCAGGCGTTCGCCATAGCTGTCATCGAAGCGCCCGGCGCGCATCAGGTACAACTGGCTGCTTTGATCGACCCGGCTCACATATTGCTCCCAACCAACAGCTGCGAGCACCTCGTGCGCCAATGCCGTGTCTTCACCCATGGCAGGACGGCGGCGCTGGCGCAGTTGTTCGCGGCAAGCCTCGAACAGTTCCAGCACGCCCGGACGTTCATCGGGCAGATCAAAATAATGGTGCAAGCCTGGCGCTTCCATGTCCCAGTCGATCATCAGGACGGGCGACGTGGAATTTTGCTGGCGCGCCAACAGTACAGCAAGGTTGGACAGCGCCATGGTGCGCCCCGTGCCACCCTTGTAAGAATAGAAGGTGACCACTTCGCCACTGTCGCTGAGCGGTGGCAGGGACAAGGATACGTTTTCCATGACAAACCTTTAACGGGGAAAAAGGGGAGGAGGAATGGCGCGCCACTCCGACGGTATGTCCGGCATCACAAAACGTCCGCAATCATGCCCCGGCGGCGTGCAGCGTTTGAGCAGGTGATAGTGCTCGGCAACGCGCTGGACGATCTTGATGATTTCCGGCAGGTAGTCCGGATTGGTCTTGAGGTCGCCGCTGGCCAGGGTGTAGCGGGAAAAATCCACATACATGCCCGGTCCGGCAATTTGCGGCGGCAGGCACACGGGGTGACGCGTCATGATCACGGGGATGATCAGATGGCTGGGCAGCGCATACCACTGCTTGCGCTCATTCTCGATAAGTTGCATTGCTGCAAACTCGCGCCGTGTGTAGGCGTGGGCTTCGTACTTGGGTGTATAAATGACAATCATGCAAACACTCTCACACAAGGCACGCGCGATCTTGCCGTCCAGATCGTCGCCGCCGCCCAGTTGCTCGCTATCGATGAACAGTTCGTTTTCGTGATCGAGATGCGGTTCGAGATAGCACTGGAGTGCCTCGACCAGATCGTTCTTGAACTTGCTCATGTATTCATGCTGGCCGTGTGCATAACTGAAAAAGCAGCCGTGGCGAATAGCCATGACATCCTCCATTCCTGCTCCACAAAGCAGCAGCGCTTAACCAACTCTAACCATCCACTCAGCCGCGACTTTGCGCGAGCGCAAACGGGCACATGCCGAAAACTGGCGCCATCACGCCAAGTTCTGGCATATTTCCAACGAAAAACAGCCAAAATGGAGGAGCAGAAAGAATTAACAGAGGAAAAATGCCTGGCGCCCACAGGAAGCGGGCGGCAAGGAAAACAACCAGAAGTTATTGCGGCTGGTTGATATTCTGGAAGAAGGTGATGACTTCGGACTGTTCGCGCGTGCGTTTGAACGATGGCAGGCTCTGCCAGATGCGGCGGCCGTAAGGCTTGGAAATCACGCGCGGATCGCACAGCATCAGCACGCCCTTGTCGTTGACGTCGCGGATCAGGCGGCCGGCGCCCTGCTTCAGATTGATGATCGCTTCGGGCAGCGTGTGGTGCATAAAACCATTTTTGCCCTGCTTTTCCATGACCTCGATGCGGGCCGCCAGCACCGGATCGTCCGGTGGTGCAAATGGCAATTTATCGATAATCACCAGCGACAAGGCGTCGCCGCGCACGTCCACGCCTTCCCAGAAACTCTGGCTGCCGATCAGCACGCCGTTGCCGGCCTTGCGGAACTGGTCGAGCAATTCGGTACGGCCACGGTCGCCCTGGACGAACAAGGGATATGGCAAACCGCGCTTTTCGAACTCGTCGCGCAGGCGCTCGGCAGCGCGCTTGACGGCGCGCAGCGTCGTGCATAACAGGAAAGTTTTGCCGCCAGCCGCTTCGATCACCGGCAGGGCCAGGTCGAGCACGGCGTCCGTGTACCCCATGGAATTCGGGTCCGGCAAACCTTGCGGCACATACAGCAAGCCCTGCTCGCCATAATTGAACGGGCTCGGCCAGGTACGCGACGGTTCGTCGGCCAGGCCCATCTGATCTGAAAAGTGGCTGAAATCGTTTTTGACGGCCAGCGTGGCCGACGTGAAAATCCAGCTGCGCGGCACGCCTTCGCGCTGGCCGTTAAAGATCGGCGCAATCGACAACGGGGTTTTATGCAACTGCAGCGAGGACGCGAATGCTTCGACCCAGTACACCGCTTCTTCGCCCTTGGTCACCTTGGCCTTGGGATCGAACTTCCAGGCCGACAGTTTTTCTGCCAGTTCCAGCCCGCGCTGGCGGCATTGTTCCAGCGTTTCAGCGCGCATGGCCTGCGTTTCCAGCACCGCCAGCATGCCGTCCAGCTCATCCTTGAGGGTTTGCAAGGCCGGGAAAAACTCGCTCGATGGGGCGATTTGCGGCAGCGACAGCCGCACAATATCCTGCGGGAAGGTCAGGCGCAGATCGCGCGCAGCTTTTTCCACCACGGTCACCGTCTTGCCCCAGTCGGCGCCGTCGCGGGCGTGGGCCAAGCCTTCGGCCAGCACGTCGCGGCACAATTCCAGCACTTGCGAGGTCGAAAACGTATCGCCAAAGAACAGCGTGGCGGTGTCCGGCAACTGGTGCGCTTCATCGAAGATGATGGTATTTGCAGAAGGCAGCAGTTCGGCAACGCCCGAGTCCTTCAGTGCCACGTCGGCAAAGAACAGGTGGTGATTGACCACTACCACGTCAGCCTGCTGCGCTTCCTTGCGCGCCTTCATGACGAAGCAATCCTGGTAATACTGGCATTCCGCGCCCATGCAGTTTTCCCGCGTGGAGGTGACCAGGTTCCAGATCAGGGCATTTTCGGGCACGCGCGCCAGTTCGGCCTTGTCGCCGGAACTGGTCATTTTTAAAAAGCGCGAGATTTCGCGCAGGTTGCCGACATCGTCGCGCGAAGTCATGCGGCCATTTTGCAGCGTGCGCTCGAGGTGATAATGGCAGACGTAATTCGAGCGGCCCTTGAGCAGCGCGATCGATACCGGCGCCTGCAGGGCGGCGCGCACGTTCGGTATATCGCGCAGGAACAACTGGTCTTGCAGGTTCTTGGTACCGGTGGAAATAATGGTTTTACCGCCCCACAACAGGGCCGGCACCAGGTAGGCGAAGGTCTTGCCGGTACCCGTACCGGCCTCGGCGATCAGCGTGGTCTGGGTGGCGATGGCATGGGCGACCGCCTTGGCCATTTCGGTTTGCGAACGGCGCGGACGAAAGTCGCCCACGGCCGGCCCCAGCGGACCACCGGCGCCAAACAGCCGTTCAACTTCCGTGTCATGCACGCCGGGAGCGTATTGCGCAGTTTCACCGACCACGGCGGGCGTGGCGCCAGGAGCGATATCGGCGGGCGTGGGCAGGGCTTGGGTCAAAATGGGCGTTGTTGAGGGTAAAACGGCGGGTTCAGGCTGGAACGTCGGGCACCAATTGCATTTTCAGCAAAGTGATGTGGTCTTTCAGCTGCAGCTTGCGCTTTTTCAGGCGGCGCAGCTGCAGCTGATCGTGGTGACCGTCCAGGGTAAGCATGTCGATGACCGCGTCCAGATCGCGGTGTTCGACGTCGAGTTCAATCAGACGACGCTGGATATCTTGTACATCAGTCATGTTTCTCAGTCACTGGAAGGTTCACGGGATGCGGCACGGTGCGTAGTTTAATCTACGCTGCGTTTACCAACAACCTTATGATCAATGACAAGATCGCCAGAACGGGTGTAACAAGTAGTCGTTATTGTTTAGCAGCGGCAGCTTCCGCCCGTTTTTTCTCGGCAGCCGCATCGGCGGCGGCGCGTGCCTCGGCCTTGCGGCGGCTCTCGGCTACCCTCTTTGCCACTTCTTCCTGGCGGCGCGCGGCATCGGCCTGCTTTTTCTCGAAGGCTTGCACATTGGCGCTGCGCTTTTCAGCGTTCGCAGCCTCGTGCTCGGCCGCGCGTTGCATGCGTGCGGCATGTTCAGCCTCGCGCTGATCCACACTCTTGCCCTTGGGCGCGGCCTTGGGCGCCATTTGCTCTTCGGTACGCGGCGGCTTGACTGGCTGGGCTTCGCGCCGGGCGTATTCCTCGGCATCCTTGTGGGCGCGCTCGGCCAGGTCGGCATCGCGCCGCGCCACCGATTCGGCCCGCTTGAAGTGCTCAGCCTCGACTTCCTGCGCGCGCAAGCCCACCAGTGCCACGCGGCGCTTTTCCTTGGCCTTGTCCAGGCAGTTATTCACGAAAAACTTGGTGTAGCACACAGACTCTTCGGCAGCAAAAGTCTCGGCGACCACGGCGCGCTGCTGGTCTACCTGCGCCAGCGTTGCATCCGCCTGCGCAACCGACTGTGTTGGCGTGACGACCGTACGCGCATCCTGCGCCTGCGCTGCTGGCACTATGGCAGCCATAGCAGCCATGACAGCAAACAATGTGCACAAGAGGCCGGCCGGCCGCGATATCAAACTAGGTTTCATGACTTTCCCTGTAACTTCAGGCCAGGGAGGCGGCGGCTGCACGCTGTTCCCGGTCCATATATTCCTGCGACTGCATTTCGACGATGCGCGACACAGTGCGATGAAATTCGTTGGCCAGCGTACCGGTGGTGTACAACTCTTCCGGTTCGACTTCGGCCGACATCAGCAATTTTACGCCCTGGTCGTAGAAAACGTCGATCAGCCAGGTAAAACGGCGCGCTTCGGACGACATCGACGCCGACATGCGCGGAATGCCGGACAATATCACGGTGTGGAAACGGCTGGCGATTTCCAGGTAATCGTTTTGCGAACGGGGACCGCCGCACAGCGTATGAAAATCGAACCAGATCAGCGAGCCGGTGCGGCGCAGGGCGCGAATTTCGCGCGCTTCGATGCGCACCACGGGATCATCGTCGGCACTTTCGGCCAGGCGGGTATAAGCGTCGCGCAGCGCCTGGTCGGTGTCGGCATTGAGCGGGGTGTAATACGATTCCACCTGTTCCAGCGCGCGGCCACGATAATCGATGCCGGCGTCGATATTCATCACGTCGAGTTTTTCATACAGCAAATCGATGGTGGGCAGAATGCGGTCGCGGTGCAGTCCGTCCGGGTACAGCAGTTGCGGATCGTAGTTCGAGGTCATGATGAAGGACACGCCGTTGTCGAACAGCGCCTTCAGCAGGTTGTACATGATCATGGCGTCGGCCACGTCGGAAATGTGGAATTCGTCGAAGCAGATCAGCCGGTATTTTTTGGCGACGCGCTTGGCCACTTCGTCGAGCGGATCGGCCACGCCTTTCAGCTCATCGAGCTGGCGATGCACGCCGCGCATGAATTCGTGGAAGTGCAAGCGCGTTTTGCGCACCACCGGCACGACCGAATAGAAGCTGTCCATCAGGAACGACTTGCCGCGCCCTACCCCGCCCCACATGTACACGCCCTTGGGCACTTGCGGCCGCTTGATCAGGCGCTTGAAGGTGCTTGAGCGCTGGGCCTTGTACTCCACCCAGTCGTCATAGCACTGCTGCAGGCGATCGACCGCGCGGCGCTGGGCGGCATCGGCCTTGAAGTTGCGCTCTTGCAGCGCGTTCTGATAAAACTCTTCGACGTTCATGGGTTCGCTTGTTTGCGCAGGGCGTAAATAAAAATGGCGGGCCGAAGCCCGCCAAGGTTGCTACTTCAATGCATTAAAAGTTTAACGTGCGTTTGTCGATAGCCAGCGCTGCTTCTTTCGTGGCTTCCGACAGCGACGGGTGGGCGTGGCAGATACGGGCGATGTCTTCGGCCGAAGCCTTGAACTCCATTGCAACCACCGCTTCCGCAATCAGCTCGGATGCCATCGGGCCGATGATGTGCACGCCGAGGATTTCGTCGGTGTTGGCATCGGCCAGGAACTTGACCATGCCCGAGGTGTCGCCCAGTGCACGGGCGCGGCCGTTGGCCAGGAACGGGAAGGTGCCAGCCTTGTAGGCAACGCCGTCCGCTTTCAGCTGCTGCTCGGTGCGGCCGACCCAGGCGATTTCCGGCGAGGTGTAGATGACCCAGGGGATGGTGTTGAAGTTGGTGTGACCATGCTGGCCGGCGATACGCTCGGCAACAGCAACACCCTCTTCTTCCGCCTTGTGCGCCAGCATCGGGCCGCGCACCACGTCGCCCACTGCCCATACGCCTGGCAGGTTGGTTTTGCAGTCGTCGTCCACGGCCACAAAGCCGCGTTCGTTCAGCGCCAGGCCAACCTTGTCAGCGCCCAGGCCGTTGGTGTTCGGGGTACGGCCGATCGAGATGATCAGCTTGTCGAATTCGGCGGTGATGGCTTCGCCCTTGGCATTTTCGTAGGCCACCGACACGCTGTTGTCGCCCTTGGTGATGGTGCCGATCTTGCAGCCGAGGTTGATGTTCAGGCCTTGCTTGGTGAACAGCTTGTTGGCTTCCTTGGCGATCTGCTCATCGACGGCGCCGAGGAACACTGGCAGGCCTTCGAGCACGGTCACTTCGGAACCCAGACGGCGCCAGACGGAACCCATTTCCAGGCCGATCACGCCGGCGCCGATCACGCCCAGCTTGGCTGGTACGGCGTCGATGTCGAGAGCACCGGTGTTCGACAGGATCAGTTTTTCATCGAATTCAGCGCCTGGCAGTGCACGGGCGTTGGAGCCGGTGGCAATGATCACTTGCTTGGCGTTGATGGTTTCGTTGGCAGGCGCCGAAATTTCCAGCGGGTAGCCGTCGGCGCCGGCAGCGCCGGCAAAGGCGGCGCGGCCGTGGAAGAAGGTCACCTTGTTCTTTTTGAACAGGTACAGGATGCCGTCGTTGTTTTGTTTGACCACGCCATCCTTGCGCTTGATCATCTGGCCGAGGTTCAGCGACAGGCCGGCGACATCGATGCCGTGTTCCTTGAACGCGTGACCGGCGTGCTCGTAGTGCTCGGACGATTGCAGCAGTGCCTTGGAGGGGATGCAACCGACGTTGGTGCAGGTGCCGCCCGGTGCAGGGCCGCCCTTTTCATTTTCCCAGGCATCGACGCAGGCGACCGAAAAACCCAGTTGCGCTGCGCGGATGGCGGCGATGTAACCGCCAGGACCGGCGCCGATGACTACTACGTCAAATTGTTTACTCATTTTATTTCCCAATCAATTCTTCTTCTGGAACGAAGATCCACAACAGAATGTAAATCGCCAGGCCAAAGCCAAAAGTCAGCACCAGCAGCACCAGCAGCAGGCGCCAGATCCACGCATCGATGCCGCTGATACGGCCCAGGCCACCGCATACGCCACCGAGCCAGCGGTCATCGCGGCTGCGGCGGAAGCGGTTGATGTCATCCTCGCGCGGACGATGACTTTCCTGGCTCAGCAGGCGGGCCTTGGCGGCGGCAAATTCGTCGTCGGACAAGGCGCCGGACTTGTGCAGATCGTGCAGGCGCTGGATTTCTTCTGCGATGCTCATGTTGTCCTTTTAGCGTTGAACCCCGCAAAGCCGGGGGTCTGCCCCGTAAGACCAGGAGTCTGCCCCCGTACGGGGTCAGACCCCGAACTTCGGGGTTGGCTGGCGAACCGTCGAATTACAGGTCCAGCAGCAGGCGGGCAGGATCTTCCAGCGCATCTTTCATGGCGACCAGGCCCAGTACGGCTTCGCGGCCGTCGATGATGCGGTGGTCGTACGACATGGCCAGGTAGTTCATAGGACGGATCACGATCTGGCCGTTTTCCACGACAGCGCGGTCCTTGGTCGCGTGCACGCCCAGGATGGCCGATTGTGGCGGGTTGATGATCGGGGTCGACAGCATGGAGCCGAAGGTGCCGCCGTTCGAGATCGAGAAGGTACCGCCGGTCAGGTCGTCCAGGGTCAGCTTGCCTTCCTTGGCTTTCTGGCCGAATTCACCGATTTTCTTTTCGATTTCAGCGATCGACATCTGGTCGGCGTTGCGCAGGATAGGCACAACCAGGCCACGTGGCGAACCGACAGCGATACCGATGTCGAAGTAGCCGTGGTAGACGATGTCGTTGCCATCGACCGAAGCGGTGAGGATAGGGTATTTTTTCAGCGCAGCAACGGCAGCCTTGACGAAGAACGACATGAAGCCCAGCTTGACGCCGTGCTCTTTCTCGAACTTGTCCTTGTACTTGGCGCGCAGGTCCATGACCGGAGCCATGTTGACTTCGTTGAAGGTGGTCAGGATGGCGTTGGTCGATTGCGATTGCAGCAGGCGCTCGGCGATACGGGCGCGCAGGCGGCTCATCGGCACGCGCTCTTCAGGACGGTCACCGAGGCTGGCTGGCGAAGCCGAGACCTGTGGCAGCGAAGCCTTGGCAGCAGGTGCCGCCAGCGGTGCGATGGCTGGGGTGGCGCTTGGCGCCGAAGCGGCCAGAGCATCGCCCTTGGTCACGCGGCCGTCTTTGCCCGAACCGGCGACGTCGCCAGCGCTCAGACCTTTTTCCGACAGGATTTTTGCAGCGGCCGGCATGGCCACGTCGCCTTTGCTACCGCCAGTAGCGGCTGCGGCTGGCGCAGGAGCAGCTGCGGCGGCAGGGGCTGGAGCTGCAGCAGCGGCTGGTGCAGCAGCGGCGGCGACACCGTCGGTGTCGATCACGGCGATGATTTCGTCGGCAACCACGGTGCTGCCGTCGCCCTTGATGATCTTCACCAGCACGCCAGCGGCTGGTGCTGGCAGTTCCAGTACCACTTTATCGGTTTCGATGTCGATCAGGTTTTCGTCGCGCGCAACAGCGTCGCCGACTTTTTTATGCCAGGTCAGCATGGAGGCTTCTGCGACCGATTCCGACAGTTGGGGTACTTTAACTTCGATTTGTGCCATGGAAAAACTCCGTATATGTTGTTATTGCGGCGCCGCCGTGTGGTGCCGGGCAGCGCTCCGTCGATTCGTGCAATGGACCGGACGTGCACGCAGCCGCAGCCGCGTGCATGCCCCGGCGGT
>JBEVNE010000041.1:0-28995 GCA_040508275.1 Duganella sp.
GAATGGTCGCCGGACGGCTTGCTGCATTTCGTCTCCGACCGCAGCGGCTGGTGGAATCTGTACCGGCTCGGCGCCGACGGCCAGCAGATCGAAGCACTGTGCCCGATGGAAGCCGAATTCGCCACCCCGCACTGGACCTTCGGTAACAGCATGTATGGCTTCCGCTCGGCGACGGAAATCATCTGCACGTATATCGAGCAGGGCGTCAGCCGGCTGGCGCGTTTGCTGCCGGCCAGCGGCAAACTGGAGGCGATCGCCAATCCATACGAGGAAATCCGCGAACTGCGCGTGGCAAACGGCTATCTGGCCATGCTGGCCGGCGGCCCGACCATTCCACTGGAACTGGCGCGCATCGACTTTACCGAAGAAGGCGTGGAAATCCTGGCGCAGTCGATCACCGACCTGCCCGACGAAGCCAATCTGTCGGTGCCAAGCAATATCCGCTACCCGAGCGCCAACGGCCGCACTGTGCAGGCGTTTTACTATGCACCGTGCAATGCCGAGGTGCGCGCGCCGGAAGGCACGCTGCCGCCGCTGATCGTCATCGGCCACGGCGGCCCGACCGGTATGGCCGTCAACACCCTCAAGCTGGCCACCCAGTACTGGACCAGCCGCGGCTTTGGCGTGCTCGATGTGAACTACGGCGGCAGTACCGGCTTTGGCCGCGCCTACCGCGACCTGCTCAAGGGCCAGTGGGGCGTGGTCGATGTGGAGGATTGCGTGGCCGGCGCGCGTGCGCTGGTCGAGCGCGGCCTGGCCGACGGCGAACGCCTGATCATCCGCGGCAGCAGCGCCGGCGGCCTGACCACGCTGTGTGCGCTGACCTTCCACGATGTCTTCAAGCTGGGCGCCAGCTATTACGGCGTATCGGACCTGCAAGGGCTGGACCAAGACTCGCACAAGTTCGAATCGCACTACAATGCCTACCTGATTGCGCCGCAGCCCGAAGCGGCAGCGCTATACCAGGCCCGCTCGCCGATCCACCACACCGACAAGCTCCAGCGCCCGATGATCTTCTTCCAGGGCCTCGACGACAAAGTGGTGCCGCCGCAGCAATCGGAACAGATGGTCGAGGCTTTGCGCGCACGCGGCGTGCCGGTGGCGTATGTGCCGCTGGAAGGCGAAGGTCATGGCTTCCGCAAGGGCGACAACATTGTCCGCACGCTGGAGGCGGAACTGTATTTTTACCAGCGCCTGTTCGGCCTGCACGATGCAGCCGCGCCGGCGCCGGTCCACATCGATAACTTGCAGGACTAAGCACGCATGAGTAACACCACTTTGCAGGCGGAGTTCGACGCCCTGGAATTCAGCGAAAAGATGATCCTGGCGCTGCTGGCGCTGATTGGCGAGCCGATCGGGCGCACCGCCATCCTCGACCTGCTCAAGCTGGCGCGCATCGAAGACGCCGCCACCGGCAAGCGCTACACCATCGCCACCCTCGACGACGCCCTGCGCAAGCTGGACCGGCTGGCGTTTGTCAGCAGCGCGGTCGGGCGCGGTTTCGCCTGCAATCCCAAGCTGCGCTGGCCGGCCATGCGCGCCGCCATCGGCACCCATGCACTCGACGACCTGTGCGCCGCCTACGAGGAACTGACGCCGCTGCGCCAGACCTGGAATGGGGTCGAGCCGCGCAGCTACCGCGCCGGCATGGCGCTGCTGCGCATGGGCTTTATACGGGGCCAGGCGCCGCAGCAAGTGCTGCCGCTGCTAGAATTTTGCCAGAACAGCTATGAGGCGATGCAGCTGCATCCGCTGGTGGACATTTTTGGCCGGCCGTTCGAACCGGGCCTGCTGGCGCGCGTGCATCCGCTGCTGCAGGATGAGGTGCTGGCCACGCTGCTCAACCATGCCCAGGTCGAGCCGGCGTCGGCGCCGGCCATCCGCGAGTTTTGCGAACAGCACCTGCTGCGCCGCCTGACCGCCAAGGACGATATCGGCGCGCGCCTGCGCATCGCCATGGCCGACGACGCCATTCTCGCCGGCCGCATCGACGACGCCCGCCGCTATCTTGAACGCACGGCAGGTCCGCACAGCCAGTACCTGGCCAGCACCGTGGTGCTGCTGCAGGGCGCCGCCAGCGCCGCCCTGGTCGGTTTTGACGCCGCGCTCAAGGCGGTGCGCCGCGAAACCGGCAAACGCAAGCAGCTGTTGCCAGGATTCGGCAGCTATCTGTACCTGGTGACGCTGTTGCGCGGCAGCGATGCAAAACAGCTGAAAGCGGCGGAAACCTACCTCGACATTGCAGTACGGCTGCCACAAAACCACGCCACCGCCGTGCACCAGCAGCTCGACATGCTGCGCCAGATCCGCGCCGGCACCCTGACCGCCGAGGCCGTGAATGGCCTGGCCTGGGACAACAACCTGCAAGCGCAGTTGTTCCATTGCCTGCTGTATTACTGGTTATCGGTGCCACAGCGCGGCGAGCACAAGCTGCAATTGCAAGACCTGTTCGACAAGGCCGAGCAGGCCGGCTACCTGTTCATCGCCACCCAGGCCGCCATCCTGCTCGGCCACCTGGGCAACGAGGACATGGCGCAGCGCGGCAGCGCCCTGCGCAGCCGCCTGGGCCTGCCCGACATGAGCACCTGGTTCGAGCGCCAGGAAGGCTGGCAGCGCCAGTTGAGCGCGCTGATCAACCTGCAACAGCCGGGAACGGCGACGGCCAGCGGCAACGCTTCGCGGCTGGTGTGGCAACTGGCGTTTGATCCGCGCTGGGGCATTACCGACATTACCCCGGTCGAGCAAAAGCGCGATGCGCGCGGGATCTGGAGCAAGGGCCGCGCCGCCAGCCTGAAGCGGCTGCGTTTCGAAACCGAGCAGTTCGACTTTTTAACGCCGCAGGATATCCGCGCCACCGAAGCGATTACCGTGGCCCACCGCGGCTATCATTCGAGCGGCATGGCCTACGAAATCCAGCCGCAGCGCGCCGCCGCAGCGCTGATCGGCCACCCGCTGCTGTACTGGGCCGATGCCCCCGACATGCGTGTGGAGCTGCTGGCCGGCGAACCGGAACTGCTGATCAAGAAAAGCCCGGGCAACCTGGAAATCCGCCTGCAGCCGCCGATACCCGACGACCAGTCCACCATTATCGTCACGCGCGAAACGCCCACCCGGCTGCGCGTGGTCACCATCGCCGACGAACACCGGCGCATTGCCGCCATCGTCGGCAATGGCCTCAACGTGCCAGCGCACGCCGAGCAGCAGGTGCTGCATGCGATCAGCTCGATCTCATCGCTGGTCACGGTGCAGTCCGACATAGGCGGCGCCGCGCCCGACATGGAACAGGTGGCGGCCGACATGCGCCTGCATGTGCATCTGCTGCCCTACCAGCATGGCCTGAAGATGCAGGTACTGGTGCGCCCGCTCCAGGGTGGCGCCTATTATGCGCCCGGCGACGGCGCCGATAGCGTGATTGCCGATGTCGGCGGCAAGCCGGTGCAGGCGCAGCGCCAGCTGATCGATGAACGCGACGCCGAACGCGCGCTGGTGGCGCGCTGCCCGGTGCTGGAACAGGCCGAGCAGGAGCACGGCGAATGGCTGCTCGGTCAGCCGGCGCTGTGCTTGCAACTGCTGACCGAGTTGCAGGACTTGCAGGAAGCGCAGCCGGACAGCATCGTCATCGCCTGGCCCGAGGGCGAAAAATTCCGCGTCACCGCCAGGGTGGAAAGCAAGCAGGTACGGCTGGCCATCAAGAGCAACAAGGACTGGTTTGCCGCCAGCGGCCAGGTGCAGATCGATGAAGACAAGGTGATGGACCTGCGCACCCTGCTCGAACTGATGCAGAAAAGCCAGAACCGCTTCGTCGAACTCGGTGAAAACCGCTTCCTGGCGCTGACCGAGGAACTGCACCGGCGCCTGCGCGAAGTGTCGGCCTACGGCGAGCTGACCGCCGATGGCGTGCGCCTGCATCCGCTGGCTTCGTTTGCGCTGGCGGACCTGGCCGACGACGTTGGCGGCTTCAAGGCCGACAAGCTGTGGAAAGCGCACCTGACCCGCATGAGCGAGCAGGCAGTCTTCGAGCCAGTGTTACCAAGCACGCTGCAGGCTGAACTGCGCGACTACCAGCTCGAAGGCTACAACTGGCTGTCGCGCCTGGCCCACTGGGGCGTGGGCGCCTGCCTGGCCGACGACATGGGCCTTGGTAAAACCCTGCAAACGCTGGTGCTGCTGGTGTCGCGCGCCCCGCAAGGGCCGGCGCTGGTGATTGCGCCGACCTCGGTGTGCCTGAACTGGGTCAGCGAGGCGGCGCGCTTTGCCCCCACGCTCAAGGTCAAGATGTTTGGCGCCGGCGACCGCGCCGACACCCTGGCCAGCCTGCAACCGTACGACCTGGTGGTGGCCAGCTATGGCTTGCTGCAACTTGAAGCGGCCCTGTTTGCCGGCGTGCAGTGGCACACCATCGTGCTCGATGAAGCGCAGGCCATCAAGAACGGCGCCACCAAGCGCTCGCAGGCGGTGATGGCGCTGCAAGGCGACTTCCGCATGGTGTGCACCGGCACGCCGCTGGAAAATCACCTGGGCGAACTGTGGAACCTGTTCCGCTTCATCAATCCGGGCCTGCTGGGCACCATCGAGCAATTCAACCTGCGCTTTGCCGCGCCGATTGAAAAACCGCAGGACCACCGCGCCGAAGTGGGCGCGCGCCAGCGCCTGCGGCGCCTGATCCAGCCCTTCATGCTGCGCCGGACCAAGGCGCAGGTGCTGACCGAACTGCCGCCGCGCACCGAGATCACGCTGGAGGTGGACCTGTCGGCCGAAGAAACCGCGCTGTACGAATCGCTGCGCCGCGCGGCGCTGGAAACGCTGGCCGCCGTGGAAGGACCGACCGAGAAAAAATCGATCCAGATCCTGGCCGAGATCATGAAGCTGCGCCGCGCCTGCTGCAACCCCAGCCTGGTGGCGCCGGAGCTGCGCCTGGCCAGCAGCAAGCTGGCGGCATTTGCCCACCTGCTGGCCGGCTTGCTGGAAAACCGCCACAAGGTGCTGGTATTCAGCCAGTTTGTCGATCATCTGGCGCTGATCCGCGCCCACCTCGACGCCCACAACATCGCCTATCAATACCTGGACGGCGCTACCCCGATGGCCGAGCGCAAGAAACGCGTCGATGCCTTCCAGGCCGGCGAGGGCGATGTATTCCTGATCAGCCTGAAGGCCGGCGGCGTCGGCATCAACCTCACCGCTGCCGACTACGTGGTGCACATGGACCCGTGGTGGAATCCGGCGGTGGAAGACCAGGCCTCGGACCGCGCCCACCGCATGGGCCAGCAGCGCCCTGTCACTATCTACCGGCTGGTGGCGCGCCACACCATCGAGGAAGGCATCGTCGACCTGCACCAGCACAAGCGCGACCTGGCCGACAGCCTGCTCGAGGGCAGCGATGTGTCGGGCCGCATGTCGGCCGGCGACATGCTGGCCATGCTGGAGGAAGGGCTGAAGCAATAGACGGCATGTTAGCAAGGCGTTATGAAAGCTCTCAAGCGGGCAGATTAGTGATAATCTCCCACGCTTCGACCAGCTTGTACATGCAGGCCGTGTCCAATTTATCTGTAATCGCACTAGCAAGGCTGCAACGATGATCAAGACAAAACTAGCGCTGGCGGCGCTCATGGCGGCACTCGCCTTTAACCCAGCCAGCGCGGCGACCGAAAAAAAGTCTGCCAAGACCAGTAGCACCAAGAAAAGCAGCAAGCCTGCCAAGCAGACCAAGCAGGCCAAAAAAGGCACGGTCGCCAAGGCGGCGCCGGCAGCGGTGCTGGCCGAACGCTGGCAAGACCGCCAGTTCGACGCGCTGAGCAACCAGTTCCTCAATGCGCTGTGGCGTATCGATTCCGACAGCGCCATCTATGCCGGCAAATACGATACGGCCGCTGCGCTGTTCATCCCGGACCAGGCCGGCATCGCCAAGGAACTGGCGTTTATCGATGAGTGGACCGAGCGCTTCAACAAGGTCAATGCGAAACAGCTGGCGTCCAAGCAACGCACCGACCTGGGCCTGCTGCAAAACAAGCTCGAGAGCGACCGCTGGCGCCTGACCACCTTGCGCGAGCATGAGTGGAATCCGGCCAGCTACAACGTCGCCGGCCCGCTCGACATGATCCTCAACACCGAGTACGCCGCCCAGCCGCAGCGCCTGCGCACGCTGCTCAAGCGCGTGACCAGCATTCCCGCTTATTACGACGCCGCGCGCGCCAACATCGTCAATCCCACCCGCGAACATACGCGCCTCGCCATCAAGCAAGCGCCCGGCGTCAAGGCCGTGCTGGTCGAGGTGGGCAAGGCGGCGCAGGCGTCGATCCTGACGGCCGACGAAAAGCAGTTGTTCGCCCAGCGCATCGCGGCGGCGCAGGCAGCCGTGGATGGCTACGTGACCTACCTGAGCGAACGCGACAAGCTGATGGATCAGGCCGGTCGCCGCAGCTTCCGCATCGGCAAAGACTTGTACGAGCAAAAGTTTGCCTACGATATCCAGTCCGGCAGCACGGCCGAGCAAACCTACCAGAAAGCCCTGGCGGCGCGCGAAGAGCTGCTGAGCAATATGGAGCGCCTGTCCGACGAACTGTGGGACAAATACTTGCCAGGCGTCGCCAGGCCGGCCGAGCGCTTTGCCAAGATCGGCATGATGATCGACAAGCTGTCCGAGCGCCATGTGGCGCGCGAGGATTTCGTCAACGAAATCAAGCGCCAGATTCCGCAGTTGCAGGATTGGGTGATCAAGCACGATCTGCTGACCCTCGATCCGAAAAAGCCGCTAGAAGTGCGCGCTACGCCGGCCTACCAGGCCGGTGTGGCCGGCGCCAGCATCGACGCGCCGGGCCCGTACCGGCCGCAGGACCGCACGTATTACAACGTCACCCCGCTCGATAACGCCACGCCCGAAGCGGCCGAGAGCAGCCTGCGCGAATACAACCACTGGATTTTGCAGATTCTTAATATTCACGAAGCGATCCCGGGCCACTACGCGCAACTGGTGTATGCCAACAAGTCGCCATCGATCGTCAAATCGATTTTCGGCAATGGCGCCATGGTCGAAGGCTGGGCCGTGTATGGCGAACGCATGATGCTGGAATCGGGCTATGGCAACAACGAGCCGGAAATGTGGCTGATGTACTCCAAGTGGAATTTGCGCAGCGTCACCAATACCATCCTCGATTACAGCGTGCATGTACTGGGCATGACAGAAGAACAGGCACTGGATCTGCTGACGCGCCAGGCCTTCCAGACGCGCACCGAAGCCACCGAAAAATGGCACCGCGTACAGGTATCGTCGGTACAGCTGACCAGCTATTTCAGCGGCTACAGCGAGATCATGGAGTTGCGCGAACAACGCAAGCAGGCGCTGGGCGAACGCTTCAACCTGAAGCAGTTCCACGAACAATTCCTCAGCTATGGCAGTGCGCCAGTGCGGGTGATCAAGGGTTTGATGACCCAATAATCGCCTGTAGAACCGGAAAACACGGGGCCCGCAATGGCGACATTGCGCGGCCCCGTTTGTCATTCGCACGTTTGATCAGACGCAAACAACTCATCCAGTGATTCGATACGATGAAAGTCGATTCTGCGTTTAATCAAATATCTGCTAGGCTGTTCTCAGGGAGCGATCATGACCATGCCCATCAAAATCGACACACTGGAGTATGCAAAACGACTGGCAGAAGCGGGACTGCCAAGCGATCAGGCAGAGGCGCAAGCCCATTCCCTGAGCGACGTTTTATCCGAAGCAGCCGTCTCGCCCAGTGAGCTGGTACTGCTCAAGGCAGACCTGCTCGCCAGGATGGAGTTGATCCGGCATGAACTGCGTAGCTACACCGATGCGCTGGGGGTGGAACTGAACCACCGTATCGACGGCGTGGAGGCCAAGATTAATGCACTGGCAAAAAAATTTGACACAATGAAATGGATGATCGGCGGCGTGCTCGTGTTGCAGGCCATGCTGGTCCTCAAAGTGTTCTGGGTAGCGTAACGCCACCAGCGGTGTGCCGTCGAGGATTTACTTACGACTGCTTTTCTTCGGGTGCCGTGGAAATCCGCACGAACAGCGGCGCCACGATCAAGCCCAGTTCAAACAGCAGGCACATCGGAATCGCCAGCGAAAACATCGACACCGCATCGGGTGGCGTGACAATCGCGGCAATGGCAAACGCCCCCACAATCGCGTACGGACGGATTTCGCGCAGCTTGGCTACCGTTACCAGGCCCATGCGCACCAGAATCACTACCACGACCGGCACCTCGAAAGTGGCGCCAAACGCCAGGCACATCGACATGACGAAATCGAGATAGTTTTCGATATCGGGCGTGACCGCAATCGACTGCGGCGAAAACTCGGCAATAAAGTGAAACACGCGGCCAAACACCAGGAAATAACAGAACGCCACGCCCGCCATGAACAGCAGCGACGACGAAATGACCAGCGGTGCAATCAAACGCTTTTCATGCGTGTACAGGCCGGGCGCAACAAATGCCCACATCTGGTACAGCACCCATGGCAGGGCCAGGATAATCGCCAGGACCATGGTCACCTTCATCGGCACCAGAAACGGCGACGTCACGCCAGTGGCGATCATCTTGGAGCCAGCCGGCAAGGCGTTGATCATGGGCTGGGCGATGAAGTCGTAAATTTGCGAGGGACCAGGCCAGATCATCAGCGCCAGGCACACTACTGCAATCCCGATCGATGCCTTGACCAGCCGGTCACGCAGCTCGACCAGATGGGAGATAAAGGTTTCTTCGCCTGGGTTTGGGGTAGTCATCAGTAAAACGAACTCTGGGTATTGCCGCGTGGGCGGAAGCGGGCGACGCGTGCCGCGCCGGAAGTAACGTGCAGCTTGCCACCCTGGCGATGCTTGTACCAGCCCGGCACGGCAGAATTACGCACCACTTTTTTGCGGCGGAACTCGCGCGCCTTGCGCGCCAGGTCATCGGTGCTGACCGAGCTGAACGACGGCGACGCCGAAGAAATATCTTCCAGCGCAGGCGTATCGTGCCAGGCGTTTTCGACCTCGCTGATGTTTTTGGCAATCGAATTTTCGACGTCGCTCTTGATGTTCTGCGCGGCTTCCTGCACTTCTTTTTGCAGGTTGCGCAGCTCTTCAAGCTCGATTTCGCGCGTGACTTCGGATTTGACGTCATGCAGGTAGCGCTGGGCACGGCCGTACAGGGTACCGGCCATGCGCGCCACCTTGGGCAGCTTTTCCGGACCAATGACTATCAGCGCCACAACGCCGATAATGGCAATTTTGGTAAGACCAAGATCGATCATAAGATATCAGCTTCCGCCAGCGCAGCCCGGCATCCGGGCCGCAACGGCTTATTGCTTTTTCTCTTTGGCATCAACGTCGATGGTGCTCGGTGTGGCAGGAGCAGCCGGCTTGTCGTCTTCGTTACCCTTGACGCCATCTTTGAAGCCTTTGACGGCCTTGCCTATGTCCGAGCCCATATTGCCCAGCTTTTTGGTGCCGAACACCAAAATCACTACCACCAGCAAAATTGCCCAATGTATCCAGCTCATCGTACCCATCGTGTTCCCCTAGTAGGGCGCTTGCGCCCGTCGTCCATTGATCCGTTGATTCAAAACCGCCTGCGACAGTATAAGCCAAGCCCGCCCTGTCATGTGCATGGCATGCCAGTCACTGCGTGCCGCTGCTCTGGTGGTCAGCGCTCGCCGCGCCAAGGGTGTGCGCCGCCAATCACGTGCAAGTGCAGATGGTACACCTCCTGCCCACCGTCCGGCCCACTGTTGATCAGCGTTTTATAACCGGCGCCCGGCTGACCGCTGGCATCATAACTGACCGCGCAGCCAAATTCCTCCGCCAGACGGGGGGCCAGCGCCAGCATCCTGCCCAGCAGGGGCGCATCGTCGGCGCCACAGTCCGACAGGGTGGAAAAGTGTTTTTTAGGAATCACCAGCAAATGCACGGGGGCGGCCGGGTTGATATCCTTGAAAGCGTACAGTTCCTCGTCCTCGTAGACGGCGGTCGAGGGGATTTTCTTTTCAGCGATCTTGCAAAACAGGCAGTTGTCCATTGAGGCTCCTGGATATTATTGGCTTCTTGCTGCTTTCTCGGTGATACCCGAGACACCTTCGCGGCGTGCCAGTTCGTCGAGCACCTGTTGCGGCTTGAGGTCGAACTGGGCCAGCAGCACCAGCGTATGGAACCACAGGTCGGCTACTTCGTACAACACCTTGTCACCGTCGCCGGACACGCGTGCGTCCTTGGCGGCCATGACGGTTTCGGTAGCCTCTTCACCGATTTTTTTCAGGATGGCGTCGTCGCCCTTGGCAAACAGCTTGGAAACATACGAGGTGGCGGGGTCGCCGCCGTTGGCCAGCTTGCGCGATTCCATCAGCTCGGCCAGGCGGTCCAGAATAGTGCTCATGAGTTATTTCTTACCAGGTTTGGTGGTCGGTGAGGTGGTAACCGTAGCAGGCTTGGCGGCGTAGATCGCATCGGGCTCCTTGAGCACCGGGTCAACACTGTGCCAGTCGCCGCCCTCGGCATCGGCCTCGAATTTTTGATAGAAGCACGAATGGCGGCCGGTGTGGCAGGCAATGCCGCCGGCCTGCTCGATCTTCAGCAGCACCACGTCTTCATCGCAGTCGAGGCGGATTTCCAGCACTTTTTGCGTATGGCCCGACTCTTCGCCCTTGTGCCACAGTTTCTTGCGCGAACGGCTCCAGTACACGGCTTCGCCCAGTTCGACCGTTTTCGCCAGAGCGTCGCGGTTCATCCAGGCGAACATCAGTATGTCGTTGCTGCCAGCCTCCTGGGCGATGACCGGCACCAGGCCGTTTTCATCCCAACGGACTTTTTTCAGCCATTTAGCCTTGGCAAGGTTGTTATTGGGTAAGGTCGGCATGGTGTTTATTGGTCGATACGCATGGGAATGCCCTGCAGCGCCATGAAGCGCTTGGCTTCCTGCACCGTGTGCTGGCCATAATGGAAAATGCTGGCCGCCAGTACCGCATCAGCCTTGCCCAGCTTGACGCCGTCGGCCAGGTCCTGCAGGCCGCCAACGCCGCCCGAGGCGATCACGGGAATGCCGATAGCGTCGGACACGCCACGCGTCAGACCAAGGTCGAAACCGGACTTGGTGCCGTCGCGGTCCATGCTGGTGAGCAGGATTTCACCGGCGCCCAGCTGTTCCATCTTGACTGCCCACTCGATGGCATCGATGCCGGTGGCCTTGCGGCCGCCATGGGTAAAAACTTCCCACTTGCCCGGTGCGGTCTGCTTGGCGTCGATCGCCACCACGATGCACTGCGAACCGTGTTTTTGCGAAGCGTCGTACACCAGTTGCGGATTCGATACCGCCGAGGACTTCATGCTGACCTTGTCGGCGCCGGCATTGAGCAGGCGCCGTACATCGGCCACTTCGCGCACGCCGCCACCGACGGTGAGCGGAATGAACACCTGCGAGGCCACCGCTTCGATGATGTCGAGGATCAGGCCGCGGTTGTCGCTGGTGGCGGTAATGTCGAGGAAGGTCAGTTCGTCGGCGCCCTGCTCGTCGTAGCGGCGGGCGATTTCCACCGGGTCGCCGGCATCGCGCAGCTCGGTGAAATTAACGCCCTTGACCACGCGGCCATCGGTCACGTCGAGGCAAGGGATGATGCGTTTGGCAAGCATTAGTCTTCCTGGTAGTCGAGGTCGCCGCTGAGCTCATCGGCGCGCAATTGTGCCGAGGCCAGGTCGATCGTGCCTTCGTAAATCGAACGGCCGCAGATCACGCCTTCGATGCCTTCATCCTGCACCGCGCACAGCGCTTCGATATCGGCCAGGTTGTGCAGGCCGCCCGAGGCGATCACGGGAATCTTGATCGCCTGCGCCAGCTTGACGGTGGCCTCGATATTCACGCCGCCCATCATGCCGTCGCGGCCGATGTCGGTGTAGATGATCGATTCGACGCCATAGGCTTCGAATTTTTTGGCCAGGTCGATCACTTCGTGGCCCGACATTTTGCTCCAGCCGTCGGTAGCGACCTTGCCATCCTTGGCGTCGAGGCCGACGATGATGTGGCCGGGGAAGGCGCCGCAGGCGTCGTGCAGGAAACCGGGTTCCTTGACCGCCGCCGTGCCGATGATGACGTAGCTGATGCCGGCGTCGAGGTAGCGCTCGATGGTGTCGAGGTCGCGGATACCGCCGCCCAGTTGCACGGGAATTTCGTCGAGGTCGTTTTCCTCGGCATATTCCTGCACCACTTTCAAAATCGCCTTGACTGCGCCTTCGTTCTTCGGCTTGCCGGCAAAAGCGCCGTTCAGGTCAACCAGGTGCAGACGGCGCGCGCCCTGCTTGAGCCAGTGCAGGGCCATGTCGGCCGGGTCTTCGGAGAAAACGGTGGCAAGTTCCATATCGCCTTGCTTGAGGCGAACGCAGTGACCGTCTTTGAGGTCGATGGCAGGAATGAGCAGCATGATGGTGTAATAAGGTTAAGTTAAGGGTTCCAGTGAACGAAGTTCCGGTACAGCTGCAGGCCCGCCGCGGCGCTTTTCTCCGGGTGGAACTGTGTCGCGAAAATATTATCACGCGCGACCGCGCAACTGAACGGCGCGCCATAGGTGGTCAGCCCGACAGTGTGGGCGGCCTGTTCCGGCTGGGCAAAATAACTGTGGACGAAATAGAAGTAACTATTGTCCGCAATACCCTCCCACATGGCATGAGACGCATTCTGGTGCACTTGGTTCCATCCCATTTGCGGCACCTTGAAGCGCGAACCGTCCTCTTGCAACTGGCCGTCCAGGCGGAAGCGCACCACGCGTCCCGGCAGCAGGCCCAGGCCGGCGGCCTCGCCCTCTTCGCTGCCATCGAACAGCATCTGCTCGCCGATGCACACGCCCATCAGCGGCTTGTTGCGCGCGGCATTGAGCAAGGCCTCCTGCACGCCCGATTCGCGCAGGCTGCGCATGCAGTCGGGCATGGCGCCCTGGCCGGGCAGCACGATGCGGTCGGCGCTGTCGATATCGGCCACCGTGCCGGAAATCAGTACTTCGGCTTCGGGCGCCACGGCGCGCAGCGCTTGCGCGACCGACCGCAGATTACCCATGCCGTAATCAACTACAACGATTTTTTTCATGAGATTTACAGGCTGCCCTTGGTCGAGGGAATGGTGCCGGCAGCGCGCGGATCGAGCTCCGACGCCATGCGCAGCGCGCGGCCAAAGGCCTTGAACACGGTTTCGCACTGGTGGTGGGCGTTGGTGCCGCGCAGGTTGTCGATATGCAGCGTGACCAGCGCATGGTTGACGAAGCCACGGAAGAATTCCAGCGTGAGATCGACATCGAAGGTGCCGATCAGCGCGCGCGTAAACGGAATATGGTATTCGATCCCTGGGCGGCCGGAAAAGTCGAGCACCACGCGCGACAGCGCTTCGTCGAGCGGCACATACGAGTGGCCGTAGCGGACAATGCCCTTGCGGTCGCCAATGGCCTTGGCCACGGCCATGCCCAGCGTAATGCCGACATCTTCCACCGTGTGGTGGTTGTCGATGTGGATGTCGCCGGTGGCTTCCACTTCGAGGTCGAACAGGCCGTGGCGGGCGATCTGGTCCAGCATGTGATCGAGGAAAGGCACGCCGGTGTTGAGCTTTTGCTGGCCGGTGCCGTCGAGGTTGATCGACACGCGGACTTGCGTTTCGTTGGTATTGCGGGTGATTTCTGCGGTGCGGTTCATGAATTGCTCGCGATGGCGATTAGGACGATGGTGGCGAAAATATCAGGCTGCCAGCGACGCGGCGAAGGCATCGAGGAAGGCGGCGTTCTCTGCCGGGGTACTGACCGTGATACGCAAACAATTGGCCAGCACACTGTGCATTTTACTCACATTTTTAACTAATACCTTGTAAGACAGCAGTTTGACGTAGGCATCGTCGGAATCGGGCACCCGAATCAAGATAAAATTCGCCGCCGACGGGAAAACCTCCACCCCGGGGAATCGTGCCAATGCAGCCATCAGATCGGCCCGTGCGGCGCGCAATGCGCTGGCCTGCTGGTTCAGCACCTCCACGTGGTCGAGCGCGAATTCGGCCGCCGTCTGCGTCAATACGTTGATGTTGTAAGGAGGCCGCACTTTATCGAGCTGCGCCAGCAGTTTCGGCGTTGCCGACATATAGCCCAGGCGGATACCGGCCAGCCCCAGCTTCGATACCGTGCGCATCACCACCAGGTTGTCGAACTGCGGCAGGCGCTCCATGAAGCTGTGCTGGGCGAACGGCTCATACGCCTCATCGACCACGGCCAGGCCAAAGCCGTCCAGTGCCTTGATGATGGCGACGATGGCGTCGGCATCGAACAGGTTGCCGGTCGGGTTGTTGGGATAGGACAGGAACACCAGCGCCGGCCGGTGCTGCGCAATGGCGGCCAGCATGGCAGGCAGGTCGAGCGTCAGGTCGGCCTTGACCGGCACGCCGACGTAATCCATGCCGGCAAACTGCGCCGAGCGCTGGTACATCACGAACGACGGCGTTGGCGACAGCACCACGGCGCGGCGCTCCTGCTGCGCGCAAGCCATGCACAGGATCGAGATCAGCTCATCGGAACCGTTGCCCAGCATGACGTCGTAACCGCCCGGTACACCCAGCGTGCTGTGGATGCGCTGCTTGAGCGTGGCATAGCTGGCCACCGGGTAGCGATTCAGGCTGGCGGCGGCCAGGCGTTCACCGAGCTCGCGCAGCAGTTGTTCCGGCAGCTGGTAGGGATTTTCCATCGCATCGAGCTTGATGAAGCCACTGGCGTCGGCCACGTGATAGCCCTGGATGGCGCGCACGTCGGGGCGGATGGTGTTGGCGACAAGGGTGTCGATGGCGGACATCGGGCTATGCTCCTGTGACAGTTTTGGCAAGGCTGGCGCCGCGTTTGGCGGCAGTTTTTCTCGGTACTTTTTTCCTGGCGGGCGACGCCGGCAGAGCCAGGGCAGCCAGGCGCGCCTCGATAATCGCGCAATAGTCGGGGTTGAGCTCGAAGCCGACGAAATTGCGTCCGCTGCGGCGCGCAGCAACGGCCGTGGTGCCGCTGCCCATGAACAGGTCGAGCACCACGCCGTCCGGCGGGCACGAAGCCTTGACCATGCGCTCGATGATTTCCAGCGGCTTTTGCGTCGGATGGTCGGCCCGCTCGGGATGCTCGCGGTGCAGGCGCGACACGCTCCACAGGTCTTTCGGGTTATAGCCGAGTTCCAGCCACTTGGCGCCGACGAAGATCGAGCGCGAACGGGCTTTTTTGGTCTCGGCGTCGTAGGGGATGCGCACGGCATCGAGGTCGAAATAATAATCCTTGCGGCGCACGAACAAGCCGATGGTGTCGTGCACCGACGTAAAACTGCGCACGCTGCCGCCCATCGACGGTACGCGGCGGTCCCAGATGATCTCGTTCATCATCGTCATGCGCTTTTTGAGCATGACGAAAATCTCGGGCGAAAAGCGCCACGTCAAAAAAATATACAGGCTGCCATTGGGCTTGAGCTTGGGCAGCGCGGCGTCTACCCACTGCTCGGTCCAGCGCAGGTAGTCATCGACCGTCTGCTGGTCGGACGCATTGCCGTAATCCTTGCCCAGGTTATAGGGCGGATCGGTCAGGATCAGGTCGATGGAACCGTCAGGAATGCGCTGCAGGCCGGCCAGCGCATCCTCGCAAAAGACCTGGTTCAGCCATTTTTTTGTCATTGCTTGAGCCGCAGTTCGGCACTGCGGGCGTGCGCCTGCAAGCCTTCACCATAAGCCAGTTCGGCCGCTACCTTGCCCAGCGTCTGCGCACCTGCTTCGCTGACATGAATAATCGACGAACGCTTCTGGAAATCGTACACACCGAGCGGCGACGAGAAGCGCGCCGTGCGCGAGGTCGGCAACACGTGGTTGGGGCCGCAGCAATAGTCGCCCAGCGACTCGGACGAGAAGCGGCCGAGGAACATCGCGCCGGCGTGGCGTATCTTGTCGGCCCACTGCTGCGGATCGTCGGCCGAAATTTCCAGGTGCTCGGCAGCGATGCTGTTGGCAATCGCGCAGGCTTCGTCCATGTCGCGCACTTTTACCAGCGCGCCGCGGTCAGTGAGCGAGGTGCGGATCACCTCCTGGCGCGGCATGGTCGGCAGCAGTTTGTCGATGCTGGCATGCACGCGGGCAATGTAGTCGGCGTCCGGACACAGCATGATGGCCTGCGCCAGTTCGTCGTGCTCGGCCTGCGAGAACAGGTCCATCGCCACCCAGTCCGGGTCGGTGGTGCCGTCGCAGACCACCAGGATTTCCGATGGACCGGCGATCATGTCAATGCCGACGATGCCGAACACGCGGCGCTTGGCGGCGGCCACGTAGGCATTGCCGGGGCCGACGATCTTGTCGACCGGTGCAATGGTCTCGGTGCCGTAGGCGAGTGCGGCGACAGCCTGGGCGCCGCCGATGGTGATCACGCGCGTGACGCCGGCAATCGCGGCGGCGGCCAGCACCATCTGGTTTTTCACGCCGTCAGGAGTCGGCACCACCATGATGATTTCCTGCACGCCAGCGACGTGGGCCGGAATCGCATTCATCAGCACCGACGACGGATAAGCGGCCTTGCCGCCCGGGACATAGATGCCGACGCGGTCGAGCGGCGTGACTTTCTGGCCCAGGATCGTGCCATCGGGCTCGGTATAGGTAAAGCCGTTCAGTTCCTGCTTCTGCCGTTCGTGGAATACGCGGATGCGCTGCGCCGCCACATGCAGCGCATCGCGCTGGGCAGCAGGAATCGCGGCCAGTGCCGCCTGCAGTTCATCCTGGCCGATATCGAAGGCAGCCATGCTGGCGGCGCCGCCGTTGGGAATGCGGTCGAAGCGGTTGGTGTATTCGAGAACAGCGGCGTCGCCGCGCGCCTTGACGTCGGCCAGGATGCCGGCCACGGCGCGCTCGATTGCCTCATCGGTGCTCGCTTCAAACGCCAGCAGGGTGTCCAGGGACTGTTTAAAATCGGCTTGGGTGGAATCGAGCCTGGTGATGTGAATCGACATGATGGGTTCCGGATTATTTTTTCGAGGCGCGTTCGAACGCTTCCAGGATCGGTTGCAGGCGCTGGCGTTTGAGCTTGAGCGCAGCCTGGTTGACGATCAGGCGCGACGAGATGTCCATGATCGCTTCCACTTCCACCAGGTCGTTGGCGCGCAGCGTGTTGCCGGTGCTGACCACGTCAACGATGGCGTCCGACAGGCCGACCAGCGGCGCCAGCTCCATCGAGCCATACAGCTTGATCAGATCGACGTGCACGCCCTTCTTGGCGAAGTGCTCACGCGCGGTCTGGACGAACTTGGTGGCCACGCGCAGGCGCGCGCCCTGGCGCACGGCGGTGTCGTAATCGAAACCGTTTTTTACTGCCACCGACATGCGGCAGGCGGCGATATTCAGGTCGATCGGCTGGTACAGTCCTTCGCCGCCGTGCTCGAGCAGAACGTCCTTGCCGGCCACGCCAAAGTCCGCCGCGCCATGCTGCACATAGGTCGGCACGTCGGTGGCGCGCACGATCAGCACGCGCACGCCGGGGTCGTTGGTCGGCAAGATCAGCTTGCGCGAAGTTTCCGGATTTTCGGTAACGGTAATGCCGGCCGCTTCCAGCAGCGGCAGGGTATCGTCGAAAATGCGGCCCTTGGACAGGGCCAGGATCAGCTGCTGCTTGTCTTGAAATGCACTCATGTCATTTGATCCGTTTGATGTTGGCGCCCACTGCCGACAGCTTGACTTCCATCTGGTCGTAACCGCGGTCAAGGTGATAAATGCGGTCGATCAGGGTTTCGCCACGCGCTGCCATCGCGGCGATCACCAGCGAGGCCGAGGCACGCAGGTCGGTCGCCATCACGGGCGCGCCCACCAGCTGCTCCACGCCCTTGATAAAGGCGGTATTGCCGTCAGTCTCAATCGCTGCACCGAGGCGGTTCATTTCCTGCACGTGCATGAAGCGATTTTCAAAAATCGTTTCCGTCACGCGGCTGGCGCCGTCGGCGATGGTGTTCACCGCCATGAACTGCGCCTGCATATCGGTCGGGAAGCCCGGGTATTCGGTGGTGCGGAAGGTCACCGGCGTGGGACGGCGGTCCATCTGCGCGCGAATCCAGTTGTCGCCCACGGTCAGTTGCAGACCCATTTCGCGCAGCTTGTCGAGCGCGGCGTCCATGATGTCGACGCGGGTGTTGCGGATCGTGATATCGCCACCGGTGGCCGCCACGGCGCACAGGAAGGTGGCCGCCTCGATGCGGTCAGAAATCACTGCGTGTCTGGCGCCGTGCAGCTCGGCCACGCCCTGGATCGTCAGGCGGTTGGTGCCGATGCCCTCGATCTTTGCGCCCATCGCCACCAGCAGGTTGGCCAGGTCGGTCACCTCGGGTTCGCAGGCGGCGTTCTCCAGCACGGTTTCGCCGTCGGCCAGGGTGGCGGCCATCAGCAGGTTTTCGGTGCCGGTCACGGTAATCATGTCGGTGACGATGCGCGCGCCTTTCAGCTTGGCGCACTTGGCGTAGATATAGCCCGCTTCAATGGTGATCTCGGCGCCCATCGCCTGCAGGCCCTTGATATGCTGATCGACCGGGCGCGAACCGATGGCGCAGCCGCCCGGCAGCGATACCTTGGCCTGGCCAAAGCGCGCCAGCAGCGGACCGAGCACCAGGATCGAAGCGCGCATGGTTTTCACCAGCTCGTACGGCGCTTCCAGCTTGTCGATGGCGCTGCCGTTGAGCGTGACTTTATCGTTATCCTGCGTGACTTTGAGACCGGTCTGGCCCAGCAGTTTCAGGATGGTGGCTACGTCGTGCAGGTGCGGCACGTTGGACAGTTCAACGTCGCCCGAGGTCAGCAGACCGGCGCACAGGATGGGCAGCGCAGCGTTCTTGGCGCCCGAAATGGTGATGTCGCCCTGCAGGCGCTTGCCGCCTTCGATAAGAAGCTTGTCCATGCTTAGCCTTGATATTCTTCTGGGGTGAGGGTTTTCATCGACAGCGCGTGGATTTCTTCGCGCATGCGGTCGCCCAGCGCGGCGTACACCAGCTGGTGGCGCTGGATCGGGCGCTTGCCGGCAAACGCCGGCGAGACGATGATGGCCTGGAAGTGCTGGCCGTCGCCATCAACTTCCAGGTGGGTGCATTCGAGGCCGGCAGCGATGTAGCCGTGGATCAGTTCTGGGGTGGTAGCCATGATGGGGTCCTGTGTTAAATCTGTGATGTGTATTTGACGCATGCCGTTATTCCTGCTGACGCCTCAGTGGCGTAACCGGTAGCCGCTGCGCAGCAGCCGGATCGCCAGCAGCGACAGCACCACCAGGAAGGCCGACACAATGCCGACGCTGATCCAGGGGCTGGTGTCGGACTGGCCGAAGAAGCCGTAGCGGAAGCCGTCGATCATGTAGAAGAACGGATTCAGGTGCGACACCGTGAGCCAGAACGGCGGCAGCGAATGGATCGAGTAGAACACGCCGGACAAAAACGTCAGGGGCATGATCAGGAAGTTCTGGAACGCTGCCAGCTGGTCGAATTTTTCCGCCCAGATGCCGGCGATCAGGCCCATGGTGCCGAGGATGGCTGCACCGAGCAGCGCAAACACGAGTATCCACAGCGGCGCCGCAAACGACATATGGGCAAACCAGGCGGTGGCGGCAAATACGCCCAGGCCAACCGCCAGACCGCGCACCATGGCGGCGATCACATAGGCCGAAAAAATCTCCCAGTGCGACAGAGGAGTCAACAGCACGAACACCAGGTTGCCGGTAATCTTGGACTGGATCAGCGAGGACGAGGCATTGGCAAAGGCGTTTTGCAGCACGCTCATCATCACCAGGCCGGGAATCAGGAACGCGGTATAGCTGACGCCTTCATACACCTGCACACGGCCCTCGAGCACATGGCCGAAAATCAGCAGGTACAGCATGGCGGTCAGGATCGGCGCGGCCACGGTCTGGGTGGCGACCTTCCAGAAGCGCAGCGTCTCCTTGTAGACCAGGGTGCGGAAGCCGCTCGAAATAAAGTTCATACGGTGCCCTTGTCCATGATTTGCAGGAAGATGTCTTCGAGGTCGGCCTGCTGCAGCTGCATGTCGTCGATGGTCACGCCAGCCTGGCGCAGGCGCGCCAGGATGCCCTCCACTTCCGGGTATTCATTGATGCGCAGGCTGTACTTGCGGCCATGGTCGGTCACGTCCTCGTGCATGACCAACGGACGCAAGTCGCCCGGCAGCTCGCCAGCGGTCAGGTTGACGATCAGCTGAGAACCGGAAATGCGGCGGATCAGCGCCGCCATGGTATCGAGCGCCACCACCTTGCCGCCCTTGAGCATGGCCACGCGCTTGCACATCGCCTGTGCCTCTTCCAGGTAGTGGGTGGTCAGCACCACGGTGTGGCCTTCGCGGTTCAGGCGCGTGATGAACTGCCACAAAGTCTGGCGCAGCTCGACGTCAACGCCGGCGGTCGGCTCGTCGAGCACGATCACTGGCGGCTTGTGCACCAGGGCCTGGGCCACCAGCACGCGCCGCTTCATGCCGCCCGACAGCGCGCGCATATTGGTGTCGGCCTTGTTGGTCAGGTCGAGGTTGTGCATCACCTCGTCGATCCAGGCATCGTTATTGGGCAGGCCGAAATAACCCGATTGCAGGCGCAGCGTTTCGCGCACCGTGAAAAACGGGTCGAATACCAGTTCCTGCGGCACCACGCCAAGCTTGCGGCGGGCGTTGCGGAAGTCGCGCGTGACATCGTGGCCGTGGATGGTGACCTGACCGGCATCGGGCCGGATCAGGCCGGCGATGATGGAAATCAGGGTGGTTTTACCGGCGCCGTTAGGCCCCAGCAGGCCGAAAAACTCGCCTTCTTCGATGTTGAGCGACACGCCGCCCAGCGCCTGCAGCGATTTGTAGCGCTTTTCGACATTGCTTATTTGGATTGCTGACATTCTGGACTTATCGGTTGTGCGGCGGCAGTGCGCCAGGCGCCGCTCTGCGACACGGCGGCAACACTCAATTATAGGGGAAATCCGTGTCGGTCGAACCGGACCGGCGGTATTGCTGGGGAATACAGAAGAGCGGGGCGGGGATCAATGATGGTGATGCGAGCCGGCTGGCGCAGCGGCCAGTGCGGCGGTGTTGCTGTCGTCTTCGTTCTGGCCGGGGAACACCAGCGCGCAGACGCCATACAGCTTGGTCAGGTTTTTCAGGGCGGCGGGCAGATTGTGCAACGCCAGTTCGATGCCGGCTTCGCTGGCAGCACGCTGCCAGGAAATCAGCACCGATACCGCCACCGAATCCACCGTTTCAACGTTGCGCAAATCAAACGCCTGCTGGCCGGCCTTGATGGCCGCCAGCCCGCGCTCAAGCGCCGCAGTGGCGTTGAGCACGGTCAGGGACGTCAGTGATTGCAGGTTGTCGGTGGCTTCGGTGGACATATTGATTACTTGGCAGTGGTTTTCAGGGGCTTGTTGGCCAGCGACTTGTTTTTCTCGGTCAGAGTCTTGATCAGGCCATCGATGCCGCCCTTGTTGATTTCCGAGGCAAACGTGCCTTTGTAGGTTTCCACCAGCCAGGCGCCCATGACGTTGATGTCATAGATTTTCCAGCTGTCGCCAGCCTTGGCCACGCGGTAGTTCAGCAGCACCGGTTCGCCACGGGTCATGTTGACCTGCGAGCGTACTTCGACGTCGGTATCGGTGGCTTCAGCACGCAACGGCTTGAAGGTGATGGTTTCGTTCTTGATCTGCGACAGCGCGCCCGAGTACGTGTACACCAGCAGCGTGCGGAACTGTTCCGACAGCGCTTTTTGCTGCTCCGGCGTGGCCTGGCGCCAGAAGCGGCCGGCCGCCAGCGAGGTCATGCGGTTGGTATCGACGAAAGGCAAAATCTTGCTTTCAACCAGTTCGATGATTTTTTTCTGGTCGCCAGCCTGGATCGCCTTGTCGGACTTGGCGGTGTTGATCACGTCTTCGCTGATGCGCTTGACCAGCGCATCAGGCGCTTCGGCGGCCATGGCGGCAGGCGCATGCATGACGAACGCTACGGAGGCAACAGCAAGCAATTGTTTGATCAGATTCATCGTTTATCTACCTATGTAAGGGTTCTTCGGAGTCACAGGCTGACGTTGTTCGCAGCCGGTGTACCGGAGTTTAACGCGTTTGCTGAAGATTCGGATGACACGGTTGCAGAAGTTTCCTACTGTGCAACCGGCGCTTCCGCCGGGGTTGCAGCTGGTGCCGCAGCTTGTGGGGGGGTTTGCGGGTTGGCAGCCTTGGTGCCGTCGCCCTCGCCTTCATCTTCCTGCTGTTGCTGCTGACGCTTGCGTGGGTTGCCATCAGGGAAGACCTGGTTTTCGCGGCGCTGCAGGTAACCGTCGCGGAAGAACTCGTAACGGTCCAGCGCGGCGTCTTCGAGCAGCGAGCCAGCGTCGAGCAGGCCAGCGCGCACGTTGACGATGCGCACGGCAGTACCGATGTTACGCACATTGGTCGGGTCCTTGTAGCGCCAGATATCGCCAGCGATATCGGCCGGCAGGGCCACGGTGTCGCGCACGGTCGATGGACCCAGCAGCGGCAGCACCAGGTAAGGTCCCGATTCCAGGCCCCATACGCCGAGCGTCTGGCCAAAGTCTTCGCGGTGCTTTTCCAGGCCGGCCGGGGTGGCGATGTCGAACAGGCCGAGGATACCGAGAGTGGAATTCAGCGCAAAGCGGGTGACGTCGGTCAGTCCGTCTTCGCCCTTGCCTTGCAGCAGGTTGTTGACGCCGCTCCAGGCATCGGACAGATTGCCGAAGAAATTGCTCACGCCGGTCTGGACGAACGATGGCGTGACGTCGCGGTACACGGTGGCAACCGGCTTCAAGGCATAGGTATCGACCTTGTCATTGAAGTTGAACATCGCGCGGTTATAGCTCTCGTATGGGTCGCGCGGGTTGGGGCCGGCGCAGCCGGCCAGCATCAGGGCGGCGCCGAGCACCAGGGCGGCGCTGCGCAGGGAGGTTGTTGGGCTTTTCATTTAGTTTTCCTGTTTGCCTTCAGCAGCTTTGCCGTAAATAAACTGATTAATCAGGTCTTCCAGTACTGCGGCCGACTGTGTACGTGCGATTTTGTCACCGGCAGCGAGGTTGTTGACGTCGCCGCCCGCCTCGATGCCGACATATTGCTCTCCCAGCAGGCCAGCCGTCAGGATCTTGGCGGAACTGTCTTTAGGAAATTTAAAGCCTTCATCCATGTTCAAGGTCACCAGCGCCTGGTAAGTCTTGTCGTCAAACGTGATCTCGCCCACGCGGCCAATCACCACGCCCGACGCCTTGACCGCCGCCTGCGGACGCAGGCTGCCGATGTTATCGAACTTGGCCGTGATCGCATAGGTTTTACCAAAAGACAAAGACCCGGTATTACTGGCTTTGAGCACCAAAAACATCAGTGCAGCGACACCGATGACGATGAACAAACCAACCCAGACATCCAGAGATTTGCGTTGCATAACTAATCCTTGTTAATTCTTGTTTGATCTTACAACTATTTGCTGAACATCAGCGCCGTCAACATGAAGTCGAGCCACCACACCATCAGCGACGAGATCACGACCGTGCGGGTGGTGGCGCGCGCCACGTCTTCCGGCGTTGGACGGGCTTGATAACCCTGGTACAGCGCAATGAAGGTGATCGCCACGCCGAACACGATGCTCTTGACGAAGCCGTTGACCACGTCCTTGAACAGGTCCACGCCGCCCTGCATCTGCGACCAGAACGCGCCTTCATCGACGCCGATCAGTTGCACGCCGACCAGGTAACCGCCAAACACGCCGACCGCGCTGAACACGGAAGCGAGCAGCGGCACGGCAATCACGCCGGCCCAGAAACGCGGCGCCAGCACGCGCTGCACCGGATTGACCGCCATCATTTCCATGGCTGACAGTTGCTCACCAGCCTTCATCAGGCCGATTTCGGCCGTCAGCGAAGTACCGGCGCGGCCGGCAAACAGCAGCGCGGTAATCACCGGCCCCAGTTCGCGCGTCAGACCCAGCGCCACCAGCAGGCCCAGCGACTGTTCGGCGCCATATTTATTCAGCGTGTAATAGCCCTGCAAGCCCAGCACCATGCCGACAAACAGGCCGGACAGGGTGATGATGAGCATCGAGTAATTGCCGATAAAGTGCAGTTGCTCAACTAACAGATGCGGACGGCGGAACAGCAGGCCGGGCGACAGGCGCAGGATATCGAGAAACACGCGGGCCGAATAGCCGATGCCTTCGATGTAATCGCGCAGCGGCGCACCGAGACGGGACAACCAGTTTCTTACACTCATGCTTTGCCCCCGAGGCCAAGGTCGTCGGCCAGGGTTTTGCCGGGATAGTGGAACGGTACCGGTCCGTCTGCTTCCGCGTTGACGAACTGGTGCACATAGGGATCGGTGGACGCCATCATCTCGTCCGGCGTGCCATGCGCGACGATCTTGCCTTGCGACAGGAAGTAGACATAGTCGGCAATCGCAAAGCATTCCTTGACGTCGTGCGACACCAGCACGGTGGTCGAACCGAGCGCCGTATTGAGGTTGCGGATCAGGTTGGCGGTCACGCCCATCGAGATCGGATCGAGGCCGGCGAACGGCTCGTCGTACATGATCAGTTCAGGATCGAGCGCGATCGAACGCGCCAGCGCCACGCGGCGCGCCATGCCGCCCGAGATTTCACCGGGCTTGAGGGCAGCGGCATTGCGCAGCCCCACTGCGTGCAGCTTCATCAGCACCAGGTTGCGGATCAGTTCTTCCGGCAGGTCGGTGTGCTCGCGCAGGGGAAAGGCGACGTTTTCAAAGACAGTCAGATCGGTAAACAAGGCGCCATGCTGGAACAGCATGCCCATTTTACGACGCAGCAGGTAGAGGCCGGCGGTATTGAGCTTGTGCACGACCTGGCCTTGAACCTTGACTTGCCCCTTGCGCGGCGTAATCTGTCCGCCGATCAGGCGCAATACCGTGGTCTTGCCGCTGCCGGAACCGCCCATCACTGCGATCACTTTTCCACGTGGGAAGTCCATATGCAAGCCGGACAGGATGGCCCGCTTTCCATAGGAGAAGTGTAAATCACGGATTTCGACTAGATTAGGCACGACAGAACTCATTGTTTTTTGATGCCGTATTGTAGTGCAGAAAGGTCAATCTCTGCTGGAAGTCCCTCGTTCCAGGCGGACGGAGGAAAGAATGTACATCAAATCATACAACACTAATGAATCCAAAGTCAGCAATTTACATGGAGCACGAATTGTTACATTGCTGCACCGCACCATCTGCAAACGCAAAAAACCGGGAGCAGCGGGGATCGCCCGCCCACTCCCGGAGGAATCGTTACAGAAACCTGCGGACACCTCGAAAAACCTACTGCGCGGCCCGCTATCGCCGCTGCGTTGCTCAGCGTACCTTCGTACGCTTGTGCTACTCCCGACGATAGCAGACCGCTCGCTACGGTTTTCGAGGCGCCCTTACCTAATCAGCGCGGCAGCTCGGAACTGCCCATCAAGAACTCATCGACTGCACGCGCACATTGACGGCCTTCGCGGATCGCCCACACCACCAGCGACTGGCCACGGCGCACGTCGCCGGCGGCAAACACCTTGGCCGACGAGGTTTTATAGCAACCCTCGCCATCGGTGGTCGCCTTGGCATTACCGCGTGCATCTTTTTCCACGCCGAACGCGTCGAGGATGTTGGCCACTGGCGACACAAAGCCCATGGCCAGGAATACCAGGTCGGCCTTCATTTCGAATTCCGAGTTTGGCACTTCGGTCATCTTGCCGTCTTTCCATTCCACGCGGCAGGCGATCAGTTTTTCCACTTTACCGCCCTTGCCTTCCAGGCGCTTGGTGGCCACGGCCCAGTCGCGCTCGCAACCTTCGTCGTGCGACGACGAGGTACGCAGCTTGGTTGGCCAGTATGGCCATACCAGCGGCTTGTTTTCCTGTTCCGGCGGCATCGGCATCAGTTCAAACTGCGCCACCGACGCTGCGCCCTGGCGGTTCGAGGTGCCGACGCAGTCGGAACCAGTATCGCCGCCGCCGATCACCACCACGTGCTTGCCAGTGGCCTTGATCTGGTCCTTGACCTTGTCGCCGGCATTGACCTTGTTTTGCTGCGGCAGGAAATCCATGGCGAAATGCACGCCTTTGAGTTCGCGGCCCGGCACCGGCAGGTCGCGCGGCTGCTCGGCGCCGCCAGCCAGGATCACGGCGTCGAATTCTTTTTCCAGGTCTTCCGGGAAAATGGTTTCCTTGGCCCAGTTATTGACGTTGGCCGGGAAGTCCTTGCCGATCAACACGCTGGTGCGGAATACCACGCCTTCGGCTTCCATCTGCTTGATACGGCGATCGATGTGCGACTTTTCCATCTTGAAGTCTGGAATGCCGTAACGCAGCAGGCCGCCGGCGCGGTCCGATTTCTCGAACACGGTGACGGCATGGCCGGCGCGCGCCAGCTGCTGGGCAGCGGCCAGGCCGGCAGGACCGGAGCCGACCACGGCGACTTTCTTGCCGGTCTGAACGGCCGCTGGCTGCGGCAGCACCCAGCCGTTTTCCCAACCTTCGTCGATGATCTTGTGCTCGATCGAGTTGATGCCGACCGGGTCTTCGCTGATGCCGAGCGTACAGGCTGCTTCGCACGGCGCCGGGCAGATACGGCCGGTGAACTCGGGGAAGTTGTTGGTCGAGTGCAGGGTGTCGAGCGCTTCGCGGTAATTACCGCGATACACCAGGTCATTCCAGTCCGGGATGATGTTGTTGACCGGGCAGCCGTTGTTGCAGAACGGGATGCCGCAATCCATGCAGCGCGCGCCCTGGACCTTCGATTGCTCTTTCGTCAGGGGGATGACGAACTCGGCGTAGTTTTTCAAACGCGTGGCAGGTGGCAGATAGCCTTCTTCCTGACGCTGGAATTCCATGAAACCGGTGATTTTACCCACGATTAAATCCTCAATTAGTGTACCTGGCCAGAGCGCCCCGCAGAACCCGCGACCGCCGCACCGTCATCCCCGCGCAGGCGGGGATCCATGGAACGCTGGCTCAGTGCTAAGGTTCTATGGATTCCCGCTTTCGCGGGAAGGACGGCTTTGGGGCTGTCAGCTAACGGTGTTGCTGGTGGTCGTATGACGGTGTTTATCTTCGTAATGCTTCTCGCGTTGCTTAAGCCGCCACCGGCTGCACGGCCGCCGCTTCGTTGGCCTTGGCTTCCGACATTTCCGCCAGCACGCGCTTGTATTCGCTCGGGAAGACCTTGACGAACTTGCTGCGGCTCTCAAGCCAGTTGTCGAGCAACAGACGCGCGCGGGTGCTGCCGGTGTGCTTGAAGTGGCGCTCGATCAAACGCTTGAGGATCGCTTCGTCCGACTCGCGGCCCAGATCCTTGTGCTGGATGTGGTAGGTGTTGCTGTCGGCGGCCTGCTCCTTGGTGCTGAGCACGCGCTCAAGGCTGACCATGGAGGTGTTGCAGCGCGAAGCGAAATCGCCGTCCGGGTCATACACGTAGGCGATACCGCCCGACATGCCCGCTGCGAAGTTACGGCCGGTGTTACCCAGCACCACCACGGTGCCACCGGTCATGTATTCGCAACCGTGATCGCCCGTGCCTTCGACAATCGCCGTGGCGCCCGAGTTACGCACCGCGAAACGCTCGCCAGCCACGCCGTTGAAGAACGCTTCACCGCTGATGGCGCCGTACAGCACCGTGTTACCGATGATGATGTTGTTGACGGCCCAGCCACGGAACTCGGTATTCGGACGCACGATGATGCGGCCGCCCGACAAGCCCTTGCCGACGTAGTCGTTACCCTCGCCCACCAGGTCGATGGTGATGCCGTGCGCCAGGAAGGCGCAGGCCGACTGGCCAGCCGTGCCTTGCAGCTGGATGTGGATGGTGTCGTCCGGCAGGCCGGCATGGCCGTAGCGCTTGGCCACTTCGCCGGACAGCATGGTGCCGACCGTGCGGTTGACGTTGCGCACCGGTGAAATGAAAGATACGCGGTCGCCTTTTTCCAGCGCGGCCTTGGCTTGCGCGATCAGCTTGTGGTCGAGCGCCTTGTCGAGGCCGTGGTCCTGCTCCAGCGTGTGGTAAATCGACTGGCCTTGCTGCACTTCGGGCTGGTGGAAGATGTTGGTGAAATCCAGGCCCTTGGCTTTCCAGTGAGAGATCGCTTTCGACTTGTCGAGCAGATCGACGCGGCCGATCAGCTCATCGTAGGTACGGATGCCCAGTTGCGCCATCAGTTGACGCGCTTCTTCGGCGACGAAGAAGAAGTAGTTCACCACGTACTCGGGCTTGCCCGAGAACTTGGCGCGCAGGACCGGGTCTTGCGTGGCCACGCCCACCGGGCAGGTGTTCAGGTGGCATTTGCGCATCATGATGCAGCCTTCGACCACCAGCGGTGCGGTGGCAAAGCCGATTTCGTCGGCGCCCAGCATGGCGGCGATGACGACGTCGCGGCCGGTACGCATCTGGCCGTCGGCCTGCACACGGATACGCGAACGCAGGCCGTTCAGCACCAGGGTCTGCTGGGTTTCCGCCAGGCCCAGTTCCCACGGCGTGCCGGCGTGTTTGACCGACGACAGCGGCGAAGCGCCGGTGCCGCCGTCATGGCCGGCCACTACCACGTGGTCGGCCTTGGCCTTGGTCACGCCAGCGGCCACGGTGCCGATACCGACTTCCGACACCAGCTTGACCGAGATCGAAGCACGCGGGTTGGCGTTTTTCAGGTCGTGGATCAGCTGCGCCAGGTCTTCGATCGAATAGATGTCGTGGTGCGGCGGCGGCGAAATCAGGCCCACGCCCGGTACCGAGAAGCGCAGCGTGGCGATGTAGTCCGACACTTTATGGCCGGGCAACTGGCCGCCTTCGCCGGGCTTGGCGCCTTGCGCCATCTTGATCTGGATCTGGTCGGCCGAGTTTAGGTAAGCGGTGGTCACGCCGAAACGGCCGGACGCCACCTGCTTGATGCGCGAACGCAGCGAGTCGCCTTCCTGCAACGGAATATCGACCACCATCTGTTCCTTGCCCATGACCGAAGCCATGGTCTCGCCCT
>JBEVNE010000061.1:0-14025 GCA_040508275.1 Duganella sp.
TCGGTCATCACCAGCGTGAACGCCATCGGGATCAGCGCGCCGCCGGTAAAGCCCTGCATCATGCGGAACACGATCATGCTCTCGAGATTCCAGGCAAAGCCGCACAGGGTCGAAAACACCAGGAACAGCGCGGTGGTGCCGATCATGTAATTACGGGCGCCAAACACGCGGGTAAACAAGCCGGTCATCGGGATGACGACGATCTCCGCCACCAGGTAGGCAGTGGCGATCCACGAACCTTCCTCTTGTGTGGCCGAGAGCGAGCCAAGGATATCCTTGAGCGAGGAATTGGTGATCTGGATGTCGAGCACCGCCATGAAGGCGCCCAGCATGCCGGCGGCAACCGCCATCCAGGTGCGGCCCGAAACCTTGTCGGCTGGCTGCGCTGGTGCTGATGCTGGCGCGCCGGCTGCCGCATCGAGTGTGGAACTGGCCATGACGCGGCTCCTTACTGCGCGCTGCTGCGCGCCGCGGCGACTTGACGTTCGGCCGGTTTGGTGGACGACTCGATCTCCACTTCCGCAATCGCCGACATGCCCGGCACCAGACGGCCATTGAGGGCTTTGACGTCTTCAGGCTTGAAGACGATCTTGACCGGCACGCGCTGAACGATCTTGGTAAAGTTACCGGTGGCGTTATCGGCCGGCAGCAGCGCAAACTGGGCGCCGGAGGCCGGTGCAAAGCTGTCCACGCTGCCGATCAGCTCACGGCCGGGCAGCGCATCGATGGTCACCTTGACGGACTGGCCTTTTTGCAGGTTGGCCAGCTGGGTTTCCTTGAAGTTAGCGGTCAGCCACACGTTGTCCTGCACGATGGCAGTCAGTTGCTGGCCCGGCTGCACGCGCTGGCCTACCTCGATGCTGCGCTTGCCGATGCGGCCGCCCACCGGCGCCAGGATATGGTTGTAGGCCAGTTGCTGCTGCGCGTCCTTCAATTGCACGCGCAGCACACCTACTTGCGCCTTGAGCACATCGCGCGCCGATTGCGCGGCAGCGATCTGGGCGCGTGCGGCGGCGGCCGTATCCTTGCGCGCGGCCAGGTCGGCCACGGCGCTGGCGCGGCCGGCGTTGGCGGTATCCAGCTCGGCTTTGGAGACTGCTTTCATCTGGTTGTTATACAGCTGGCCGTAACGCTCAGCGTCCTGTTTGGCGCGCAGCAGCTGCGCCTCGGACTGGGCTACCTGGGCAGTGGAAGCGCTGGCTTGCGCCTTGACCTGGGCTATCTGCGCATCGGCTTGCAGCACCTGCTGCTCGGCGCTGGCGATCTGGGCCTGGATCTGCTCCACTTTCACCCCTTGGTCGAACGGATCGAGTTCGGCAATCACATCGCCTGCGCGCACTACCTGGTTATCGTCGATCAGCACCTTGGTCACCACGCCGGCAATGCGCGACGACACCGGGTGCACATGGCCCGCCACGTAGGCATTCTCGGTTTCCACATAGTGATGGCTGCGGTACCACATGCGGCCGCCGGCGCCGATGGCCACCAGCGCGATCAGGCCAGCAATCACCAGCACCTTGCGGTTGGACTTGGCAGGCGAGGCCGGAGTTGCTGGAGTTGCCGTCTGCTGAACGGCGCCGGGCCCTTTTTGTTCTTGCTGTTGTTGATTGGACATGTACTACTCCGGATAAATGAAATGAAGTAGGCGCATTATTCGCCGCTCGATAGCGAAAGTCAAGAAATGAAACGATTGCATTTCATTTTATCTTGCACTAGCATGGACGCATTCGCTACAATCGCTAATTATGAAAAAAGACAACATTTCCATCGAGGAAGAACTCGACCATCGCGATGCCGACGGCAGCAGCGCCACCGCGCCCTGCGCGGGCAAGAGCGCCGGACGTCCGCGCGCGGCGGACAAGGAGGCGCGCGAGCATGCGCTGGTCATGACCGCTGCCAGATTGTTCCTGGACAAGGGCTACAGCAAGGTCAGCCTGGAAATGATTGCCCGCGAAGCCCACGTGGCGGTGCGCACCATCTATGTCAAGTTCGGCGGCAAAGCGGGATTGCTGAGCGCTGCGATTACCCGTGGCCGCGCCAAGTTTTTCTCGGACATGGTCAACATGGAATCGGACACGCGCTCGATGGAAGACATTCTGGGCGACTATGCCTGGCGCTTTCTGGAACTGGTGTCGCAGCCCGCGTTTGTCGATCTGCATCGCATGGTGGTGGCCGAAGCGCGCACCACGCCGGAGCTGGCACAGACGTTTTTCGATGCCGGTCCGCGCAAGTCGCGCGAACAGCTGCAACAATTTTTTGAACGCCCCGATATCCGCGCCAGGCTGCGCCCGGAACTATCCGCCGAATTCCTCGCCGTCCATCTGGTCAACTGCCTGATGGGGGACCACCTGCAGCGCATGCTGTTCCCGCCCGACCAGCCGCCCAGCCACGACGAAATCCGCCGCCGAGCCGTGCTGGGGCTCGACCTGTTCCTGCGCAGCGTGCTCAGTTAGTGTTCTATTGGCACTGTGAAATTTTGCCATTTGATCTATACTAAACCTTTACAAGGAGTGCATATGAGCAAAACAAGCAGATTGGATTGGAGCCGACAAGTCACGCTCATGAACGAGCGCATCAAGAACTTCCAGGCCAACCCCGGCCAGGAACAGTTAGACGCTGTTATCGAAGAAATGAAAGCCTACGCCGAAGCAGCCCGCAGTGGCGGCATCGAAATTCCGGCGCGCTTTACGGTGAACTGAGCGGTCACGCTAGCGACCGCTCGACAACTAGTTCAGCAACTAGTTCAACAACTAGTTCAACAACTAGTTCAACAACTATTACTTGCGCGACTGCGCCACCAGTGCATCAAGCACTTGCAGCGTGGCGGCGGTCAGTTGCTGGCGCGGGATGCCGGGATTGGCGGCATCCACCATCGACGGGTTGGTCAGGTAACGGCCATTCACGATCAGGGTCGGGGTGCTGTTGACTTCATACGAAGCAGCCACCCGGCCGGCGTTTTTCAGGCGGGTATTGATCGCAAACGAGTTGTACACGGCCAGGAATTTTTCCTTGTCGATGCCGTTCTTCACCGCCCACTCGATATTGGCCTCGTCGCTTTGCAGGCGCTTGCGCTCCACGTGCCAGGTCTGCAGCACCTTGGCGTGCAACTGCGACTCCAGCTTCATCGCTTCGAGCGTCAGGAACAGATGGGTTTCCGGATCTTTTTCGCCGGTCAGCGGCAGGTGAATGCGGCGGAAGGTAATGTTATCGCCCTGCTTTTTCACCCATTCCAGCATTGCCGGTTCCAGTGCGTAGCACGCCGGGCAGTGATACATGAAGAACTCGATCACCTCGACTTTTTTGCCGTCGCCCTGCACCGGCTGCGGGTTTTTCAGGGTGGTGTATTCAGCGCCGTTGCGCGGCGCGGTAGGCGTAGCGAACGCGCCACCGGACAACATGGCGGCAACAGCGGTGGCGGCAGCGGCGATAAAGAGTTTACGACGAAGCATGGTTATCCTTTAAAAAAATCTGCACTGGGAATATACCAGCTTCCGGTACGCGGTGGCGACATCGTCACCGCAATGGACCAGCAGCCTGCGCTACAATGGTTCGCACCTGCTGACCATTTTCCGGCCTGCCGCCGGATGGAATTTCCATGAACATATCGCTGTTTTCGCCAGCCTCGCTGGCACTGGTGCTGACGCTGGCAACGCACTGCGCCCACGCCGCCGACCTCTCCCCTGCCGAGCAAAACATCGTCGCCGCCGTCAAGGCCCGCTCGCCGCAGGCGCTGCAACTGCTGGAGCAATCGGTGAACATCAACAGCGGCACCATGAACCATGATGGCGTGCGCGAGGTAGGCAAACTGTATCGCCAGGAACTCGACCAGCTCGGCTTTGCCACGCGCTGGATCGACATGCCCGCAACAATGCGCCGGGCCGGCCACCTGGTCGCCACGCGCGAGGGCAAGCAGAAGCAGGGCAAGCGCCTGCTGCTGCTCGGCCACCTCGATACCGTGTTTGAAAAAGACAGTCCGGTGCAACTGTGGCAGCGCAACGGCGACCGCGTGCGCGGCCAGGGCGTCAACGACATGAAGGGCGGCAACCTGGTCATCCTCGAAGCGCTGCGCGCGCTGCAGCGCGCCGGCGCGCTCGACAACACCACCATCACCGTCATGTTCACCGGCGACGAGGAAAGCGCCGGCGAGCCGATCGCCACCTCGCGCGCCGACATGGTGGCCGCCGCCAAGCGCAGCGACATCGCACTCTCCTTTGAGGCCACCATGCGCAACCAGGACGGCCAGGACACCGGCACCATCGGCCGCCGCTCGGCGTCGTCGTGGGAGCTCGATGTAAGGGGCAAGCAGGGCCACTCGAGCACCATCTTTACCGACAGCGCCGGCTATGGCGCCGTGTACGAAGCGGCGCGCATCCTCGACGGCTTTCGCCAGCAGGTGATCGAACCCGACCTCACCTTCAGCGCGGGGTTGATCGTCGGCGGCACCGATGCTGGCATCGATCAAACGGGCACCAAAGGCCAGGCCGCCGGCAAGACCAACGTCATCGCCCGGTCGGCGCTGGTGCGCGGCGACCTGCGCTACCTGAGCTACGAGCAGCGCGACCGCGCGCACGCCAAGATGCGCGCCATCGTCGCGCAAAACCTGCCCGGCACCAGCGCCAGCATCAGCTTCCGCGACGCCTATCCGCCCATGTCGCCCACGCCCGGCAACCTGGCCCTGCTCAAGGTATATTCGCAGGCCAGCAGCGACGCCGGCCTGGGCGCCATCCCGGCCCTGCCGCCGGGCCAGCGCGGCGCCGGCGACATCCAGTTTGTGGCGCAACTGGTCGATAGCCTCGATGGCCTCGGCGTGGCCGGCAACGGCGCCCATTCGCCAGACGAAGACCTGGAAATTGCCTCGCTCGAAAAGGCGACCATCCGCAGCGCACTGCTGATCTACCGGCTGACCCGTTAATTGCTCAACGTGTCAGACCGGGCGTTCATGCCAAGACCTGTCAATTCCATTGAAATAAGCTGACTTTTTCTATCAAAATTTCTCAATTATGATGATGCTATCGTTATCTCGGGAAAAAGTCATGCAAGGTCTGAAACGCAAAATCATCTATGTCACGCTGTTTGAACTGATCGCTGTGGGCATGACCACCGCCGGCCTGATGCTGTTTGCCGGCAATGACGGCGCCCATGCGGGCGTGGCGGCGGTGGCTTCCTCCACCATTGCCGCAGCGTGGAATTTTATCTACAACAGCGCGTTCGAAGCCTGGGAAGCGCGCCAGGCCAAGCGCGGACGCAGCGTGGCGCGCCGCATCGCCCATGCGGTCGGCTTCGAAGGCGGCCTGGTGGTGATGCTGGTGCCGCTGTTCGCCTGGTGGCTCGATATCTCGCTGTGGGATGCGCTGCTGCTCGATATCGGCCTGGTGGTGTTCTTCCTGGTTTACACCTTCGGCTTCAGCCTGGCGTTCGACCGCGTGTTCGGCTTGCCGGCGGCGGCCAGCAAATAACCGCCCCCCCTCTCCTTAACGCGGCGCCACCCGCCATATCTCCCCGGTCACGTCGTCATCAACCAGCAGCGAACCATCGCGCTGCACCACCACCGACGATGGCCGGCCCCACACCTCCTTGTCGCTGACCACAAAGCCGGTCATGAAGTCCTGGTACTTCCCGGTCGGCACGCCGTTCTTCATGAACACGCGTACCACCTTGGAGCCGGTGCGGGTGGCACGGTTCCATGATCCGTGCAGGGCCAAAAACAGCTCGCCATCGTATTCGGCCGGGAACGCCGCTCTGGCGCCGGCGGAGGCCTCGTACATGATCATGCCCAGCGGCGCGGAATGCGCGGTCAGCAGCAGATCGGGCGCCGTCACCTTGCCCTTGAGGTCGGGCCGCTGGCCCTTCAGGCGCGGTTCTTCGTGGTCGCCGATGTAGTACCACGGCCAGCCGTAGTGGGCGCCCTGTTTTACTCGCGTGAGGTAGTCGGGCGGCAGGTTGTCGCCCAGTCGGTCGCGCTCGTTGATGCTGCACAGCAGCTCTCCGCTGCGCGGGTGCAGATACATGCCCACGCAGTTGCGCAAGCCGGTGGCAAAGGTGCGCTTGTTGTTGCCATCCGCATCGAAGGCCAGCACCACGGCGCGGTCAAACTCCGAGCCCCAGGCCGCGCCAAGGCCATGCTTCTTTTCCCACTGCGCCAGCGGTTCGGGCGGCGTGGGGCCGATATCTTCGGCCACATTCGAGGCCGAGCCGATCGACAGGTACATGGTCTTGCTGTCGGCGGAAAACACCAGCGTACGCGAGGAATGGCCGCCGACTTCCGCCGTCAGCGTGGGCACTACCACCTCGGCCGGTGCACCGGCCACCAGGTCGCCGTTCTTGTACGGAAAACGCACGATGGAATTGACGTTGGCGACGTACAGGTATTGCGGATTGGGGCCAACCGGCCAGAAGGCAAAGCCGAATGGCCTGTCCAACTTGTCGGCAAACACGCTGACGGTATCGGCTTTCTCTCCGGTCGACGAACGGAACACCTTGATCAGCCGTTTGGTGGTCGATGAGATGAAGATGTCGCCATTGGGCGCCCTGGCCATCACGCGGCCACGGTCGGGATCGGTAGCCCACAGGTTGACGCTAAATTTGTCCGGCACCGACGGCAGCACGCCCTGCGGACGCGGCACGGTGCTCGGATTGTTACCGGCGCTGGGGCTGGCAAACGGCGGCGGCAGGTCGGCCATGCGCACTGCGTGGATACGGCCTGGCTGATCGTTGCTCCAGTGTTCCGCTGCGGGCAGGCTGGCCGTGGCAGCGGGTGGCGTCGGCGCGCTCGCAGCTTGCGCCGCCGGTTTCGCCGTACCCTTGGCGCCAGCCAGGTAAGCGACTAGCGCCGCGCGTTCGGCCGGCTGTGGGAGCGCGATCGGCATTGATGTACCGGGCGCGTAGGTGCCTGGGTCTTTCAGAAACAGCTCGAGTTCCTGCGCGGTCCAGCGCTTGCCTTTTGCCCCCAACGCCGTGAGCGCATCGGAGTACGCAAATCCCGGCACGCCAGCGACTGTGCGCCCGACCAGGTTGAACAGCGGCGGCCCGGCCAGCACGGCCATGTCGGGCGACGCCGAATGGCACATCGCGCAGTTGTTCTGGAAGATGCGCTGGCCGTTGAGCGGGGCAGCCTGCGGGGCAGCTATGGTGGCGGCCAGTGTCAGGCCGAAGAACAGGGGCAAAAATCGGATCGGGGTGGCGGAATACATGGCTAGCCTCAGTGTACGGACTGCCATGCTTTCATACTTCAGCGCCCTCGCCTATCGCTGCGCGTGTTTAATCAACAAAATGATCAAGCTTTTTGAATCGCAGTGAGTGAACCACGAAAAATTGATAAATTGACATCCGAAGAGGTTTGTCAAGGCAGCTTGTTTTAGGGGGAACGTTAAACAGTCTGTGGCGATTTCGATTCCAAGGCAATCAGTTGAAGTACCGCACGCGACAGCAAGCCGCTGCGGGTTTCGTGGCGGGAGGCTGCATAGCGGTCCATTTTGCTCAGCACAAAACGTGGCACGCTGATGTTGATGCGCTCGGGCTTGCTGTCGAGTTTTTCAAGGTCGAGACTCACCAGAGCCCAGATGCCGCCGGTGTACGCAGGATCGCCGTACAGGGCATCGATATTGGTTTTGCTGATCTCCACTGGCTCACCGAGTTCCAGCAGGGTTTCGATGTGGCTGACAATCGCCTCTTTCGCGTTGGACAGGGCTTCTTCGATGGAATCTCCCCACGAATGCACGCCTTTGATATCGGGAACGTTCACCCCATACACACTGTGCTCGTCCTTGAAAATGACAACTGGGATATCCATGACTACTCCTTTACATTGGCTAAACCGCATAACAGCTACCTGAGTCCGGCTGCCTTCAATATGCTCATCAATGTGCCTGTCGGCAGGTCTTTCCTGGGATGGGGCACAGTGAGCAAACCTGGCTTGCTATCATGTTTAAAGTGATGATGGCTGCCTTTGATCCGCACCACACACCATCCATCATCTTTGAGCATCTTGATAAGTTGGCTTGAGTTCATGCCAGACCCCATATCTGTGTGTAATTATACACACAGATATCACTGTGTGCGCGTTTCCCCTTATTCAATGGACTTGGAGTGTGTGGATAAGTTCGCTGGGCCAGAATGAAAAATGCCGCTCAATTCCATGAATTGAGCGGCATCAAGAAGTGTGCTTCCGGCTATTGCCGGAAATCGCTTAACGCTTGCGCGGTGGCGGCAGGTCGGTGCACGAACCTTCGTACACCTCAGCGGCCATGCCAATCGACTCGCCCAGCGTTGGGTGCGGGTGGATGGTTTTGCCGATGTCGGTGCCGTCGCAGCCCATTTCGATGGCCAGCGCGATTTCGCCGATCATGTCGCCGGCGTGGGTGCCGACGATGGTGCCGCCGATGATGCGGTGGGTTTCAGCGTCGAACAGCAGCTTGGTAAAGCCCTCGGCGCGGCCGTTGGCCACGGCGCGGCCCGAAGCGGCCCACGGGAAGTGGCCCTTCTCGACCTTGATGCCCTTGGCCTTGGCTTCGTCCTCGGTAATGCCGGCCCATGCCACTTCCGGATCGGTGTAGGCCACCGATGGAATCACCTTCACATCGAAGTGCGACTTCTGGCCGGCGGCAGCTTCCGCTGCCACATGGCCTTCGTGCACGGCCTTGTGCGCCAGCATCGGCTGGCCCACCAGGTCGCCGATGGCGAAGATGTTGGGCACGTTGGTGCGCATCTGGCTATCGACCGGGATGAAACCACGGTCGGTCACCACCACGCCAGCCTTGTCGGCGGCAATCTTCTTGCCGTTCGGGCTGCGGCCCACGGCCACCAGCACCAGGTCATAGACCTGTGGCGCTGGCGCGGTGGCGCCGGCTTCAGCGGCTTCAAACGTGACCTTGATCCCTTCCGGCAGCGCTTCCACGCCGACGGTCTTGGTCTTGGTCATGATGTTGTCGAAGCGGTGCTCGTTGAACTTTTGCCAGACCTTGACCGCATCGCGGTCGGCGCCCTGCATCAGGCCGTCCATCATTTCGACCACGTCGATGCGCGCGCCGAACGTCGAGTACACGGTGGCCATTTCCAGGCCGATGATGCCGCCGCCGATGACCAGCATGCGCTTTGGAATCTGACGCAGCTCCAGCGCGCCGGTCGAATCGACGATGCGCGGATCTTCCGGCACGAACGGCAGTTTGACCACGGCCGAACCGGCAGCGATGATGGCCTGCTTGAACTGCACGACTTTCTTGCTGCCGTCCTTGGCCGTCACTTCGATGTGGTTGGCGCTCAAGAACTGGCCGACGCCGTTGACGACCTGCGTTTTGCGCGCCTTGGCCATGCCGGCCAGGCCGCCGGTCATGTTCTTGATCACGCCTTCCTTGTAGCTGCGCACCTGGTCGATGTCGATGGTCGGCTTGGCAAAGGTCACGCCGGTCTTGGACATATGCTGCGTTTCGTCGATGACCGCCGCCACGTGCAGCAGTGCTTTCGACGGAATGCAACCGACGTTCAGGCACACGCCGCCGAGCGTATCGTAACGCTCGACGATCACGGTGTTCAGACCCAGGTCGGCCGCGCGGAACGCAGCCGAGTAGCCGCCAGGACCGCCGCCCAGCACCATCATGTCGCAATCGACATCGACCTGGCCGCTGTAGCTGCCACCAATCGGCGCCACCGCCGGCGCTGCGGCCGGTGCCGGTGCAGGAGCAGCGGCAGGCGCCGGCGCTGCAGCTGCAGCCGGTGCTGCAGCAGGCGCTGCCGCCTCGCCGGCGGCGGCATCCACCACCAGCATGGCCGAACCTTCCTTGACCTTGTCACCGACCTTGACCAGCACCTGCTTGACCACGCCGGCGTGCGACGATGGCACTTCCATCGAAGCCTTGTCCGATTCCACGGTAATCAGCGACTGATCGACCTTGATCGTGTCGCCCACCTTGACCATCACTTCGATCACTTCCACTTCTGCGAAGTCGCCGATATTCGGCACTTTTACGTCTGTGCTCATAGTCGCTCCTTACAGCAGAATTTTGCGCATGTCGCCGAGCACTTCGCTCAGGTACACGGAGAAGCGGGCGCCCATGGCGCCGTCCACCACGCGGTGGTCGTACGACAGCGAGGTACCCATCATCAGGCGTGGCTGGAAGGCCTTGCCATCCCATACCGGCTTGATCGACGCCTTGGACAGACCCAGGATCGCCACTTCCGGCGCGTTGACGATAGGCGTGAAGTGCGTGCCGCCAATGCCGCCCAGCGACGAGATGGTGAAGGTCGCGCCCTGCATGTCGGCCGGTTTCAGTTTGCCGTCGCGCGCCTGCAGCGACAGTTCCGTCATTTCGCGGGCAATCTGCGAGACCGATTTCTGATCGGCGTTTTTCACCACCGGCACCACCAGGCCATTCGGCGTGTCGGCCGCAAAGCCGATGTTGTAGTACTGCTTGAGGATCAGGTTTTCGCCCTTGGCGTCGAGCGACGAATTAAACGTCGGGAATTTCTTCAGCGCCGCCACCGAAGCCTTGATCACGAAGGCCAGCATGGTCAGCTTGGCCGCATCCTTGTTCTTGGCGTTGGCGTTATTGGTCTCGACGCGGAACGCTTCCAGGTCGGTCACATCGGCTTCGTCAAACTGCGTGACGTGCGGGATCTGCACCCAGTTGCGGTGCAGGTTCGGACCGCTGATTTTCTTGATGCGCGACAGCGGCAGCAGTTCGGTCGGACCGAATTTGCTGAAGTCCAGCGACGGCCATGGCAGCACATTGAAGTTGCCGCCGCCAGCGTTGGACGATGCGGCACCGTTCGGCGCTGCGATGCTGCCGGCGATCACGCCCTTGACGTAGTTCTGCACGTCGATCTGGGTGATGCGGCCTTTCGGACCCGAACCTGGCACCTTGCCCAGGTCCACGCCCAGTTCGCGCGCAAACTTGCGGATCGATGGCGAAGCATGCGCCAGTTTGCCGGTTTGGACCGAGCCTTGCGAAGGCGACGGCACTGCCGTCGCGGTGCTGACAGCAGCGGCCGGGGCAGGCGCAGGTGCAGCGGCTGGCGTGGCGCTTGGCGCTGGTGCTGCGGCAGGAGCAGCGGCTGGCGCAGGCGCAGCAGCGCCACCGGAAGCTTCCACCACGAACACGATGGAGCCCATGGCAACCTTGTCGCCAACTTTGACTTTGACTTCCTTGACCACGCCAGCGTGCGACGATGGAATTTCCATGCTGGCCTTGTCCGATTCCACGGTCAGCAACGACTGATCGACCTTGATGGTGTCGCCCACTTTGACCATGACTTCGATGACTTCCACTTCCTTGAAGTCGCCGATGTCCGGTACCGCGATATCGACCGGGCCGGCTGGCGCAGCGGCTGGTGCCGGTGCAGCAGCAGCTGGCGCCGGTGCTGGCGCGGCAGTGGCAGCAGGGGCCGGGGCGGCAGCAGCCGGGGCAGGAGCAGCAGCGCCCTCGCCCTCCAGCAGCAACAGCAGGCCACCTTCGGCAACCTTGTCGCCGACCTTGACCTTGATTTCCTTGATGACGCCAGCGGCCGACGATGGAATCTCCATGCTGGCCTTGTCCGATTCAACGGTGATCAGCGACTGATCGACCTTGATGGTGTCGCCGACCTTGACCATCAGCTCGATCACTTCCACTTCCTTGAAGTCGCCGATATCCGGGACTTTAACTTCCACAATGCTCATAGCGTTTGCTCCGTATTCTGTTTGTGCGAGCCGTCATCCCCGCGCAAGCGGGTATGACGGAGCGGCCGACTGTTATTGCGTCACCGGATTTGGCTTGTTCGGATCGAGGTTGTACTTGGCCACAGCCTGTTCCACCACCTTGACATCGATCTTGCCTTCTTCCGCCAGCGATTTCAGCGCAGCGACCGTGATGTAATAACGGTTCACCTCGAAGAACTCACGCAGCTTGACGCGGCTGTCCGAGCGGCCGAAACCGTCGGTGCCCAGCACGCGGTAGGTGCGGTCCTTCGGAATGAAGGCGCGGATCTGTTCCGCAAACGCGCGCATGTAGTCAGTGGTGGCAACGATCGGACCCGAAGTATCCTTGAGCAGTTGCGCCACGTACGGTACGCGTTGTTCCTTGGTCGGGTTGACCAGGTTCCAGCGCTCGGCGTCCTGGCCGTCGCGCGCCACCAGCGTCAGCGACGGTGCGGACCAGACGTCGGCCGCGATGTTCCAGTCGTTTTTCAGCAGTTCCTGCGCAGCGATCGACTCGCGCAGGATGGTGCCCGAACCGATCAGCTGCACGCGCTGCTTGACCGATTTGTCACCCTCTTGCAGCAGGTACAGCCCCTTCAGGATACCTTCTTCCTGGCCAGCCTTGATGCCTGGGTGCGGGTAGTTCTCGTTCATGATGGTGATGTAGTAGAACACGTCTTCCTGTTCTTCCACCATGCGGCGCATGCCGTCCTGGATGATCACGGCCAGCTCATGGCCAAAGGTCGGATCGTACGGCATGCAGTTCGGCACGGCCGCAGCGAACAGGTGGCTGTGGCCATCTTCGTGCTGCAGGCCTTCGCCGTTCAGCGTGGTACGGCCGGCGGTGCCGCCCATCAGGAAGCCACGGGCGCGCATGTCGGCAGCGGCCCACACCAGGTCACCGATGCGTTGCATGCCGAACATCGAGTAGTAGGTGTAGAACGGGATCATCACGCGGTTGTTGGTCGAGTACGAGGTTGCCGCAGCAATCCACGAGCTCATGCCGCCGGCTTCGTTGATCCCCTCTTGCAGGATCTGGCCGGCCTTGTCTTCGCGGTAGTACATGACCTGGTCTTTATCGACCGGCTCGTACAACTGGCCCTGCTGGTTGAAGATACCGACCTGGCGGAACAGGCCTTCCATACCGAAGGTGCGCGATTCATCGACCAGCACCGGCACGATGCGCGGACCGACGCTCGAATCTTTCAGCAGCGTGGTCAGGATACGCACATAAGCCTGGGTGGACGACACTTCGCGGCCTTCGGCAGTGGCGTCCAGCACGTTCTGGAACGCCGACAGCGGCGGCACGGTCAGTTTTTCATCGGCTTGCATGCGGCGCGCCGGCAGGTAGCCGCCCAGCGCAGCGCGGCGCTCGTGCAGGTACTTGATTTCCGGTGCGTCGTCGGACGGCTTGTAGAACGGAATATCGGCCAGTTGGTCATCCGGAATCGGGATCGAGTAGCGGTCGCGCATTTCGCGCACGGCTTCGTCGGTCAGCTTCTTGGTGTTGTGCGCGGTGTTGCGCGCTTCGCCATGCTTGCCCATGCCGAAGCCCTTGATGGTTTTCACCAGCAGCACGGTCGGTTGGCCCTTGTGTTCCTGCGCCACTTTGAAGGCAGCGTAAATCTTGTGCGGATCGTGGCCGCCGCGGGTCAGGCGCCAGATGTCGTCGTCGGTCATGTTGGCGACCATTTCCAGCAGCTTTGGATGCTTGCCGAAGAAGTGCTTGCGCACGTAGGCGCCGTCCTTGGCTTTGTAGTTCTGGTATTCACCGTCAACGGTGTCCATCATTACCTTGCGCAGAATGCCTTCCTTGTCCTTGGCCAGCAGTGCGTCCCAGCCCGGGCCCCACACCACTTTGACGACGTTCCAGCCGGCGCCGCGGAATTCGCCTTCGAGTTCCTGGATGATCTTGCCGTTGCCGCGCACCGGACCGTCCAGGCGCTGCAGGTTGCAGTTGACCACGATGACCAGGTTGTCGAGTTTTTCACGCGAAGCCATGCCGATCGCTCCCAGCGATTCCGGCTCGTCCATCTCGCCGTCGCCGCAGAAGGCCCAGACCTTGCGGTCGGTGGTGTCGGCGATCGAACGTGCGTGCAGGTACTGGAGGAAGCGTGCCTGATAGATCGCCATCAGCGGGCCCAAGCCCATCGACACGGTCGGGAACTGCCAGAAGTTCGGCATCAGTTTCGGGTGCGGGTACGACGACAGGCCGCCACCATCGACTTCGCGGCGGAAGTGCAGCAACTGGTCTTCGGTCAGGCGGCCTTCGAGGAAGGCGCGGGCGTACACGCCTGGCGACGAGTGGCCCTGGATGTAGAGCAGGTCGCCGCCATGGTTTTCGCTCGGCGCTTTCC
>JBEVNE010000137.1:0-17512 GCA_040508275.1 Duganella sp.
CCATGGTCGCCGAACTGCAGCACGGCAGTCGGGCTGGCCTTGATGCCGAGCTTGTGTTCGAGCGAGACGCAGTGGGCGTCATTGCGCGCACCGAGCGTGCCGTCGGCATTGACCAGGAATTTCGGCACGATGAACAGCGAAATGCCTTTCACGCCGGCCGGTGCATCGGGCGTGCGCGCCAGCACCAGGTGGACGATATTGTCGGAAAAATCGTGCTCGCCATAGGTGATGAAAATCTTGGTGCCGAACACTTTATAGGTGCCATCGCCCTGCGGCTCGGCGCGCGTGCGCACTGCAGCCAGGTCCGAGCCGGCTTGCGGTTCGGTCAGGTTCATGGTGCCGGTCCACTCGCCCGAGACCAGCTTTTCCAGGTAGATGGCTTTTTGCGCATCGCTACCGGCCGTCAGCAGCGCCTCGATGGCGCCGTCCGACAGCAGCGGGCACAGCGCGAATGAGATGCTGCCCGAGTTGAGCATCTCGATGCATGGCGTAGCCAGCAGCTTGGGCAAGCCCTGCCCGCCAAATTCCACCGGATGCTGCACGCCCTGCCAGCCCGCCTCGCCAAACGCCTTGAACGCTTCCTTGAAGCCTTTCGACGTGGTGACCTTGCCATCCTGCAGGTAGCTCGGCTCCTTGTCGCTGGCATGGTTGAGCGGGGCGATCACGCCGCTGACGAATTTGCCATTTTCTTCGAGGATGGCTTCAGCCGTATCGGGCGTGGCGTCTTCATTGCCGGGCAGCGCGTTGACGGCGGCCAGGTCGGCCAGTTCGTTCATCACGAACAGCATGTCTTTGATGGGGGCCTGGTAGGGCATGGTTGTCTCCGTAGGGTTAAAAAAAAGCCACGGTGGCAGTTGCTGCCAGCGTGGCTCTTACGCTAGTTCAATGCTCAGCCCAATTCATTGACCAGTTGCGGTACGACCTCGAACAGATCGCCGACGATGCCGTAGTCGGCTACCGAGAAGATCGGCGCTTCCGGGTCTTTGTTGATGGCGACGATGACCTTGGAATCCTTCATGCCGGCCAGATGCTGGATGGCGCCCGAGATGCCGACGGCGATGTACAGGTTAGGTGCGACGATCTTGCCGGTCTGGCCCACCTGCCAGTCGTTCGGCACATAGCCGGCATCGACCGCTGCGCGCGAGGCGCCCATGGCGGCGTTCAGCTTGTCGGCCAGCGGCTCGAGTACCTTGAAGGCGTCGCCGGAACCCATGCCGCGGCCACCGGAAACGATGACCTTGGCAGCGGTCAGTTCAGGACGGTCGGACTTGGCCAGCTCGCGGCTGACAAAAGCCGACGTGCCCGAGTCGGCGACTGCCGTCACGGTTTCGGTGGCAGCCGAACCGCCGGTTGCAGCAGCGGCGTCAAAGCCGGTGGCGCGCACGGTGATGACCTTGACCTTGTCGGTCGATTGCACATAGGCGATGGCGTTGCCGGCATAGATCGGACGCTCGAAAGTGTCGGGCGAGTCGACCTTGGTAATTTCGGAAATCTGCGCCACGTCGAGCTTGGCGGCCACGCGCGGCAGAATGTTTTTACCGTAAGCGGTGGCTGGCGCCAGGATGTGGCTGTAAGGCGCGGCAATTGCCAGCACCTGCTCGGCCACGTTCTCGGCCAGGCCGTCGGCAAAATGGGCAGCGTCGGCCACGATGACTTTCGATACGCCGGCGATCTGCGCGGCGGCAGCGGCGGCGGCGCCGGCATTGGCGCCGGCCACCAGCACGTGTACTTCGCCGCCGCACTGGGCGGCTGCGGTGACGGTGTGCAGGGTGCTGCCTTTCAGGCTGGCGTTGTCGTGTTCTGCGATAACTAATGCGACCATGTTGATTCCTTTAGATGACTTTAGCTTCGGTACGCAGTTTTGCGACCAGGGTGGCGGCGTCCGGCACGATGATGCCGGCCGAGCGCTTGGCTGGCTCGACCACCTTGACGGTTTTCAGGCGCGGCGTCACATCGACGCCCAGGTCTGCCGGCGTGGTGACGTCGAGCGGCTTTTTCTTGGCCTTCATGATGTTGGGCAGCGTGACATAGCGCGGCTCGTTCAGGCGCAGGTCGGTGGTGACGATGGCTGGCAGCGTCAGCGACAGGGTTTCCAGGCCGCCGTCCACTTCGCGCGTCACGGTGGCTTTGCCGTCGGCCAGTTCCACTTTCGAGGCAAAGGTTGCCTGTGGCCAGCCCAGCAGGGCAGCCAGCATCTGGCCGGTCTGGTTGGAATCGTCGTCAATCGCCTGCTTGCCCAGGATGATCAGCTGCGGCTGCTCCTTGTCGGCCAGCGCCTTGAGCAGCTTGGCCACGGCCAGCGGCTCGAGTTCAGCGTCGGTCTGCACCAGGATGCCACGGTCGGCGCCGATGGCCATGCCGGTGCGCAGGGTTTCCTGGCACTTGTCCACGCCGCACGATACCGCGATCACTTCGGTGACTTTGCCGGCTTCCTTGAGGCGCGTGGCTTCTTCCACGGCGATCTCGTCGAACGGGTTCATCGACATTTTGACGTTGGCGATATCGACGCCGGAGCCATCCGATTTAACGCGCACCTTGACGTTGTAGTCGACCACGCGTTTGACGGGTACCAAAACTTTCATAGCTGTGCCTTTATGTGTAAGAGGGACCAAATGTGGGCTAGATTATATGAGAAATCCGCCAGACACACTAAATTAAAGCACGATCGTGCGATTTTTAGTTAGTGGAAAACGTCTAAAAATCATTTTTGCTGATAAACCCGGAGGACTTTCAGTGATTGGCGTGCTGTACCGCTTAGGGGTCTGCCCCCCTACGGGGACAGACCCCGCGTGGAGGTGCGGGGTAGAGAAAAACTTATTTGCGGCGCATCAAAAATACGAACTCACGCCCGTTTTGCACATGCGACAACAAGGCGTTGCCGGTTTGTTTGGCGAACGCCTGGAAGTCGCGCACCGAGCCAGGGTCGGTTGCCATGATGCGCAGCACCTCGCCGCTTTGCAATTCTGCCAGGGCTTTTTTAGCCTTCAGAATCGGCAGCGGACAGTGCAGTTCGCGCGCATCGAGTTCCATGTGGAATTCCATGATTTCGTTGTCTAGTATCGTGTCGGTCATCGTAAACCCGCTAGTTAGCTAGTAGTAGTAATTCAGCAGTTTCGCCATACTACTCCTTTTCAGGGCCGTTGACGCGCTGCACCAAAATAGTTCGCTGCACGTTGCAATTTTGCAACGGGAACTTGCAAGTATACAAGGAGTACAACTAAACAACAACGGCCCGCGCTTGACACGCGGGCCGCATTGTTACTGCACATTCAAGGATTCAGCGACTCAGGCGCGCTCACCAATCCATGCGGCAACACCTTCCAGCGCCTTCGGCAAGCCGCTAGCATCGGTACCGCCGGCCTGCGCCATATCGGGGCGTCCGCCGCCTTTACCGCCCACTTGTTGTGCAACGAAGTTCACCAGCTCGCCGGCCTTGACCTTGGAGGTGGCGTCCGCCGTTACACCGGCAATCAGGCTGACCTTGCCGTCATTGACGGCAGCCAGCACGATGGCGGCGGTTTTCAGCTTGTCCTTGAGCTTGTCCATGGTCTCGCGCAGCGTGGCCACGTCGGCGCCTTCCAGCGTTGCTGCCAGCACTTTCAGGCCATTGACGTCCACCGCGCGGGTAGCCAGTTCATCGCCCTGGCCCGACGCCAGCTTGGACTTGAGCGCAGCCAGCTCTTTTTCCAGCGACTTGACCTGATCCTGTACGGCGCCGATCTTGACGATCAGCTCGTCCGGGTTCGATTTGAGCGCAGCAGCGGCATCGCCAAGCTTGCGCGCCAGGCTTTGCACCAGCGCCAGCGCGCCCTCGCCCGTCACGGCTTCCACGCGGCGGATACCGGCAGCAACGCCGCCTTCGCCGATGATCTTGAACAGGCCGATATCGCCGGTGCGCTGCACGTGCACACCGCCGCACAGCTCTTTCGAGGTGCCAATGTCGAGCACGCGCACTTCGTCGCCGTACTTCTCGCCGAACAAAGCCATGGCGCCATGCTTGACGGCGTCGTCGAACGACATGTGCTGCGCTTTGGTCGCGTGGTTTTCCAGGATTTCCTTGTTGACCTTGGCTTCCACTTCGGCGATCTGCTCGGCCGTCAGCGCAGCGTTGTGGCTGAAGTCGAAACGGGTTTTGTCAGGATCGACCAGCGAACCTTTTTGCGCCACGTGGCCGCCCAGCACTTCGCGCAGCGCCTTGTGCATCAGGTGGGTCGCCGAGTGGTTGCGGATGGTACGGCCGCGCTTGACCAGGTCTACTTCTGCCGAAACGGCGTCGCCGACTTTCAGGCTGCCGTTGCTCAGCACGCCATGCTGGCCGAATACGTCAGCCTGAATCTTGAGCGTGTCTTCCACTTCGAACAGGGCGCTGGCGGCCTTGATCACGCCCTGGTCGCCCACCTGGCCACCGGATTCCGCATAGAACGGCGTGGTATCGAGCACCACAATACCCTGCTCGCCGGCTTTCAGCTCTTGCACGGCGGCGCCATTGGCATACAGTGCGATCACTTTCGAATTGACGGACAGGTCGTCGTAGCCAACAAATTTGGTTTTTTCGCCCGAGTATTCGACGTTGGCTGCCATTTTGAATTTGCCGGCAGCGCGCGCGGTTTTCTTCTGCTGTTCCATGGCCGCGTTGAAGCCTGCTTCGTCGAGCGTGATGTTGCGCTCGCGGCAGATGTCGGCAGTCAGGTCCAGCGGGAAGCCGTAGGTGTCGTACAGGGTGAAGGCTGTACCGCCGTCGAGCTTGGTCGGATCCTTGGCCAATTGCGCTTCGAGGATCTTCATGCCGTTTTCCAGCGTTTCGCCGAAACGCTCTTCCTCGGCCTTGAGCGTAGCGGCAACACGCGCCTTGGCCTCGGCCAGCTCCGGATAGGCAGTACCCATTTCGATGTTGAGGTCTTCCACCAGCTTGTAGAAGAACGGCTTGGTCTGGCCCAGCTTGTGGCCGTGGCGCAGCGCGCGACGGATGATGCGGCGCAGCACGTAACCATGGCCTTCGGAGCCTGGGATGATGCCGTCAACGATCAGGAACGAGGCGGCGCGGATGTGGTCGGCGATTACGCGCAGCGACTTCGATTCGAGGTCGGTGGCGCCGGTTTCGCGCGCGGCAGCCTTGATCAGGTTCTGGAACAGGTCGATTTCGTAGTTGCTGTGCACGTGTTGCAGCACGGCGGCCAGGCGCTCCATGCCCATGCCGGTATCCACGCACGGCTTGGGCAGCTTGTTCATATTGCCCGCTTCATCGCGGTTGAACTGCATGAACACCAGGTTCCAGATTTCGATGAAGCGGTCGCCGTCTTCCTCTGGCGAGCCCGGTGGGCCACCCCAGATATCGGCGCCGTGGTCGTAGAAAATCTCGGTGCACGGACCGCAGGGACCGACGTCGGCCATCTGCCAGAAGTTGTCGGATGCGTAGCGCGAACCCTTGTTGTCGCCGATGCGGATGATGCGCTCTTTCGGCACGCCGATCTCGTTGGCCCAGATATCGTAGGCTTCGTCATCCTCGAAGTAGACGGTGACGGTGAGCTTTTCCGCCGGCAGGCCATAGACCTTGGTCAGCAGTTCCCAGGCGTACTGGATGGCGTCGCGTTTGAAATAGTCGCCAAAGCTGAAGTTGCCCAGCATTTCGAAGAACGTATGGTGACGCGCAGTGTAGCCGACGTTTTCCAGGTCGTTGTGCTTGCCGCCGGCGCGCACGCAGCGTTGCACGGTGGTCGCACGCGAGTACGGGCGCGTGTCGAGGCCGAGGAAAACGTCCTTGAATTGCACCATGCCGCTGTTGGTCAGCAGCATGGTTGGATCATTGCCAGGTACCAGCGGGCTGGAACGGACTATCGTATGACCCTTGGATTCAAAAAACTTGAGGAACTTCTCGCGGATTTCAGATGATTTCATGTCGTATGCAGGGTGGGTAGCTGGCAAATGCAAAGGAGAGATTATATATGACCGCGCCATGCGCAGGGTTTTAGGCAAAGGCCGGACCAATCAAATCAACTCGGTCGGTGCAAAAGCCGTCTACGCCCCACAACAGTATTTCTCGCGCGCGCGCCGGGTCGTTGACGGTGTAGCAAAACAGGCCAAAACCGGCAGCCTTGACGGCGCCAGCCTGCTCCGGTGTCAAATACTTGTGATTGGTGTTGATCGACACCGCGCCCAGCGCCAGCGCCTGCTCTTCCCAGCCGGCGTCGAGGCGATCAAGCAAATAAGCACGCGGCAGGTCGGGCGCGGCATCGCGCGCCGCCGCCAGCGCATCGACACTGAACGACGACAGCAAGGGCAAGGCCGCCAGGTCGCCGGCAGCAATTTCAGCGGCATAACTGTCGCGCGTGACGCGCGCCACCCAGGCGCCGGTGGCGGCTTCAAAACCATCGGCAGGCTTGATTTCCACGTTCATCCAGATGCGCTGGGTCCGGCAATAGTCGATGAACTGGGTGTAGTAAGGCACCGGCTCGCCAGCAAACTCCTTGCTGTGCCAGCTGCCGGCATCCATGGCGGCCAGCGCCTGCGCGCTGGTCTGGCAAACGGCACCGTGCCCGGCGATGGTGCGGCCAAACTCAGGGTCATGGATGACCATGCCGATACCGTCCTGCGACAGCATGACGTCGAACTCGACGGCCCGAAAACCGTAGGCAACGCCGGCCCGCAAGCCGGCCAGGGTGTTTTCCGGCGCCAGCGTACCGCCGCCACGGTGTGCAACAATTTTAGGATAGGGCCACATGGTGTGGGATGTAATATAGAATAAAAACCACCCTACCACGAAGACGGCATGGGCACTACATTAAAGCGGAGACCAGGGAGAATAATGGATTTACATGTCACGTTGCGCGACATCGATGGCTACAATTTCGAAGCATTCATGGACATGGAATTGCCAGAACATCAGCGCGATTTTTTGGCCAGCAATGCCTATTCGATTGCGCAATCGAAGTTTTACGACGATTACATTGCACGCGGCATCTACTGCAGCAACGAGCCCGCCGGCTTTTTGCTGTATGACCGCGCCTCTAATAATGTTCCCGGCGAATACGGCATCTACCGCTTCATGATCGACTACCCGCGCCAGGGCCAAGGCATCGGCCGCCGCGCCATGGCCTTGCTGCTGGAAGAACTGAAAGCCAAGCCCGATGCCCACCTGATCACCATCTGCTACAAGCCCGACAACGTCGAAGCACAGCGCTTTTACCGCAGTTTTGGCTTCCAGGAAACCGGGCTCGACGAGATCGGTGAAATGATCGCGGTGATCCCTGTCGTAGCAGCTGTAGTGACTACAGAGCAGCACGCGTGATGCCTGCATAGGCTGGCACGCTATTGGAGATCGCGCTGAAGCTCAAGAATCTGGCTATACATGTGGTTGACCGCGCCGCGTAGTTGCGCAGACAAGCCGGCGATGTTGGTGCAGACGCGACGTGCGCGGCTGGCCTGGGTGGCCATGTCGGCTACCAGCTTGCCGACGCGCGCCTGCTCGCCCGCTAGCAACAGTGCGCGTACCTGATCGGACAGGCGGTCCACCCGGTTGATGCTGTCGCGCAGTTCGCTGGGGAGATGGTGTTCGGCAGAGCTGGCCTGTGCGGCCTGGCTGATGGCCTGCCCGACCAGGTGAACACGGCGTTCGAAGTCGGTGGGTGCCTGAATGTGCGACATGATGTGATCCTCCGGCAAAAGCCGGGCACAAGCGCCCGGTCTTGATTCGACACCCGATGTGGCGAACTGATTCCTTGCCGTTTATTGATACAGATCAGATCGTATTTATTTCTCCGCTGCGCCCAGCGGCGCCAGCTTGCGCAGGCGTAGCGCCACCAGCAAGCCTAGGCCCAGCGATGCCGCCAGCACCAGCACCACGCCGGGCCAGCCGCTATGGCCCCACATCAGGCCGCTGGCCCAGCCGACTACGCTCGATCCCAGGTAGTAGAAGAACAGGTAGAGCGCCGAGGCCAGCGCCTTGTGGCGCAGCGCGCGGCGGCCGACCCAGCTGCTGGCCACCGAGTGGGTGGCAAAAAAGCCGTAGGTAAACAAGGCCACGCCAACCAGCATCAATGGCAGCCAGTTGGACAGCGTCAGCAGCAGGCCGGCCAGCATCAGCGCCATCACCGCCCACAGCACGTGGCGCCGGCCGAAGCGGTCGGCCAGGCGGCCGGCCCAGACCGAGCTGTAAATGCCGAGCAAATACAGGAAGGACACCGTGCCGACCAGGCTCTGGCTCAGTCCGAACGGCGCGCCCAGCAGGCGATAGGCGATATAGTTGTACAAGCTGACAAAAGCGCCCATCAGCAGGAATGCCAGCGCAAACAGCCAGGGCATGCCGCGGTCGGAAAAATGCAGCGAAAAGCCGGCCGGCAAGGCGCGCCAGCCGCCGCCTGCGGAGACGAAATGGCGCGAGGCTGGCAGGCTGCGCCAGAATTCCCAGGCTGCCAGCAAGCCGGCCACGCCGACCATGCCCACCGCCAGACGCCACGATAAATGGTCGCTGAGCACCGAGGTGATCACCCGCCCTGCCATGCCGCCAAAGGCGCTGCCGCAGATATACAAGCCCATCGACAAACCGAGCGAAGTCGGCTCGATTTCCTCGCCCAGGTAAGCCATGGCAATGGCCGGCATGCCGCCCAGCGCTACGCCGAGCAGGGCGCGCATCACCAGCAATTGCTGGTAGTTATGAGCGAACGCGCACAGCACCGTCATCATGGCGGCCACTGCCATGGCCGCCACCATCAGCGGCTTGCGCCCCAGCCGTTCGGACAGCACGCTCGAGGCCAGCAGCGACAGCGCCAGCGCACCGGTGGAAATCGACAGCGCCATGCTGCTTTGCGCCGCGCTCAGGTGGAATTCGTGCGCCAGCAGGGGCATCAGCGGCTGCACGCAGTACAGCAGGGCAAAACAGGAAAAACCGCCAAAGAACATGGCGCGGTTGCTGCGCTTGAAGTCGGCGGAGCCGGCGGCGATACGCGGTGCACCCGTCGCAGGCAGAACAGGAGATGGCGTAGCAATGGTGGCGGCGGAAGACATGATCGGCAATCAAAAAAGCGATGATTCATCTTAGGATTGCCATGAATATCTGTCCAATATATATTTAAGCCGTTACTCATACTTTAAAAAGATAACAAGCATGGAATTGCGCCACTTGCGCTACTTTGTCGCCGTTGCCGAAGAACTCAGTTTTACCCGGGCCGCTGAGCGCCTGCACATCGGCCAGCCGCCGCTCAGCCACCAGATTCAGATGCTCGAAGCCGAGATTGGTGCGCGGCTGCTCGAGCGCAGCAAGCGCTGGGTGCGCTTAACGGAGGCGGGAAAATTATTCCTCGACGATGCCCGGCGCGTGCTGGCGCTGTCGGAGGAGGCGGCGCGCACGGCGCGCCGGGCCGAGCGCGGGGAGGCAGGCGAGCTGCGCGTCGGCTTTACGTTTTCCACCCCGCTCACGCCGCTGTTCGCGGCCGTGATCAACCGCTATCGCCAGCGCTATCCGGGCGTGACGCTGACCTTGCAGGAAATGTCCACTTTCGGCCAGCTTGACGCCCTGCTGGACCGCCGGCTCGACCTGGGCCTGGTGCGTCCGCCCGAAGGCGCCTTGCCCGAAGCCATCAGCCTGACCGTGTTGCGGCGCGATCCGCTGGTGCTGGTGCTGCCCGAAGACCATGCGCTGGCGCACAAGGACAGTCTGGCCATCAGCGATATCCGGGGGCAGCCGCTGGTGATGTATCCCAAGAGCGTGGGCACCGGCCTGCATCCCAAGCTGTGGAGCTTGTGCAAGGCGGCGGGCTTCGAGCCAACCATTGCAGTCGAAGCCGGCGAGGCATCGACCATCATCGGGCTGGTGGCGGCGGGCAGCGGCATTTCAGTCTTGCCGAGCGCGTTCAGTATTATTCGGATGCAGGGAGTATGTTACCGGCCGCTGGCCGACCAGGATGCCACCACCGCCCTGCTGCTGGCGCGGCGGGCCGGCGATACGTCGCCACTGGTAGCCGGGTTTGCGGCAGTGGCGGAGGAAGTTTCCACCACCGCCTGAGACTTACGCGACGTCGGCGTCGAGTTCCGAGCCGGCGTAGTTTTCCAGTTCGGCAAACAGGGTTTTCATGGCCGTGCGGCCTTTGATGTTTTGCAGCACCGTGCAGGAGCGGCGGTAGCTGTCGATGCGGTCGAGCAGCACCGGGTGATGTTGCACAGGTACTACTGTCACCAGCGCCGCCCAGCCTTCCTCGAAGTCGGGCTTGTTCTTGCGCACCGACTTGACGAAGCGCTCGAACTCTTTCTGGCCGGTGCGCGCCACCACCCTGCCGCCGCCTTCCACCGCAAAAATGATGGCCAGCGCAATCACACCTTCCGCATTAAGGTCGGTATCGCTGACCGGGCCTTCGCTGTGGTGGCGGCGCATCCAGTTAGCCAGGCGCACGATGGCCTGCACTTCCTTGCGCTGTTTGAGCATGATGCGGTAACGCTCGGCGCCATTCCAGTTCTGGTTCGGGTCGGTCTGGCACAGGTCGATGAACAACTCGCGCAGGCGCCGCGCCGCATACACCGGATCGGTATCGTATTCGCCCACCAGCGCATCTTCGGGCAGGGCCGACAATTCCTTGATCAGGCGAAAGCCGATCTGGAACGCATGTTCGGCGCCCTCCTCGATCAGCAGATCGAGCGCATCGAGGTCGCTACCGTCGGGCAGCGCCTGCTCGAGCCCGAGCGACACCGCGCCCACCGTCAGCTGCAGCGCCTTCTGGATGCCTTCGGCGGTACGGTCGTTGGTGAACTTTTCCGCCACCATGGCGGTGATGCCGGTCAGTTCATCGGCCAGCGCGTACGCGGCCTCATCGTCCGGCTCGGTAGCCAGTTGGCCGATGGCACGCGTCAGGCGCGGCAGGGTTTCTACAACAATTGCTGGCAGCATGGACCGGCCTTAAGAGAAGATGCCGGTGCCGACGCTGCGGCGCGACGTTTTGGCCACGCGCGTGGACGGCACCTGCTTGCGCAAGCGGTACAGCAATTCCTTGGTCGAGCGCTGGAGGAAATTCGGCTCTTCGTCGGGATCGTCGTTGAACTCGGCATCAGCCAGATCGGCGCTGTGGCGGAACTCGGGGAACAGTTCGAACAGCGCGCGGTCCCAGCCATCTTCCGAGGCCTGCGCCAGGGCAATGGCCAGCGGCACCACGTCGTTGTCGGACGAAGTCTGGCCGGTCAGGTAGGGGCCCTTGGAAATGATTTCGCCGGCCACTTCGAGAATTTCTTTCGGCGCCATCGAGAACAGGATGGCGAACACGGTCGCGCCATGATCGCTGGCCGAGGCGGCCGCCAGCAGTTCGTTGCGGCGTTCATCGTCGTCGTTGGCGAAGACCACGCCGTGCACATGGGCAAACAGCGATTCGGCAATACGCTCGGGATCATCCTCGATCTGGTCGTCGGGCCAGGTGGCGGCGATAAAGGCCAGGCTGTCGGCCCAGGCCTTGGGCGGCACCAGCAGCGTCGCCAGCGACATCTTGCCGCCGTCAAAGCCGGCCATGTGCAGCGCGGTTACCTGCGGCGGGATGTTGCTCAGCACTTCCACCACGGCGAGGTCGCCGTACTGGTCGGCGGCATCGGCAAACGCCTGCTCGGCGTGGCCCAGCGAGCCGGCCAGCACCAGTTCGGTCACCTGCTTGCTCAGCGCTGGCAGGTTGCGGGTTTGGTCGTCTGCCATGGCTTAGTCTCCATCCTTGTCGAACATCTGGGCGAAATCGTCGCTGGCGTTGTCCTCGTCCTCGATATCGTCGCCGTCATCGTTGGCCGACAGTTGTTCGAGCGACTGGTCGTCGTCGTCCCATTTGCGCGGATTTTTGAACAGAAACGCGGTAATGATGGCCTGGCGCCCCAGGTCGGGCAGGTTTTCCTGCAAGGCTGCATACATGCGGCTGGCAGCCTCGCCCTTGCAACTGGCCATGGCAAACACGCGCGCGGCATCGCCAAACTCGTAGTCGCCGGCTTCGGCCAGCAAGCCCTTGGGATCGGAGAATTCCAGGTGATCGACCAGCGCAAAGGCCAGCATGTTCAGGTCTTCGATGCCGCCGCCGCTGGCGTACTCGTCCACCAGCGCATCGATCATGCGCTGGTAGTTCTTGCGATCGGGCGGATCGCCGAGGATGCCCTCGATCTGGCCTTCCAGTTCGCGCGATTGGTAGGCGAACTCCGGGTGTACTTTTCTCATGCAATGCTTTCTGTATATTTCAGGGGCGCGTCAGGCGGCTGGCAAAGTGGTGCCATGCAGACTGAACAGGGAACGCCACAGCTGGTAAGCTTCGGCCTCGGCGTCGATGATGATGCGGTGGTTCACGCTCTGGTTGTATTCCTCGCGCTTGACCGGATCGGATAAAATTTCATACGCCTTGGTAATGGCCTTGAAGCGCGCTTCGGCGCCCGGCGCCTGGTTGCGATCCGGGTGAAAACGCATGGCCAGCGAGCGATAGACCTTTTTGATCTCGTCCTCGGTGGCGTTCGGCGCGATTCCCAGCGTATTGTAATGATTTTCCATCTGGAAACTCCGGGCAGGTTTCGGACGCGATGCCGAAACAAATTATAAAAACCAAAGGCGAATTATACCTGTCGCGCCACGGCAGCTGCCGGCATGGTCACCGCAATGCAGCATTTACGTCCGGCGCAGACAGGGGATACGGTAAAATATCCTTTACACGAACTTTTCCACGCCACTTTTCAGATGAGCAACGACAAAAACAGCCCTGCCCCGGAACTCCCGTCCAACTTCCTGCGCGCCATCATCGACCAGGACCAGGCAGCCGGCACCTATGCGCGCGCCGGCCTGCCCGGCGTGATCACGCGTTTTCCGCCGGAACCCAATGGCTACCTGCACGTGGGCCATGCCAAGTCGATCTGCCTGAACTTCGGCCTGGCGCGCGACTACCAGGGCCGCTGCAATCTGCGCTTTGACGACACCAACCCGGCCAAGGAAGAGCAGGAATACGTCGATACCATCATCGACAGCGTCAAGTGGCTCGGTTTCAACTACGACTACCCGCAGGCCGACGGCAGCGTCGAACACCATCTGCACTACGCCTCGGACTACTTCGACCAGCTCTACGCCATGGCCGAGTACCTGATCGAACAGGGCTACGCCTACGTGGACAGCCAGTCGGCAGACGATATGGCGGCCAATCGCGGCAATTTCAATACGCCGGGCACCAATTCGCCGTTCCGCAACCGTCCGCGCGAGGAATCGCTGCAGATCTTCCGCGACATGAAGGCCGGCAAATACGCTGACGGCGAGCATATTCTGCGCGCCAAAATCAGCGAAGACGCCATGTCCTCGCCCAATATGAACCTGCGCGATCCGGCCATCTACCGCATCCGTCATGCCCACCATGTGCGCACCGGCGACGCCTGGTGCATCTACCCGATGTACGACTACACGCATCCGATTTCCGATGCGCTGGAAAACATCACCCATTCGATCTGCACGCTCGAGTTCCAGGACCACCGGCCGTTCTACGACTGGCTGCTGGAAACCCTGTCGGCGGGCGGCTTCTTCCAGTTGCCGGTGCCACGCCAGTACGAATTTTCGCGCCTGAATCTCACTTACGTGGTCACCTCCAAGCGCAAGCTGCGCCAGCTGGTCGATGAACACATCGTCGATGGCTGGGATGATCCGCGCATGCCCACCATCGTCGGCCTGCGTCGCCGCGGCTACACGCCAGAAGCCATCCACCTGTTCTGCGAACGCATCGGCGTGACCAAGTCGGACGGCTGGATCGACATGAGCACGCTCGAAGGCTGCCTGCGCGAAGACCTCGACCCCAAGGCGCCACGCGCCACGGCGGTGCTGCGTCCGCTCAAGCTGATCATCGACAACTATCCCGAAGGTCAGAGCGAAGAATGCACGTCGCCGGTCCATCCGCACCACCCGGAAATGGGCACGCGCACCTTCCCGATCTCGCGCGAGCTGTGGATCGAGGCGGAAGATTTCATGGAAACGCCGGTCAAGGGCTATTTCCGCTACTTCCCGCCGATCGGCGACAAGCCCGGCAGCCGCGTGCGCCTGCGCCACGGCTACGTCACCGAGTGCACGGGCTTCGACAAGGATGAACACGGCAACGTGGTGGCGGTACACGTCAACTACTTCCCCGACTCCAAATCGGGCACGCCCGGTTCGGACAACTACAAGGTCAAGGGCAATATCCACTGGGTATCGTGCGCCACCGCCCTGCAAGCCGAAGTACGCCTGTTCGAACGCCTGTTTACCGACCCGCATCCCGATGCAGGCGGCAAGGACTTCAAGGAAGTGCTCAACCCCAATGCCAAGGAAGTCATCACCGCCTGGCTCGAACCAGGCATGAGCGCCGCCCTGCCCGACCAGCGCTACCAGTTCGAGCGCCACGGCTACTTCGTTGCCGACCGCGTCGATTCGCAGCCCGGCAAACCGGTGTTTAACCGCATCGTGACGCTGAAGGATAGTTTTTCAGCCAAGTAAGCGGGCGTGAAGTGATGGCGAAAGCCGGTGTTTCCTCTAGGAACGCCGGCTTTTTTTGTTTACCTCCGTCCCTAAAGCTGTCCTGGACACATGACAATTTTGCAAATTTACTTGACTGATATATCAATTCGTTCCTATAGTCAATCAATTGTGCGGTGAAAAAAGCAGCGTGAAAGGCATGAGGGGATGACTGGTTTTCTGGCGCAAAGGCATTTGTTCTCTCCGTCAAAGCCGGCGTGGTGGGGTGGCGTCATGCTGTCGCTCGCAGTGGGCGGGCTGTGCCATATTGGCGCCAACAAGGCAGTGCAATACGACGGCGGCGTGCGCTTCATGCAACAGGCGCGCAACGCCCAGTATCACATCCGCTCCCACATCGACTCCTACACCAATGTCCTGCGCGCCACCGCTGGTTTTCTTGACGCCAGCGACCATGTCAGCCGCGCCGACTTTCACCGCTTCGCCGACGGCCTTCAGCTTGCCACGCACTATCCCGCGCTCGACAGCATCAACTTCACGCCCTATTTCACCGACGCCCAGCGCGACGCCTTCGAGCAGCAGGTGCAGCGCGCCGGCAACGCGGCGGAAGACGGCTATCCGCCATTCCAGATTCGCCCGCCGGGACGGCGCGACGATTATTCCGTGATCACCATGATCGAGCCGATCGCCGCGTTTCGCGACCGCATCGGGCTCGACATCACCTCGCGCCCAGGTGTGGCCAACGCGCTCGAACGGGCCCGCGATACGGGCCAGGTCACCACATCGGGCAAGATGATCGAGATGAACAATCTGGGCCAAGGGGGCGGCATGGCAATCCGTTTGCCGCTCTACCATCGCAACCTGCCGCGCGACACGGTCGAACAGCGCCGCGCCGCCTATCTCGGCTCGGTCGGCATCGGTTTTTCCGTGCCGCGCCTGGTGCAACTGGCCATGGAGCAAATGCAGGTGCGCGGCGTGCGCCTGCGGCTATATGACGGCGGTGACCGCGAAGGCAGCGCCGGTGCAGTATCGACGCCCTATTCGGCGCTACTGTTCGACAGCCAGCCGCAAGGCAAGGATGAGCGTGGGGTGTCGCAGTATTCGGTGGTCTTGCCGCTCGACTTTAACGGCCGCCAGTGGCAGGCGCTGTTCAGCGCTCCCAAGCAGGCCTGGTCGAGCAGTTTCGACCTGTTTGTGCCGTGGCTGGCCATGGGCGCCGGCTTTATCGCCACGCTGATGTTTTTCCTGCTGTTCCACAGCCTGTCGTCATCGCGCCTGCGCGCCATCAAGATCGCCAAGGCCATGACCAAGGAATTACGCGACAGCCAGGCCAAGCTGCAACAGTCGCACCACAAGCTGCGCCGCCTGGCCGCGCACGCGGACCAGATCAAGGAGCAGGAACGCAAGCGCATCGCGCGCGAAATTCACGACGACCTCGGCCAGAATCTGCTGGTGCTGCGCATCGAAACCGACCAGCTGGCCACGCGCACCCGCCACCGCCACCCGCGCCTGCACGCACGCGCCGTCAACACGCTGCGCCAGATCGACAGCGTCATCAAAAGCGTGCGCCAGATTATCAATGACCTGCGCCCGACCGTGCTGGACCTGGACCTGAACGCCGCCCTCGAATGGCAGATTACCCAGTTCCGCCAGCGCTCGGGTATGGTGTGCGAGCTGATCGAGCATCAGCACGACATCCGCGTCGATGAGCACTGCGCCATGGCTTTTTTCCGCATCCTGCAAGAATCACTGAGCAATATCGCGCGCCACGCCCGCGCCAGCGTGGTCAGGGTGGAACTGGGCCAGTCCGACAATATGCTGCACATGACCATCACCGACAACGGCGTCGGCCTGCGCCCCAGCAGCCGCAACAAGGCCGGCTCGTTCGGCCTGGTCGGCATCGAAGAACGTATCAGCCTGCTCGGCGGCACCTGCACCATCAGCGGCGCGCCCAATGCCGGCACCACGGTCGCCATTACGGTCCCGCTCAACCTCGCCACCAGTCCGGCAGACAGCCGGGACAGCCAGACCACTCACCTGGCGGCCTGAACCCGTCAAGGTTCGCATTAAGAATAATCGCCCTCAAGGTCAGAAACTCCTGATGATGTTGATAATTATCAATAGTAATTACCTGATAACAGGCAAAATCGCTCTGCTTGCCAACCTTTATCAACCTCTCAGCAAAGGAATGTCATGAATGCGATCACTGCCCTCGATCTGGAACCGATCAAAGTCAAACTCATGCATCAAGCGTCCGGCGAAGGCTGGAGCCTGGAGCGCGCCAATGCAGTCGAGTGCGAATACCGCCGCTTTCTCACGCTCATGAAAAAATACCCGCATGAAGCAACCTCGCCACTGGTCGATGTCGATACCTTCTGGCACTACCACATCCTCGACACCATGAAATACGCGGCCGATTGCGAGGCCGTGTTCGGTTACTTCCTGCACCACTTCCCTTACATCGGCATGCGCGGCGCCGACGACGAAGCCACGCTGGCGCGCATCGGCCAGCGCATGCAGCAGTTGTACGAAGCGGAATTTGGCGAAGCTTATGTACGCGCCCAGCCAGCCTATTGCGGCATGCCGCCGAGCCAGGCGGGCGGCGCTCAAAGCGGGAACGCGCCACAAAACGCCTATTGCGGCATGCCGCCGCAGCAGGTCGCCTACTGTGGCATGACACCGCAGGTAGCCTACTGCGGCATGACGACCGGCAAGGCGGCGTATTGCGGCATGCCGGGCGCCTTGCTGTCCGGCGCAGGATCGGCATCGGGCATGTACACCACGCGGCCGCGCCTGAGCTGAAGCGGCGGCGGATGGTGTTTCCGCCACACTACAACATGCAGACAGGCATGGTGCCTTAAAAAGTGGCATACTCTGGATTCAACTGATGTTGGGAGCTCATCATGGCAGTCAATTCCGTCGCATCCAGTAACGTCTCGATCCAGACCACACCACCGCCACGCCAGCCCGAGCCGGTGGCCCGGCCGCCGGAACAGGTGGCGCCTCCGCCGCCGCCACGCCCGGCGCAGCAACAGGAAGCACCGCAGCCCACCGTCAACAGCAATGGTCAGCGCATCGGCGGTACGATCAATACTACAG